>JAKQVC010000062.1 GCA_029571985.1 Bacteroidota bacterium | reverse complement strand
GTAAGTATCAGCGAAATCAAAGCCCGTCTCTACGGTTTTAAAGTTATATGTTTCACCAAAGGCTGCGGATACAATGGTAACGCCGGTATCCGCTGGCGTTAAAACTTCTTTTACTTTATTATTTGCATCACAAGATTCTGTCCCGGCTGAAGTAAAGTAATCACCCACCTCCAAACCCGTGCCATAGTGGTCTTCCTCTGTCGCCGTGATTATGTACAGTTTATATTGCGTGAGCGTTCCGCTATTAATTTCCGCGCTGTAAGTTTCCTCTGTTCCCGCCTCTTTTATGTAGCCGATAAGTTTTTTTCCAGTGGAATCAATTAAAATAATTCTGTAATCAATATATCCTGCCAGTATATCGCCGAAATCCAGAAAAGCGTTTCCATCCACCGCCGAAATTTTAATTTTTGATATTTCTCCTTCAATGAAGTTTTTAACATCGAAATAATCTCCGTTGCCTGAGAGGCCGTAATCATATCTTAATCTTAAACCGCCATAATCTTCATCATAACGTAAGCCGCCGGAAATTCCATCCCACGAAACATCAGGCAGGCTAAGCGTTTCCACGACATTCAATCCTTCCAGCGCCGCGATGTCGCTAACCACTACGGAAGCGTTACGGCTTTTGTTGCCCTTGTAATCCACAGCCTTGATCAGATACGATCCCACCATCGCGGGGACTGTAATAGACGTTGCCGGTTTTCCCACTTTATTAATTAAGGGTGTCGCGCTTCCCCACGTCGCGCCCGCAGTAAGGCTGGAATATCTGATTTCGCAATGAGAGTAATCTATATCCGGCACTGCATCCCACGCCAGAAAAGCGTTACTGCCAATTATATTACAGATAAAGTTTTCCACGTCCGGCGGTTCTTCCGCCTGACCCGTTACGGTCTCAATGTGGGGCTCTGACCAATCAGAGAACGCGCCATAAACAGACACCGCGCGGATTTTAATTCTGTAAGTTTCGCCATCTTGAATACCAGAAATATAAACAAATCTATTCCCGCCCTCAATCGTCAGCCATTTCCATTTTGTCTCCAGTGTTTCCAGTTTGTAAATCAGCTGGTAATGGTCAATCGGGATTAATGTTTCGGAAACGGAAAAATTAACAAGGATTCTTGTTTTAATTACACCATTCACAATTTCCAGCGCGTTTGTTCCCGACTCCACGCTAATAATTGTTGGCACGGAAGGTTTGATTTTTGTTATGTCCACGGGGCGCGTGATGTTTGGATCATACTCAGGAATACCGCCATCGCGTAGTTGATAAATTTCAGGCGCAACATCAACAAGCGTCAGTTTCGCCGTAAAATCGTCGCTTCTTTCAATTCCCTTAACGATACATTCTGTTGTTTCCTTACCGGTTTCGCCGAACATCGCGAGGTCGCCAACTGATGGCGCAACGGCAATGGGTATGCCGGTTTCCAATGTAAAAGTAAGAGTATTAGTAATGCCACCGCTGTTATCTACTGCGTAACAGACAGAAGTGTTGTTCTCGTCGGCCAATCTGAAACGGCAGGAATAATCTTTGCCCGATTCAAAGGTTACGTTTTCATCGAGTGTAACGCTTGTTACATGAGTTTCTTCTGCGTTGAGAGTTATCTCTTTTACCCTTGCGGAGCCACTACCCCACAACGGAACATCATGCGTAACAAAAACATGGGAGCCGCGCCGCGCCACTAGATGTTCAAAATCCATAAATAGGGTAAACGTTTCCGGCCTTAACTTCGCTTGACCGATATGATACCTTCCCAATTTCCAAACCAAACTAGGCTTTGTGATTCCATTGAATTTCAGAGATTCAAACAAAGTAGCGTTGCTTGCATTGTAGCCATCATCATACACAAAGCGTTCATCGGTTAGGTAATTGTTTTCTTCATTAACAAATTGAATCCTGAAAGCGTGAGGCTTATTGTAGAAAATTTTTGAAGACGAAAACCCCCACGAGTTCCGAGGCGTGATATGCTGAACCACAGGTGAATCTTCAGCATCCCAAATCACACTATGTGCCCCGTCAAACGATGGGGAAGCACAGGCGCTTGCCGCAATATCAATCAATGTATCGGTAACGGAAGCCGTGAAGTCGCGAATCATATTAAATTCAAATCCTTCGCTTGCACAAAAATCGTAAAACTCGCCGTACCTATCCTCGTCAATTTTTTCTGATGTTACTTTTTTAACATTCGCTGGATGTTGTAAAACCAGACGCATTAACGCCGCCGGATTATTTGAGGTCGTTTTCACTTTATCTATTGCCGTTGTGTCCCACGCCTCACCGTCCCATGTTTGCGCGTAAGAAGAAATTTCTCCATTAAGCTCGTCTATCACCCCATTTAATTGATTAGTCGCTCGTATCCGCAAGCAGGTCATCGCTAATGGCTGAGGAAACGTAATAGGGTCTCCCTTCACCAGACCCCTTAAAACATACCAATAAGAATTTGTGACAATTCTTGTATCATCATAATCGTTTGTGATTCGTGTCATTCTCACTTCGTAGTTTTTTGCGCTGTCAACTTTCCATCTGTGGCCGCGCCTTACTGTAGTCGTTGAATTATCAGTTACGTTGAAGGGGTCATCAAGATAAGTAATGCTACCCGAAGCCACTACAAGGCTGTATGTTTGTGGTGGCGCTCCGATTGCAATATCCGCCTTTATGCTGACCGTAAACCCGCTTACACCTTCAACTACCAGGTTTTCGTATTCCCAATTACGAAAACCTGGTATGGGATGGGGCTCCGTCTCTTTGTCGGGAACATATTTAATTGTTGCAATCCTGTAATATCCCGAAAGGGTCGATGTGCCTTGATATAACTGGAATACTCCCCCTGTATTTACATACAGGGAATAAGTTGTGTTGGGATGAGATTGAACAGTAATCAATGGCCACGTTACACCCGCGTAACGATGTTTAAGATTTTTTTTGACTGTTGTCCATTCATCTGTCCCCACTTCGCGGTACTCCAATCGTAATCGGCAATTTACTTCACCGTGCCCGCCCTCATTATTAAAAACACAAAGACCAGCCGGAAACATCACATCAACACTTAATTCATCCACAGATTTCGGCGCGGTTCGCGTCACCGCTCCGTCCGCTTTTTTTAGTTCAATATTGATAAAGCTCTGCGACACCGAATTGGGAAATAGAGTTAAATCCGCGTCATCGCTGCGCCCCTCCACAGTTTCAATTTCCACATCTTCAAATTCACCGTCTAACGTAGTTCCGTCGCTTGACAATAACGTATCGCCAATTTTAATATTTCTAATTTTTAGTGGGCCGTACCCCCAAACAAAAACCATTCTTATATATTCGTCGTCGCCAACAATTTCTGTATATGGTTTTGCGCCTAAAGGCGGATAAAATTTATGGGTTCCCAAAATTACGGGTATTGTGCCAAACGGGATAAGTTTGTTAGATGCTCCTTGTATTGAATAAGTCGGGCTATCTTCGGGCGACTCCGAACTTAAACCGGCAACGGAAATTGGGAAAAGCGCGTTAATAAGCATAGTCCCCGCCGTCATTATTGCCGCGCCCCATGCCGCGCCATACATACTTGCCGCCGCGCCTTTTAAACCCAACTCGTCGGCGGTTAGAACGCCGCCGAAGGGGCCGCTGAAATACCACGTCGCCGCGATAGCTACTACCATCACAACGATACTCAATATTGTCCGTAAGGGATTTTTTCCGCCCTCACTTGATCCATGAACAGGAATATAAACCAATACATGATCTTTATGCCCTGGAATAATATTCCAGCGGTCTTTGTTAATCAGCTCGCCGTTAATCTCTACAATAAAATCATCATTGCGATATAGGGTCGGAACGCCGCCCTGCTCATAAATATAAT
>JAKQVC010000043.1 GCA_029571985.1 Bacteroidota bacterium | reverse complement strand
TATTGATATGTCCGGATGCTGAAATCAGTTTCGTACCAGTTGATTTTCCGACACCTATTTTTGCATATTCTTCGCCACCAAAATTTACAATTGGAACTACCATTGCAGCAGTAGTTCCAATTGTAAATTTTGGTGGCGAAGAATATGCAAAAATAGGTGTCGGAAAATCAACTGGTACGAAACTGATTTCAGCATCCGGACATATCAATAAACCAGGTGTTTACGAAATTGAATTAGGCGTTCCTGTTGAGGAATTTATTTACAGCGATGAATATTGTGGTGGTATAAGAAATGGAAAAAAACTGAAAGCTGTTGTGGCTGGAGGTTCTTCCGTTCCGATTTTGCCAACCGAATTAATTTTAAAAACGGCAAAAGGCGAACCTCGCTTGATGAGCTACGAGTCCTTAGGTGACGGTGGTTTTGCAACAGGTACCATGTTAGGCTCCGGCGGATTTATTGCCATGGATGAAGATACATCTATCGTAAAAAATCTGTTTACATTTGCTCGTTTTTACCATCACGAAAGTTGCGGACAATGTTCACCTTGCCGTGAAGGAACAGGCTGGATGGAAAAAATTCTTAAGAAATTTATTGATGGTAAAGCTACCATGAGTGATATTGATTTATTGTGGGATGTGCAGTCGAAGATTGAAGGTAAAACCATTTGCCCTTTAGGCGAAGCTGCTGCCTGGCCGGTGGCCGCGGCCATCCGTCATTTCAGACATGAGTTTGAAGAGTATGTGAAAAATCCACAATCTATTCATGATGTGAAACATTATTACAGATTAAATAATTTAGTAGAAGCATAATGGCAAAAGTAACCATAGACGATATAACGATTGACGTTCCTGACGGCACCAGTATTCTGGCAGCGGCAAGAATGATTGATGAGCAGCATGGTACAAATATAGCACCGCCTACTATGTGCTATTATTCCAAATTAAAAACAACAGGCGGTTATTGCAGAACGTGTATCGTTAACGTTGTTCAAGGTTCTGAAAAAGATCCGCGTCCAATGCCAAAACCAGTACCAAGCTGCAGAACAAACGTAATGGACGGTATGGTAGTACGCAATACCACTTCGCCTGAATTACTGGAAGCGCGTGCCGGTGTAGTAGAGTTTTTATTAATCAATCATCCGCTGGATTGTCCGGTTTGTGATCAGGCAGGTGAATGTCACTTGCAGGATTTAGGGTATGAAAATGGGAAACAGGGAACACGTTACGAATTTCAACGCAGAGAATTTGAACCAATAGATATTGGAGATAAAATAAAATTGCACATGAACCGCTGCATCTTATGCTACAGATGTGTGAAAACATGTGAGCAGATTACAGATGGTCGTGTACATGGTGTCATCAATCGTGGTGACCATGCGGAAATTTCTACGTATATAGAAAAAGCAATTGATAATGATTTTTCCGGAAATGTAATTGATGTTTGTCCGGTTGGTGCGTTAACAGACAAAACCTT
>JAKQVC010000030.1 GCA_029571985.1 Bacteroidota bacterium | reverse complement strand
GCCGTTGTGTCGCCCCGATGGGGCTCTTGTGTTGGTGCTTGGCAGGCTGGTTAGTGGGTGTGTCGCCCCGATGGGGCTTTATCGCGCATGAGCCTTTTGATACCTTTGGTGTATGTGCTCCCGATGAGCATTTTTAGCATATGAACTCCCGATTGATTCTTGTGCAATTTACACGTCGACACGTCGGAACGTCGGCACGTCGACACTCTGCATTTCTTCCCGCCCCCCCCGTCTTCCAGTCTCCCCGGCCTCGAAAAGCCCATTAGAAGAATCAAAGCCCAATCTAACCCCGCTTATTAAACCGCGGATGAAATTCATTCAACGTAGCCCGCAAAAATTCACGATCGATATGCGTATATATTTCAGTAGTCGTAATAGAAGCATGCCCCAGCATTTCCTGAACCGCCCGCAAATCAGCCCCACCCTCAATAAGATGCGTAGCAAATGAATGACGAAAAGTATGCGGAGAAATATTCTTCTGCACCCCCGCTAACAGCGCCAATTGCTTAATGAGCATAAATATATACACCCTGGAAAGCATGCGTCCTCTGTTATTTAGGAAAAGTGTGTCTTCAAACCCTTTTTGAGGAGTAATATGCACACGAACCGTATTGCGGTAAATGGTAATGAAGTTGATAGCACTATCCCCAATGGGCACCAAACGTTCTTTGTTCCCTTTCCCGAAAACACGAATAAATCCGTCAGCTAAATACATATCTGAAATATGTAAACCAATCAGCTCACTTACACGCAGTCCGCACGAATACAAGGTTTCAAGCATAGCCTTATTGCGCTGACCTTCGGGCTTACTCAAATCAATTGCCTGAATTATCGACATGACCTCCTCATAACTTAATGTATCCGGCAGTTTTCGATGTTGCTTAGGCAAATCAATTAATTGTGAGGGATCGTGATCGATTAAATCCTCCATCAACAAAAACCTGTAAAACGCCCTGATGCCGGAGATAATCCTGGCCTGACTGGCTGCATGCATCCCGATTTCATGCAAAAAGATGAGAAATCCCTCTAAATGTTCGCGATTTACTTTTTCGGGGGTGGTGCCGGGATAGTTTCCTTCCAAAAACTGATACAGCTTCTGCACATCCCGGATATAGGCCTCTACGGAATGGCCGGACAGCGATTTTTCCAGCTTTAAATACCCCATAAATTCCTTAATTGCCCCGGCCCAATTCATGCTGAAAGATACTATTGACTGCTATAACGCTGCTATGGCCTTTTCAGTTTGAATATGTGCATAATCGTATATTTGTCCTGTAATGCGCATCCTAATCATTAACGGTCCGAATCTCAATCTGCTCGGTGTGCGTGAACCTGAGGTTTACGGCTCAACCACTTTTTCAGATTTTTACTCAAATCTCCAACAAAGATTTCCGAACGTTGAATTACATCATTTTCAAAGTAATCACGAAGGCGCCTTGATTGACAAGCTGCACGAGGTTGGATTTACCTTTAATGGTATTGTGCTGAATGCAGGTGGATTTGCGCATACTTCCATTGCCCTTGCTGACGCCATCAATGCGATTACCACACCGGTAGTTGCCGTGCATATCAGCAATACCTTTGCCCGCGAAAGTTATCGGCACCATGATGCCATTGCCGGAAAATGCAAAGGTTTAATTGCAGGATTAGGTTTAGAAGGTTATGCCCTCGCTATCAAATACCTGGTTAATCAATAGCAGGTAAATCGGAAAATACTTTCCGGCCTTTCACAAAAAATTGCCAAACAATACTCTTCGGATAATACCCGCCTTTTTTCACCCGGCTGGATGCAACTCTGTTACGGTTATAGAGTTTCCAATTATCATATCGCTTTTTTAATTGTAGCGGGAATGAAATCACAAAATGCCAATCGGCCCGGAAGATAGCGCCTGCTTCTTTCCATCTGCCCTTCAGCAAAGCATGTACAAATGCCACATTATCTAACAAAATGCGCAAAGGGAAACGCCATATTAATTCATAGCTCTCATAATTTTTGAACAGCATGAATAAATTGTTGCGAAAATTGAGATAGATTTTATACGGATTTTCTTTTGGCAAACTTCCTCCACCTACATGATAAACAGTTGCAGCGGGTTGATACTGAATGCTGTACCCTGCGCGCTTCCACCTCCAGCATAAATCAATTTCTTCCATGTGCGCAAAATAATCCGGATCAAATCCTTTAAAGCGTTTAAACAAATCAGCCCGCACCAGCATCGCAGCGCCGCTAGCCCAAAAAATTTCACATGATGTATCGTACTGACCGGTATCTTGTTCTTCCTGATTAAAAAGTCTGCCTCTGCAAAAGGTATATCCAAATGCATCCATAAATCCGCCTGCTGCACCGGCATGCTCAAATTGAGTGCGATTCCAGGTAGCTAATATTTTTGGCTGACAGGCGGCAATTGCATCATCTGCCTGCATCACATCCACCAGATGCTGAATACAATCTGGAGTAACCTCCACATCCTGGTTGAGTAAAAAAAAATAATCTGCCACTACTGATTTAAGTGCAATATTATATCCCTTTGCGAAACCTTCATTTTTAGGAATGCGGATAATATGAATGGACGGATACTGTTGTTGCAAAAATGGAATGGTATCATCTGTAGAGGCATTATCAGCAACATAAATATCTAAGGGCTGATAACGCAATTGCATAACTGAAGGCAGGTATTGCTCCAGAAAAGATTTTCCATTCCAGGACAGGATCACAACGGCCACAACCGGGCGGTCGAGTATATCCTCAGTATGCATGGGCTAAAAATACCGCTTTTTCTGAATCCGCAGCTTTTCCTCTGTTAAATGGGCTCCATGCCCTAAAAATCATACGCATCAATGGCCCGGTGGCCTCCCAGGTTATCGGTTACACTGGTATTATCCAGGTTTAACACTTCCTGAGGAGAGGCAACTGTTTCATAGATACGAATTTTCCAACGCGGATCGTGCAATTCACCTCTTGCATTTGAATGCAATAACTGATAATCGTTACTCACACCACTAGGCTCATAAAAGGCAAAACCTATATTTGATTGTTTATCTGCCAGTGTGGTATAGAACCAGATTTCGTATGGATATGCCCCTGGTTCATTCACGCTGGTAACCATATCCCATGGTCGGCCGTATTGCAAATACACGCGGCCACGATCAGTTTTATATCCCTGGCGGGATGGAGTACTAAATTCATCATTAGCCTCTTTAACCAATTGCAAATACGATTTCCAGGCAGCATACGGATCATCCGGTGCTCTTTCCACCCAGAAATTGTATAAAAACTTTCTTTTCATGTCTATTTCAACACGTGGTGAAAGTGATTCTATAATCGCTAAATCTGATTGTGAAGCACGAGGCCGGATAACATCTAAAAAATAATTTAATTGTTCTTCAGTATAATCTTCGGTAAATGTACCTTCCGTACTTATCATGCTTATATTTTCCCATCCGTTAACCGGACCTTTATTTGCACGTTGAATGAAAACCTTTTTCTGGGTAACGATTTCATTCATTTTGTTGCGAACTTCAATCACCAGATTATAATTACCACCGGGTAAATCAGCAACAGGCATTTCACGTAAAAAGCTGTACACAGGCTGTGCTTCGGCTTTAATATATTGATAAAATGTCTGATTGATATCGTTCGTCTGGTAATCGCGAATGGAGAAGGTTACCATAAAAGGCTCTCCACCCATTTTAGTGTCTGTTTGATATATTTCACCGTAAAATTTAATTGAGGATTGCGTGCTCGGAAAGAAATTAATGGGATACGGTGTCATTTCAATTCCATTTTTGACAAACGCATTATTTTCTGTTGTTGCCTGAAAATTTTCGATAAATTGAATGTCTGAAATTTGAACGCGGTCGGTTTCGAGTGGACTTATCACATCTGTGGAAGAAAATACGTTAGTGGGGTCAAATAAATCGGTAACTGTAACTTCTACAGACAACGTTTTATTAGGCACAAAAAAACGGCGCTGGTCCATAATGCTGAAATTCATTTTGGACGAATCCTTAACGGCAGGCGTATTGAGTATATATTTATCAAAATTCACCACCGTTTGCGTGGCATCCAGGATGATGATAGACACTTCTACCCCACCCGAGAAACCGCCTTCCTCTAATTCAGAAAGCGTAAGGGCATTTGCGCCCGCCACCAGATAGGTTTCGAGGTATGCTCCATCGGTTGGATGCAAAAACAAACATGATCTGCTGGTCGTATTAGTAGCCAGGCCCTCTGCTAAAACATCCGTTTTAAACAGTATAAGGGCAGCGATTAACAATAACGCATTTTTCATACCATTAAAATTACCTTAAAATTACGGGATAATTTCAAGTTGCGGTCACCTGTATGTCACAATTGATGCCTACGCCATTGCTCATCGAACCTCATTATTTGCCTTCTATCAGCTGGTTTAACGCTGTTAGCCGGCATACAGAGATTTGGCTGGACGTGTCGTCGCATTATGAAAAAGGAAGCTATCGCAACCGCACCCTCATTCTGGCTGCAAATGGTGTACAACGACTGAGTGTGCCCTTAGAACATGGGCGCGGACAAAAAATAAGGTCAAAAGATCTGCGCATTTCATATGCTGAAAACTGGCAAAAAAATCACTGGCAGGCCATTTGCAGTAGCTACAAAAGGTCGCCCTTTTTTGACTATTTTGCCGACATGCTGGAGCCATTTTATGCGCGGCAATATCCGTTTATGATCGACCTGCAAACAGGCCTGATCAGCAGTTTGAGTCGCATGATGCGGTTGCCGTTGGACATCAGGTTGACCGAACACTATATCGAACCGCACGACCCACAGGTGGTTGACCTGAGAAATGTGGTGCATCCCCAACATACAAATCCCTTTGAGCTACATTGGCTACCCTACACACAGGTTTTTAGTGACAGAAGCACATTTATACCTGATTTAAGCATAATAGATGTTATTTTTAACAGAGGAAAATTTAACCTGACCGATTTATATTTATGAAGAAGATCATATTCAACCTTGTTTTACTACTCTCCACACTACATCTGGTTGCCCAACAACCCGCCTTTATTACTGATAGTCTGGATATTTACATTCAACGAGAAATGGAGCGATGGCAAATTCCGGCTGTTGCAATCGCGATTGTAAAAGACGGAAAAGTAATTGTAGAAAAAGGTTATGGTGTCATCGATCTCGAAAGTGGGAAAAAAACGGATGAAAACACCTTATTTATGATTGCCAGTAATTCAAAAGCCTTTACCGGAACAGCGCTGTCCAATCTCGATTTCCAGAAAAGACTTTCTCTTGATGATAAAGTAACCAAGCACCTACCCTATTTCGGACTCTATGATCCGGCGAGTAGTCAACTGGCGACAGTTGAAGATTTAATGTGTCATCGCTTAGGATTTTCAACCTTTCAGGGAGATTTTCTGAATTGGAGCAGCACATTAACACGCAAAGAAGTAGTTGAAGGAATGTCGAGAAATATCCCAAAATATCAATTTCGTGATACCTATGGCTATTGCAATTCAGGATTTGTTGCGGCGGGCGAGGTGTTATATGCCGTAACAGATACTACCTGGGATGATTATTTGCGTGTGCATTTTTTCCAACCACTGGAAATGAAACGCACAAGCACTACCAGAGCAGCTATTCAAGCGGATGCGAATGCCTGCACACCATATACCATGTTCGATGGAAAATTAGTTAAACTTCAATACGATTATATTGATAACCTCGGCCCTGCAGCCAGCATTAATTCCAGTGTGCACGATTTAGCCAACTGGTTGATGATGCAATTAGATAATGGTAAATTTAATGGTAAACAGGTATTCCCTGAACAGGTAGTAAAAATGCCGCGCGTGCCAAGAACAGTGGTTAGTGCGGGTAACTCCGGCCTATATAAATCTCAACATTTTAATTTGTACGGAATGGGCTGGTTTGTAACTGATTATGAAGGTCGACGCATTTATAGTCACGGAGGTGGTGCAAACGGATTTGTAACCAATACCACTTTTGTTCCGGAATCCGGTTTAGGTATTGTGGTGCTTACGAATACAGATGCCAATGCCTTATACGATGCTTTGCGCTACCAGATTATGGAAGCGTATTTTAATGTGCCTTATCGCAATTTATCAGAGATATACTACACACGCACTGCACCGGGTAATGCTGAGGCGGAAGCTCAAATTGCAGAGTGGAGAAAAATAACAGATAAAAAACCGAATCCCGGACATCCGCTGGTTGATTATACCGGTACTTATTCGAATTCGGTGTATGGTGATATAATGATTACCACTGAAGGAAATGAGCTCTTGATTAAATTTAGTCACCATCCACAACTGGTTGGACATTTAAAGGCTTCAGGTGAAAATACATTTATTTGTTTCTACGATCCGGTAACCTGGGGTGTAAAAGAAATTCCATTTACGGTTGTGGATGGAAAAGTAGTTTCCTGTTCTGTTTCCGTGAATGAATTTATAGATTACGATAGCTATGTCTTCACCAGAAAATAAGGAGCAGTTTATTTATGCGGCGGTCATTATGCCTACGGATGAAATCGTAGAAACCATTCGCATTTTTAAGGATGGATTGGCCGGAGTTGCCGGTAAATATGCATCATCCGGCAGCGACCCTGTTATCACGCTGTTTGCTGCAGTTGGCGATGCAAGCAGAATCAGTGAAATTGAATCCAAATTAGAAGTAATTTGTCGCAATCAATTACCATTTAATGTGCATCTGGAAAACTTCGGTGAATTCAATGCAAACAAAACGATATTTGTCGACATACAGGAAACATCCAAAACAGCCATCACTTCTCTCCGAAAAAAATTATCGGCCGAATTAAAATCCTCCAAATATGATGAGGAAATAGATTTCAATGTTGGTAAAACACCGCATATCACAATTGCCCGCAATTTAGTAGATGATCAATATCGCATAGCCCGAAACTATTTCACCGGAAGAACATACAATGCATTTTTCGAATGCTACAAACTCACCTGGCGAAAATTGGTGAGGAAGGGAAATGCTTCTTTTTATGTTACGGATAAGGAGTTTGGGTTTGCGATGAAGAATCTTTCTTTGTTTTGATGGTAGCAGGTATCAAGTATCAGGTATCAGGTAGTGGGTAGTGAGTAGTGGGTAGTGGGTAGTGGGACAAATGCAAGAGCCCTTCGGGCTTGGGGATGCGGTTGTGTGGAAGATGGTTAATTTGGAATTGTTCACTCGCACACTTTCACATTGCATCCGCCGCACGGCGGACACACTTGCATTCCACGTCGACACGTCGGCACGTCGACACGTCGACACCTAGAGCATTTTTATTTTTTCAGCTACACGAATGCCATCAATGGCTGCGCTGATGATGCCGCCGGCGTAGCCTGCTCCTTCGCCGCAGGGAAATAGGCCTTTTATTTGCGGATGCTCGAGTGTTTCCGGATTTCGGGGAATGCGAACCGGTGATGACGTGCGCGATTCAGTTGCTACCATTACCGCTTCATTCGTAAAATAAGGAGATCGCTTGCTGCGGATTTGATGAAATGCCTGTCGCAAACCCTTAGAAATTATTGGAGGGAGCACATCATCTAATTGAACTGCAGTAATACCCGGTTGATATGAACAATCCGGTAAGTTGGTAGACATTTTTTTTTGCACGAAATCTACCATGCGCTGCGCGGGTGCTTTTTGATTGCCTCCAGCTGCTGCATAGGCTAATTGTTCTACTTGTTGCTGAAAATGTATACCGGCAAGCTGACCTGTAAAACCAGCTTGTTGCATATCCTCCAATGAAATACCTACCACAAAGCCACTGTTCGCGAATGGATTATTGCGTTTACTCGGACTCCAGCCGTTGGTTACAATTTCGCCGGGAGCTGTTGCGCAGGGCGCGATGATGCCACCCGGACACATACAAAATGAATAAACACCTCTGCCATCCACCTGCTCAACAAAACTATAAGATGAAGGTGGCAAATATGGACCACGCGTTGCACAATGATACTGCATGGTATCAATGATATGTTGAGGATGTTCGATACGCACACCTAATGCAAATGGCTTTGCTTCAATTAAAATACCTTTTGCATCAAGCAGCGTAAAAATATCTCGTGCAGAATGTCCGGTTGCCAGGATAACATGGTCTGCATCGTGCTGATCGCCGTTCGCGAGTGTAATGCCTTTAATGGCATTTTCAGCGGTGCGGATATCCGTAACCCGACTTTCAAAACAGATTTCGCCTCCCGCATCTAAAATATGGTTGCGGATAGCCTCTATAATTTTAGGCAATCGATTTGTGCCGATATGCGGATGCGCATCCACCAGAATGTCGCTACTGGCGCCGAATTGGACAAAAGTTTCGAGTATGGCACGGATATTGCCTCTTTTATCTGAGCGGGTGTATAACTTGCCGTCACTGTATGTACCTGCCCCACCCTCCCCGAAGCAATAATTAGAATCCGGATCCACAACACCAGCGCGGTTTATTTTTGCCAGATCGTGTCTGCGTGCTCTCACATTTTTACCGCGTTCAAAAATGACGGGTTTAATGCCTTGTCGAATACATTCCAGTGCTGCAAATAATCCAGCAGGACCGGCGCCGATGATGATACATGTTGGTAAATTCTTTACTGAGGCAAATGCAGGCGGAAGAGAGGGCTGATGTATAATGGGGACATCACTCAGTTGCATTTGCAATCGGAACACCGGATTTTTTCCACGGGCGTCGATAGAACGTTTATGAATTTTCCAATAGGCCGGTTTAAAACCACATTTTTTGTGCAGGGCTTTTTCGATAGCCTCTGTGTGGTTTAATTCTGCGGGTGAAACAACTATTTCAACTATATCCTGCATGCTGTAGACTTATGCAAGAGAAGCCATCATTACAATTTGACAATCATGCCTTTAAACGATGTATCCTCTGATGCACCGGTGCAAATATACGTGCCGGGCGGCAATCCCTCGAGAGAGATTTCGTATGTCCAGTGGCATCAAAAAAATGATTTTAAGTATGAAGCAGGGTTCTATATAATAGGCCTTTTTTGAGCCGGGAAGACAGGAAGACGGGGAGGAATTCAGTGTGACGACGTGTCGATGTGTCGACGTGCCGATGTGCCGACGTGTCGACGTGCCGACGTGTGAAATGCATTAAGCCCCAGGGGGGCGACACACCCACTAACAAGCATACACAACACCAAACAAAAGCCCCATCGGGGCGACACAACGGCTTATACCGAAGCTTCAAATAAAATTATTAAGATAGAATGAAGTTAATGTTCATGCAGTGCATTTGCTTATCGCCCATTTTTCTCCCGCGGATTTTCGCAGAGGAACGCAGATTAATACAAGTATTTATTTGAATGAAATAGCATGATCGATTTATTCGAGTTTTATTTGAACAGGTAAGGCGGGAAGGCGGGAAGTTTCGGGAAGAAATTCAAGGTGTCGATGTGTCGACGTATCAAATGCATTAAGCCCCAGGGGAGCGACACAACGGCTTATTGGATGTAAACTGTTATTTCTATACAGCAAGAAACAGCATCGTTACAATTTGACAAACATGCCTTTAAACGATGTATCTTCTGAAGCGCCTGTGCATAAGTACGTGCCGGGTGGCAATTTCTCGAGAGAGATTTCTGTTTGGCCTGATGTATCGAAAAATTGATTGTGCAGGGAGGCTATATGCTCGCCATAAATGGAATAGAGTTGAATAGTTTGGATTGAATTGGCTAATGTAGGGCTAGAAATTATGCATGTTGAACTTGCGGGGTTTGGAAAAATTGATAGTGTTTCTTCTTTCATCATATCCTCAACTGCTCCCCAAGTTTCTGCTGAAACTTCTAAATCATCTAATGCAAATCCATCATGACTTGACTGTATTGAATCTGTAATTAACGTGAATTTCAGATGCACCGTATCTACCTCAGGCATAAAACCTTGTGGCGAATTACCGGCTGCCATATAAAACTGGATATTAATATTCCCAGACTCCCAACCATCAGAACTCCCGGTTATTCCCGTATCTATTGAGAATACTGAATATTCACTAATAAAATAATCTAAAATCGTATAAAACTCACTACCGGTAAAAGACATTTCCTGTAAATAACGAAGGCTTTTAAACTCGGAACTATCAAATGCAATTGAAACATCTACAAAATCACTATCAACAGCCAGATCAGATTGATAATAAAAGTATACCCCTAAATAAGTTAATGAAACATCAAACCCAGTACCAACATAAAAATCAAATTGTACAAATTCATGCATATTGGTATCTAAAGCGCTTGTTGCGCCGGTTATCAAACAATTATCGGGGCTATGCGCAGCGAGTATTACCGGCTTGTCGGGCTCACCAACCTCCCAAAAATTATCCGGGTTTATTGGTCGCAAAAAGGAACATGGCTCTTCAAAATCGCAATAGCCGGTGTAGTCTTGAGCGCTTGCAATTGTGAAGCAACTTAGAGAGAGGAGAAAAAACAATGTTTTCATGGTTTCTTTTTTCAAATTTAATGCATTTTTTTTAGAATGCAGTGCAATTATAAATTGATTTTAAGGATGAGGCGGGGTACTTCTATTAAGCTTTATTTTGAGCCGGGAAGACAGGAAGGCGGGGAGAAATTCAGTGTGTCGACGTGCCGACGTGTTGATGTGTCGACGTATCAAATGCATTAAGCCCCAGCGGGGCGACACAACGGCTTGTGCCGAAGCATAAAGCTTATTCAATAATAAATACAAGAAGTTGGAGGTCAATTATTAATTGATAATAGCAGATTTTAGGATTGAGGTTGCTCCGGATATTTGAGATTCTGTGTTGAAGGAATGTATACAGAGTCAAGTGTGTTGCAGTATATACCGGCAAATTATCCTTTAACAAATAATTCGTTTTAGGTAGTGTCATACTTCTACATATTGATAAACATTGGGAATGTTGATTTACAATCCTTCTGTTTTTTAATGCGAAATTGATAGTTATTGTTTGACAAATATTTCGGAATAATTTCCTGTCTGCGTTCGTATTTCACAGATATATGTGCCCGGAGGTAACTGCTCAACAGCTATTTGAACAATCCCTGCGGAATCAAAGTAGGTATTTGATGCTGTTGCCATAACTTTACCCTGAATTGACCGAATTGTAATCACATGTGATGTATTTGCAAGCGTCGGACAAGAAACATAAGCACTATTGTGACAGGGATTTGGGTATATGTTAAAGTCAGGTATTGTTGTTAGATTAGTTATGTCTGACCACCATAGTAATTGAGCAGACAAATCATCTATCGCAAAACCATCATTTAATGTATTATTATTATCAGAATATAAGTTAAATCGCAAATGCACAGTATCAACATCGGGTTGAATGCCGACAGGACCTGAGGCGGCATAAAACACAATAAATATGTTTCCGCGTCTCCAATCTAAAACGCTCCCTGAAAACCCGGAATCAATCTCCCAATAATGCCATTCCGGAATTACAAAATCAACTTCGTCAAAATACGTAGGATCATTGTTCTCCTCCCAATAAGTTAGATTATTGAATTCAGAACTATCAAAAGCTAATTCAATGGAAGCTACATCTCCACTTAACCCTAAGTCATACATAAAGTAAAAATCTATGTTCATTCCATTATAAGTGTTAGAATTCTCATCCTTACCAGGCAAATCAAACTGAACATAATCATGCACATTGGATTCGATCGGTGCAAAGGCATCGGTTACAACGCAAAAATTAGGACTATGGGCACTTGTAATATTATTCTTCTCTGGCGCTGCAATTGACCAGATATTATCTTCTGTTAATGGACATAAATAAGGGCAAAAGGTTTCGAAATTGCATTCAAATACAGGCTGTGCAAATACTGGTAAGTGTTGGAACCACAGTACAATGCTTATTATCAGCATGTAAATAAAACGCGTCATATTATAAAGATAAATAAATTATGTAAAGGAAGCTTAGGTTTAAAGGGCAAGTGAACCCTTCCCTCGACTTATATTTTGGTTTGAAGCAATTGCAAAGCTCCACGAATCTCTTCATCCGTATTAAACGCATGCAAACAAATCCTGATTCGCTCACTTCCTGCCGGTATGGTTGGTGAAAGTATGGGTCGCATGTCGAAACCGGCAATACGTAAGTCGGCAGATAATTTTTTCACTGCTGCATTTCCGGGCACGATAAAACTAAAAATAGCCGAATCCGTTGACACAGGCTGAGCATAAGTAACTGAATGCAGCTTATCCTTCATGCATTTCAAATTATGATGTAAGCGCCGGATTGGCTCCTGAATTGTTACTAAATACCGATAAGCCATCCTCACCGCAGCCAATTGTAAGTAATTCGGTGCAGTGGTATAGATAAAAGGCTTGCAATAATTAATCAGGTAATTGCGCAATATTGTACTGCCTAATACAACAGCACCGTTTGTGCCGATGGCTTTGCCAAAGGTATGCACGCGTGCAAAAATTCTGCTGTGTAAACCCAGGTGTTGGGCAAGTCCCTCTCCCCTTTTTCCAATAACTCCGGTGGCATGTGCTTCATCCAGAATGAGGGCTGCATGATATTTTTCTGTGAGTGCAAGTATTTCTGATAATGGCGCTATATCTCCATCCATACTAAAAACACTTTCTGTCACTACAAAAATATTTCCCTTATGTATCTCAAATAATCGCTGCAGACTATCTACATCATTATGATCAAAGCTATAGGCTTTTGCGCCTGATAATCTGATGCCTTCCCGCAGTGATGCATGGATGAAAGCATCATAAAAAATAAAATCGTGGCGATGTACAATAGTGCTGATTAATCCGCTGTTGGCTTCATAACCGCTATTGAAAAACAATGCTGCAGGCGCGTCGTGAAATGCGGCAATTTCATTTTCTACTAATTCGACATACGCATTATTACCGGTCAGCAATCTTGAACCCCCACTTCCGAAAAAAGGCATTTCAGCAATTTCAGCTAAAATCATTTTTTTGAGATGAGCATCCGAAGCAAAGCCCAGGTAATCATTAGAAGCAAAGTCGACTAAGCCCTGCGAAACCGTAAGTCGTCGCAATGCCTGTGCTTCCTCACGCGCTATGAGTTCTCTTTGTAATCGTTCGTGCACGTGATCCATATTCAGCAGCCGTTAAATTAACTGACTAATTCTTCTTTATAAGCAGGACGCGGCGTAAGTCCGAGTAATTCAAACATGACTTTATCCGTATCTGCATCCGGATTTGGTGTGGTGAGTAATTTCTCTCCGGCAAAAATGCTATTGGCACCGGCCATAAAACAGAGTGCCTGTTCTTCTACGCTCATTTCATTGCGTCCTGCACTCAAACGTACCATCGCTTTTGGCATCACGATACGCGCAGTAGCAATCATGCGAATCATTTCCCATACAGACACGCGCTTATTACTTTCGAGTGGTGTTCCTTTTACCGGCACTAATGCATTCACCGGAACTGATTCAGGATGCTTTGGCAATGTAGCAAGCGTATGCAACATACCTATTCGGTCATCTTCAGATTCACCTAATCCGATAATGCCACCGCTGCACACAGAAATTTCTGCTTTATTTACATTTTCGATGGTTTCAAGGCGATCGTCGTAAGTACGAGTAGAAATAATTGCTTCGTAATATTCTTCAGAAGTATCGAGATTGTGATTGTAGGCATACAATCCGGCATCTTTTAATTTCTTTGCTTGCTCTTCGGTGAGCATGCCCAAGGTGCAACATACTTCCATACCCAAATCGGCAACGCCTTTCACCATGCCTAAAACATGGTCGAAATCTTTGTTGTCGCGCACATTTCTCCAGGCCGCGCCCATGCAAAAACGGGTTGAGCCAAATTCTTTTGCAATCAGGGCTTTAGTAATCACCTCATCATATTCGAGCAATTTATGTGTTTCCACATCAGTGTGATAACGTGCAGCTTGCGGACAATAGGCACAATCTTCAGGACAGCCACCGGTTTTAATACTCAACAAAGTACAAACCTGTACTTCACCCGTTTTCTGATACTTACGATGCATGGTTGAAGCCTGATACATCAGCTCCATAATCGGCAGGTAATAAATCTCTGCAATCTCCTCTTTTGTCCAGTTGTTTCGGATGTCCATTCAGCCTGTTTTGAGGCAAAATTCGTAATTTTGAGGCAAATTCTATGCCATGCGCTTCATGCATGCTGTTAATTACAAGCAGGTTATCGGTTTTATCGCAGTTTCAACACTCGTATTAGGTGCTACGCTGATGCGGAATCAGGAGGACACAAAGGCGCCTAGCGCTGACGTACAGGCCCTGGATGCGAAACTGTTAAACGACCTGAAACAACAGGAGCTGCAGATTGACCCCAAAACGGCCGAACTGATGGCCACCCATCACATTTCCGAAAATGATTTGCGGACGCTGTTCGATATTGATCATTTGAATTACGGCAAATGTGAAGCAGGTAATTGCCACTATACATCTTATACAATTGAAGGTAAACTCGACAATGGCAAAGAGGTTATGTTCAAATTAGATAGCGGTGAAGATGGAAATATGCTGCGCGACCTCACATTTCATTAAGCGCCCATTGCCTGATAGGTATAGGCTATCAACACGAGCAGCCATTGCAAAATAAGCATACCATCTAAGAGGCCGAAATGCACTACATCATTCCTGGTTTTTGTGCTTAGATAAATGGTCATACCGCTGATAACCATTGATGTGACCATGGGAATGGTAAAATCGATATCTGAAGGAAACCATACCCTATAAAACAAGGTATACATCACCCCGGCAATAAATAATAGTAACATGGCCAGGTTGATTGTCATTTCGCGACCAATAATAACCGGAATGGTGCGCACCTGATTTTGTTGGTCGATGGCCATATCTTTAATATCAAACGGTAATGTAATGGCCAAAATAAAACAGGCATCAGCCAGAAAGAGGACGCCGGCGCGTTGCATGAGATGCGGGTCGGCAGGATAATTGCCAACATAACTTGCTGGCAACACAGTGCCTATAAATGCCCATACAAATGCGATGAGAAAGATTTTAATGATACCAATATCGCGCAGACGCATTTTCTTTTTTCCAAACTTAATGGGCAATCCATAAATCACAGAAATTACGCCTGGAATAAATAATGCTTTTTGCACATTGAACGGCATGCGAATAAACACGTCAAAGGCCATGAATCCGGATATAAACATCACCGTTCGGAAGAAATCTATATTCTTAAGGAAAAACGTCCATCGGGTATCTTTTGGGTATGCTTTGATTCGGTCGACAGCGACGTATCTGATCAACAAATAAATACATAATGTAGACAGCCCTGCGAAGATGGGAATTCCGATATCCATTTGATCTGCAATATCCAGGAGATAAAATCCCCTAGCTGTAAAGGCTACTGCACCTAAGGCAATCAAAAAGTTAGAATACAATATCCAGTTTAACACCGAGCGCATATGCTGCCTGCCTTTTCGTAATTTCACCCAAATTTACTGAAAGTGGAGGTTATCCTACAGAAAGGCAAAGGGCGTCGGGTTGAAGACGGTCACCCATGGGTGTATGGGAATGAAATTGAACATATCAACGGCAATCCGCAAACCGGTGATATTGTTAGCGTATATAATTTTCGAAAAGATTTTATCGGCAAAGGATATATTAACACCTTATCGCAAATAACTGTGCGCCTTTTAACACGTGATGCCGATGAAACAATAGACAAATCTTTTTTCAGAAATCGATTATTCTCTTGCAGGGCGTACAGAGAAACATTAGGATACACCACCAATTATCGTCTGGCATTTGGTGAGGGGGATATGTTGCCCGCTTTGGTGATTGATAAGTTTGCAGATGTGTATGTGATGCAAACTTTAAGTGCGGGGATGGATAAGTGGAAAAATATCATCGCTGAAATTTTGCTTGAAGACTTTCATGCCTCCGGTGTTTATGAACGCAATGATGTTCCGGTGCGCACGCTGGAAGGATTGACAGAGCATAAAGGATTTTTAAGTGAGCCCTTCCCTACCCGATTTGTTATGGAGGAGGAAGGTGTTCGGTTTCATGTTGATCTTGATGCCGGACAAAAAACCGGATTTTTTCTCGATCAAAAAGACAACCGCTTAGCCATTGCACAAATTGTAAAAAATAAATCGGTGCTGGATTGTTTCACCTATACCGGTTCATTTGCCTTATTTGCAGCACATTTTGGTGCAGCCTCTGTTCAGGCATTGGATATTTCTGCAGATGCCATCCGTATGATGCAAGCTAATGCTGAACTCAACGGCTTCAAACAAATTGAAGGTATATGCGCCAATGCATTTGATGTATTACCGCAATGGGTTAAAGAGGGCAAACAATTTGACACCGTTATTCTAGACCCTCCTGCCTTCACCAAAAACAGAAAAGGTATCGACAATGCGATTAAAGGCTACAAAGAAATAAATCTACGTGGTATCCGATTAGTAAAACCGGGTGGATTTTTGGCCACCTTCAGTTGCTCGCATTTTATGGATGTGAATTTATTTTATGATACTGTTGCTGCCGCAGCAAAAGATGCCGGTCGCACGGTACGTGAAGTACAATTTCTCAACCAGGCGAAAGATCATCCTGTGGTATGGGGCGTGCAGGAAACGCATTATCTTAAGGGACTAATTTTGCAAGTTTTATAATGATGCGTTCTGCTGAAGAATGGCAGGTAGTGGGTAGTGGGTAGTGAGTAGTGGGACGAATGCAGGGCCGCTGTGCGGCCGTTGTTGAGCGAAGAGTTTTTTGAGAGAAATTATTCCTTATTCCTTTTAAAAAAATGGTTACATAAATGCACGAGGCCGGGAAGTCTGTAAGTCGGTAAGGGAAGGTGGCAAGTTGGGAAGGATTTTGTTGTGGTGATTATTCCTTATTCCAAATCGAAAGGTAGTGAGTAGTGGGTAGTGAGTAGTGGGATAAATGCAATGCCGCTTTGCGGTGAATACAATTGCATTTGCACCTGAACACAATTGCATTCACGTCGACATGTTTGAAGTTCTAATCATCATTTTCTGAACCTCACCCCCCGCCCTCTCCTTGCTGGAGAGGGAGCTGATTTTTTCTTTCAATTTAATTGATTGAGTGAATTAGGCTGGTTCGGTGCATTTGCATTCACGTCGACACGTCGGAACGTCGACACGTCGACACATCTGCATTTGCCTCGGCTAATCATTTTCACACTTTCACACTCAAATCCGCCGTACGGCGGACACACGCTAATTCGCCGTCCGGCGAACCACACTAAAAAGGCCGCTCCATTTGGAACGGCCAACCCAAAACCCTGATTAGAGTATTTTTTATTCAGTATTATTTTACTACCTCACCTGTCCAGGCGTTGAGGCCGCCTTTTAGGGTGTATACTGTGTGGAATCCTTTTTCTGAAAGTATTTTTCCTGCATTGCCACTTCGCATGCCACTGCGACAATAGACGAGGTAGGTTTTTGTTGGATCTAATTTTGCAATTTGGTCAGCAAAATCGGGTGCGTTATAATTGATGTTTACTGCACCTTTTAAATAGCCAGAGGCAAATTCTTCGGGTGTGCGTACATCAATCAGGATTACATCATCCTGCTGCATTTTTTCAGCAAATGCAGCTGCCGGAATATCTTCCAGTACTACCGCATTTTGAATAGCCACATGATCTTGTGTGCTTGCCTGTTGATCCGGTTGTGCACAGCCTGATGAACTCACCACTAAAAATCCCATTAATGCGCCTACTGTTATGCTCATATATTTATTTTGTCCCATGATACAAAAACCATTATTACAACCATAATACCGCCAGTATAAAAAACCGGTAATACCTCCGCTCACTATGTATATCAACATCTCCATTAAATTACACTTGCAATGGTTGACTTTAACTGACTCAGTGGCACAACACCTGATTGGCGCCAGATTTGCGCGCCCTGTTTAAACAAAATCAGTGTGGGCACGCCCTGAATACGAAAATGCTCGGCTACCTGAGGATTTTTATCGACATCCACTTTTATCACACTTACCTGATCGCCACTGTCAGCAGCTAAATCTTTCAGAATAGGCGCCATCATTTTACAAGGTCCGCACCATTCGGCAAAAAAGTCGACCAATACGGGCTTTTCACCGTTGATCAATTCCTGAAAGGTCAGTTTCTTTTCCATTACCGGATAATGTGCAAAGAGAGGAATTAGTTCAGGTTTATACAGTGACTTTTGTCACTACACCTTTCTGAGTCTGATCAGCAGTTCGTTGCCTGCGCGTTTCGGATGACTGTTTGTGCACAGTTCCATTGTCTCGATATGCAAATACGGTTCAAAAGTGGCCTGATACTCCTCAAGCGTGCCGCCGAATGGAGGTCCGGGGTTTTCAAAAGGTGTTCTGAATAATACCCCTGTAAGTATGCCGTTTTGTGCCAGGAGGGATTTCATTTTTTCCGCATAGGGTATGCGAAGTTCCGGGTTGATGGCGCAAAAAAATGTTTGTTCTAAAATAACATCATACTGACCTTCGTGCTGAAAAAAATCACCCAGTATGACCTGACAAAACTGTTGATTTTCCTGACCTAAGGCCTGTTGTAATGCTTCAACCGGTGCAGGTGCAATATCAATCACTGTAACCTGGGTAAAACCCTGTTCCACCAGATATCTGGCTTCCCAGGCATTTCCGCAACCCGGTATCAGTATGCGGGCATGTTTATCCGGAAGTGCGTCGATAATTGTTTTCAATGGTGGTGATACTGTTCCCATGTCCCAGCCTGTAGTTCCGGTGGTGTAGCGTTCCTGCCAAAAATCGCCTGAAAGAAATTCGCTCATACAAACAGATTAATTAATTCAATTTCGTTCCGGTGTAATTTAATCTTCCCGCTTTGCTCCATTTTTTTGAGGAGGCGGGAAACGACTTCTCTGGTTGAATTTAAATCGTTGGCAATTTGCTGATGCGTAATTTCCAGATGACGGGTATTCAATTCAGTAAACTGGCGGAATAAATAATTTTCAAGCCGGTCGTCCATATGTTTAAATGCCACCTGATCGATGACAATCAGCAGTTCTTCAAATCGCGAACGATAAGTTTCCAGCACGAAATAATACCAGGTTTTGTATTCGCGCATTAATTCATCCATCATTTCGAGCGGCACCATAATGACATCTGTATTTTCAACAGCCACGGCCGTGATTTCGCTGGCCTGATTTCGCGCAGCACAAATCATGGACAAAGCGCAGGCGTTTCCACCTTCGATATAATACATGAAAAACTCCTTGCCATCGCCGCTCTCGCGATACAATTTCACACGGCCACCAACCACTAACATGGTCGATTTAAAGAATCGGCCGGAATACATCATGACCTCATCACGATAAAAGGTGCGTATTGTAGCTGCGCCGGCAATACGCTCTTTGAGGGCTTCTTCAAATTGAGGAAAATGCTCGTCGAGCAGGGCTTTAATCTCTGATGACATGCTTGTACAGTTTCAGTGCTTGTTCTGTGGAACGCACAAACTTAACGAATCTGCTTCGCAAAACGTTCATAGGCCAATATCAGCAGACTGGCCAGCAGCAGCACCCAGGGTGTGCCATGTAAAAACACGTCGAACCAGTCGATAGCCTGCATACCTTTAGCGCCGCCGGAAATCCAGCGAATTTTTCCCCAAATATGGGGTTCCGGACTAAAAGGTGCGAGTCCGAGCGTGCAGGAGGCTATGAGAAAATATTTCCAGTTTTGGGCAAAGGCTTTAGCGTTCATATTTGCGCAAATTTGTCCAGCTGCCGGCATTATGCACATCGGTAAACCCATTCCGCTGCAGAATAGATTTTGCAGAACCACTGCGCATACCCGAAGCACAACAAACGATAATTGGTCCTTTGGCTTTTATCTTTTTGATACTTCCCTGCAATTTATCCAATGGAATATTTACGGATTGTTTGATATGTCCGCCGGCAAACTCTCCGGGTGTGCGGACGTCGATGATAACGGCTCCGTTTTGAATTAATTCACCATAATCTACCGAAGGACCGGCACCAACCAATTTCTTTAAAAAATCGAGCATGACTTTAGAATTTTGGGCAAAGGTAGTGTTGAGTGATGCGTATAATTGTGACATTTCGCACTAAACGCAATTGTTGCAATTCATCAGATTTATTGATGAGTTAAGTTGGACCAAGGAATATTTATCAATGACTTTAATTATTTATTAAATACAGTCTTCAAATATTCTCTCACTTCACTGCTATATATTGTAGCCCATAAGCTTAAAATTCCAAGAAAAACGGAAATAATAGTAAGAAATGTTATAAGTTTTTGAATCTTGTTGTTATTTAAAAGCGAAGAAAAATTTGTCAATTCAGAAAGGTAGCTTGATATTAATTGTTCATTTTTTATTAATTCTTGGCTTGTTCGTTTAGTATCAGACACTATATTTCTTCGGAATACATCATCAATCATATTTTCAAAAGATTCAAGAACAAGTAATTGGGCACTCCCTACATTATTAAATAATGGAATATATTTATCGCGCTCTTTTTCTTTAAAATAATTGTAGCATTGAGTCAACCCATAATTCTGACCAAACATAATTATCAAATTATAGTCATTAATAAGCCCTCTATTTTTTTGAACAGAATTCAAATATAGTTGATATGTATTAATTTGTTCCTTATAAGATTTAGGAAAAATATTGACATTAGTAAAATTAGTGTTTATTATTTGAGCCTGCATGGAATTGTTGGAGAACTTTAATGCCCTATAGAATACAAACATATTAATCCATTTTATCATTTCAAAGGATGCCGTCATCTCTCCAGTATTCGGAGATGGGTAATTTTGTAAAAACGAACTAATAAAGACTCGACCAATGCGATTATTACCAGGGAGATGCATAAATTGACTATTAGAACACGGACTAACAAATATGCAAATTTTATCCTGAGATTGAATAATTGCAGAATTATATTCACTCAGCATTCCGTTAATAATTTGAGATCTCAATTTTTCATCAAAAGGCGTAATAAAATGCAATATTGATACATTCTCACCCCCTAAATCTAAACTTGAATTATATAATTTTTTAAAATTTCCATCTTGAAGAGTTTTCCAAACTTCAGATGCATTTGTGGACATGATTTCAGTTGTTGAGTCGCGATTTGCTGTTTTAGATATAAAGTCATGTTTTGCTCGTCCTAAATCCGGGATGATATTTATAGCCAAGTTCTCAAGAAAATGTTTGCTTTCTTCTTTGGCCTTTAGATTTAAAAGACATTCAGTCCCAACTTCATTTAGGTAACACCCAATCGTAAATATCCCAGAACTGTAGAACGAAAACGTATTAATAATAAATACTTCTTCGATCAATGCTGAAATCTCATTAGGTATATGATTTTTAGAAATTATATAATAGTTATTTGCGGACTCAGTCTCAGTTGTGGAATATAAATACTCTAATCTAATTTTTGATTTAGTATAACCTGAGTCATAGATTTGTCCATCAACATTAATTACAAAAATCAGAAAGCTTTTTGCTTTATTGAAGGCTCCCCTTATTTAGTTGCATTTAAAATTAGAGATAATTCTTGATATTCATTGTAATCGTCATCAAGATCTTGTTGGAATGTGGGAAAGTCCTGCGCTGAAATTTGCGGGCGGTGGACTTTTCCATATTTCAACA
>JAKQVC010000023.1 GCA_029571985.1 Bacteroidota bacterium | reverse complement strand
CAGTAACTTGGTTAAACCCATTTCATCGCGTAAAATAATAAGCGGAAGGGCGACAATAAAAAATGCCATACTAGGTGATGGTAATCCTCGGAACTCATTTAACTGACGGGTATCCAAATTAAATTTGGCTAAACGTATAGCAGCAAAAATGGTTAAAGCGAAACCGGCTGCGTAAAATAATATTGGGTAATCGAATGAATTGTAATTAGCATAATAAGCTCTGGCTAACAATTCATACATGATTAATCCTGGTAATAAGCCAAAGGTAACCATGTCGGCAAGTGAATCGAGTTGTTTGCCTAATTCACTTTGTACTTTTAACATTCTGGCGATAAATCCATCAAAAAAATCGATGATACCTGCCAAAAACACACAATAACAAGCCAGGTGAATCTGCCCCATGTCGATAAACATATCTCGCTCTGCGCTCATAATCACCATGTGGTCATTAAATAAATAAACAACACCCATGCACCCCAAAAACAGGTTGAACAGGGTTAGCAGGTTGGGTATATTTTTTACTAAATTCACCAGGTTACTCGATTATTATAAAGCGCAAAATTAAAACATCAACGGTTCATCTTATAAATAAAGTATCACACCGACCTCAAACCACCCGTAATCCGCTACAAATCATCAGTTCAACCAGTTGGTTGACCACTACGGTATCACTAAATGAAATTCCACCTCCGAACCCGGCTGTTTCCGCCTCAGCGGACGCTTCGCGAATCAGCACATTACCAAATCAGCAAATCAGCACATCAATATCCGCCTCGGCGGACGGTTCGCATTGGTACATCGGTACATTCCCACATTGGTACATTAATCAGCACATCAACAAATCAGCACATCAGCACATCAATATTCGCCTCGCCGGGCGGTTCGCATTGGTGCATCGGTACATTCGCACATTGGTACATAAATCAACTTCGTAATGCAATTTTCGTTAGGTCAACACGTGGGTTGACCACTACAGGATATCCAAATGTGATTCCACCTCATAACCCCGGCTGTTTCATTGGTACATCGGTACATCCCCACATCGGTACATTAATCAGCACATC
>JAKQVC010000020.1 GCA_029571985.1 Bacteroidota bacterium | reverse complement strand
GCTGGAACATTGCCGGTACCGGAGTTCCTAACAACTGGGATGCAGTATGGATCTTTATTAAGTATAAAGATTGTAATGCTACATCAGCTATTCCATTTACACATGGAGCTTTAAGTAATGTACTTGCGAATCATACTATTCCTGCTTCACTGGAAGCAATGACTTCTGTCAACTGGAATGGTACATCAGGTATTACTGAAAGCGTTGCTCAAGGTGCAACACTTGATTTTACGGATGGTATTATGTTGCGTCCAAAAGTTACAGGTACCGGAACTCTGGCTGCCTCAACTGTTGTACTAAACGTTCCTGCCCTTCCTGGTCCGGGAACAAACTTAAGCGTAAATGTTTTTGGAATAGAAATGGTTTACGTTCCTCAAGGTGATTTTACAATTGGTGATGGTAGCGGTACTACTGCTGCTGTAAATAGTTTCCTTGGTTCAAACGTTCTGAACTCTGCATCTATGACAGTTACAGGTGCTTTTGAAACAGGTACATCTACTTTTTATATGAACAACGAACCGGTAGGTTCTGTACTTACAGTAAATAACGTACCGGCTGCTTTTCCAAAAGGCAATTACGGATTCTATATGACAAAGTATGAAATTACAGAAGGTCAGTATATGGAATTCCTGAACACACTTGGAACTGCACAACAAACTACCCGTGCACCGGGAAGCTTTGGTACAAACAGAAATCAACTTCAACAGGCAGTACTTCCATATTCAACAACTCGTCCCGACAGAGCTCAAAACTTTTTAGGATGGGCTGATGTTACTGCATATCTTGATTGGGCTTGTTTACGCCCGGGATCAGAAACAGAATTTGAAAAAGCTTGCCGTGGTAACGGATCAACTTTAGGTGAATATGCCTGGGGAAATCTTGTCATCGCGCCGGGAACAACTTTCGCAGGTGCTGCAACGGAAAACGGAACAGAAACTTTCATCGCCGGAAATTGCACATATGGTAACGGTACTTATACTAACGGTGATGGTGCCATTGGACCTGCACGTGTTGGAATCTATGCTACATCAAGCAGTACTCGCCAGACAGCAGGTGCTTCTTATTTCGGTATCATGGATATGAGCGGAAACGTAATGGAATATTATGTTGGTATTCACTCAACGCCTGCAAGTAATGCTATGACACGTACTTGGGGAAATGGCGCTCTTGATGCTGCCGGTCAACATGATGTAACTACATGGCCTGCCAATAACACTACTGCTACCAATGGTAGTGCCGCAAACTTAATCGGTTTACGCGGCGGTGCTTATAACAACGGTATTGCACAGCTTCAGGTATCTGATAGAAACTATATGTATAATAACCCGAACCAAATTGGCAGAAATGCTCAAAATGGCGGACGGGGTATCAGATAATCTCTTTATCATTTTATCCTTTCTCAAGGACCTTGGATGATCCTTCGTGGAAAGTGTAATTGAAATAGTAATAGGACAGAGATATTACATCTCTTCCTATTACTTATTTTAAATCATTACAAAAAAATTTAATAGTAAAAGTTTAATCGCTTTAGCAGTTGTACTTGCTGATCGTTGATTGCATTAATTAAATGCTTCCGGTCTGACAATGCATGTTAGTGTTGATTTATAATAAAATTTATGCGGACCAGTTTTATCCTCGCCTTAATTATTTTATTCAGGCTCCCTGCATTTTCGCAATACAGGGGAGGAGATTATAGTGGTTCGTCTGTTTCAATTAGTTCTTGCGTTTCAACTTACTCACCATTTTCAGGAGGATCAAATGACGGATCTTCATTGTCGCAAACTGTTTCCTGTTCAAGTTCAGCAAATATTTATAAAGGTGGTTCATTTGACGGCTTAGGTGTCAGCATGACTACATGTACAATGGTTGAAATCTACAAAGGTGGATCTTACCAGGGTTCTTCAATGAGCGCTATTGTTTGTGCAACTACAATTTACAGTGGCGGAGCTTTCAATGGCGGTGGATTTAATTCATGGAATAGTTGTCAGGGAAATATTTATAATGGCGGAACAAATTCCGGATTTTCAGTTTACAAATTTGAATGTACTGTTGCAGCTTCCGTTTTTACCGGTGGTGCATACGATGGTTTCAGTCTTAGTGCCGGTACATGTGTTACAACTTCGCCACCAATTTATACCGGTGGTCCATACGATGGTTTTTCTACCAGTAAAACATCTTGTATAGTTTCGGCTTCTATTTTTAAAGGCGGATCTTATAGTGGCTATGCAGTAGATACAGCTTCTAATTGTTTCTTTTCTTCACTCAGTATATTTTTTGGTGGCCCATATGATGGTTCTTCTGTCGATAAATTTGCACCATGTCCGACTTCATTTTCAATTTACTCAGGCGGATCTTATGATGGATTTCATCTTAATAGCATCTCTTGCCCGCCACCAATCACTGCAATTTATCAAGGTGGATCATATGATGGATTCAGTTTGAATTCAGCAAGCTGTGCTGTTGCTGCCAGTATTTATAAGGGTGGGCCCTATGATGGATTCTCATCTTCAGGATTCTCATGTGTGTATTCAAATCTGATATACAGAGGTGGGCCTTACGATGGAACTTCAGAAGATGGTGTCGCTTGTCCGGTTGCTGCCAGTATTTTTATTGGTGGATCTTATGATGGGTATGCAAGTAATCCTTTTGTTGCTTGTCCAAGCCCGATCAATATTTATAACGGCGGACCTTATGATGGTTTCAGCTCAAGTAGCACAACA
>JAKQVC010000002.1 GCA_029571985.1 Bacteroidota bacterium | reverse complement strand
AAGTAATTTTTTCATAATATCTCAATTAGTTAATAGTATTCCCAAGCATACGCGAAATGTGCCCTGTAACCCACTTTCCACCCCTGCGTGGCATAACACCCTCAAGTGAGTTCAAAGTGCCGCATATCTCCTGTAACGTGGCTCCACGCTCACGCATGTCACGTGCAATCTTTATGGCGTTCTGGTATCCGTCGTCCTTCAGTGCGGCATTCCTGCGTGCCTGTGCTGATGCCTGACACATTTTTTCTATATGATACTGTGGTATATCCGGCCTCCCAAGGCGTGTACGCCACTCACCACTCTTTGACGTGAAGCCACCATCACGCTCAATCATAAGACGACGGGTGTCAAGAGCTGATTTTGTCCTACCCACAATCAACTCCTTTTCCATCTTGGCAAAAATGGAAAGCATGGAAAGCTGCAGCTCGGTCATCGCATTTATGCTCGAACAGTCAATGTCCAATCCCACATTACATATAATAAGACGCAAACTGTTAGGCTTGAAATAGTCCTGTATAAGTTCATTCAGCTCGCCAAAACCCGAACGGGTTATACGCGAAATCTCGGACACTATCAGCGTGTCATTTAGCCCTAACTCCCTGACAAGTCGGAAAAGGTTTCGTTCTTTGTACGAAGTGCCACCCGATATGGCTTCATCCCGGATCGTTTCATCTGCCGTCATCCCCTTAGACCTTAGCCAGTTATCTATCGTATTTTCCTGTTGCCGTTCATCCTGTCGGTCAGTTGAAAAGCGGATGTATTTATAAATTTTTCCCATAACATTGATTATTAGTTTTCAATTCTGTTGCAAAAATAGTGTAAAAATTTTACACTTCCAAATTTATTTCACTTTTTGGTTATTTTGTTATTTCACTTTTTTGCCGTTCAGTTGTCTTGTTGGCGATCGTTCAGTTGTGCGATTGGCTGTTATTTGTTGGTGTGGTTGGCAGTCGTTCGCCCAGTCCCATAGCAGTCGTTCGGCAGTCGTTCGGCAGTCGTTCAGACCATAGTCGCGGCAGCACGACACGACACGACACCACACGACACACCAGGTGGACGCATAAAAAAGGGTGGGATAACGCCCGTAATCGGCATTATCCCGCCCTTACACCTACTTACGCACACCGTCAAACATCTGACCTATGCCGTCAAGCAAACACCCTATAAGAAGTATAATAGCAATCATTTCACATCCTCCCCCGCACCTTTTTCGCCTCTGTAAATATACCGGTTACGTCTTACACGCTCATCGTAGGCACGTGCATATTCTTGTGTTGCGTTTTCGGGCTTTACAAATATCGTTGTTTGCGAATCCACCCTTAATGACTTCAGCGTCTTATGGTATTTATGGCATTTATCAATCTTCCTCTGTAACTCTTCTGAAATGCCTCGCGCTTCTATGCGCAGTAACTCCCGCTCTGTTGCGGCACTTTTTAGCGTATAATCTTTCATTGTTCTGTGTTTTTACGTATTTCCGAATTGCGGAGAAGTTCCGCGTTTTCAAATTTGCGGCTCGCTCTGGTTGAGCGTTTGCCTGATACTCTTTTTAGTTTCATGATTCCTTTTGTTCTATAATTTTATAAATCGCATTTTGTGAATATGGCTGATTTTCGCCATCCAATTCAATGGTGAATAAAAGCTCGTGAAAAGTGTCGGTAAATTTTGAATCTATTAATACGTCAAATCTACCATCAAAATAATATACAAATGCCTGGCAAT
>JAKQVC010000260.1 GCA_029571985.1 Bacteroidota bacterium | reverse complement strand
CGATTTTGCGAATGTGGGTGATACGTTTTACCATAACCCATTGGCCTACGACCCGGATGGCGACAGCCTTATCTATGAACTCATTGATCCGTTGCAGCAGAGCGGAGTGCCTGTGCCGGGCTATAAATACCCAAATCAATTGTACATCAGCGCGAATAATAAAGTCTCGCTCAATCGTTTCACAGGTGAATTTATTTGGGCAGTGCCCCAAGCCAGTGGCATTTACAATATTGCCATTTTAATTCGAGAATACAGACGTGGTGTGGTGATGGGAACCATGATTCGCGACATGCAAATTATTGTAGAGAACAACAACAATCAGCCCCCTCAGATTAATGCATTGAACGACACCTGTATACGCGCAGGAGATGCACTGATACAGGATGTTACGGCCGATGATGCGAATGTAACGCAATTGGTAACGCTATCGGGCAATGGCGGACCGATGCAGGTAACCAATAATAAGGCCACCTTCCCAACACAAGTGGGGAATCCGGTAACAAGCACCTTTACTTGGAATACCTTGTGTGAACATATTCAGCGATTGCCTTACACCATGGTGTTTAAGGCGGAAGATAATTACAGCACACCATTAGTAGATCAAGAAACCTGGTTGATAAATGTGGTGCCGCCACCGGTTAAAAATGTAACCGCTACTGCCATTCACAAACAAATTACAGTGCGCTGGAATGGTTATGATTGCAGTTCTTTCGGCAATTTCAGAGGCTTTTCGGTGTGGCGAAAAATTGCCAGCAATCCGTTTACCCCTACCTATTGCGAAACCGGATTAGCCGGACGCGGATATACAAAAATTGCAGACCGACTTACCGATACGTTTTTTGTAGACAATACGGCTGTCCGCGGGAATGAATACTGTTATCGAATATTGGCACGATTCACTAAGAAATCGCCTAACGGTATTTTTGAATGGGATGAAATTGAAAGTGTACCTTCTAATGAGGTGTGCATTTATTTGCCTTTGGATGTACCTGTGTTGACCAAAGTAAGCGTACAAACTACGGATGTGGTTGCAGGAAAAATGGATATTGCTTGGACGAAACCTAAAGCAGGCGGCTCCAACTTAGATACTTTGCTCGACCCACCTCCATACCGTTTTGATTTATATCGTTCTACCGGATTTAATGTGGCTTCGCCTCAGTTGATGTATAGCGTTACTAAAAATACTTACTATGACTTGAACGATACTTTATTCACGGATTTGAATTTGAATACCGAATTGAATCCATACACTTATCAGGTTTCTTTTTATTCGCAAGCCGATACCATTGGCAGTTCCGATCCTGCATCATCGGTGTATTTGAGCATTGGTGCCAGCGATCAGAAATTGAATTTGAGTTGGGATTATAACACGCCTTGGACGAACGATACCTTCCA
>JAKQVC010000251.1 GCA_029571985.1 Bacteroidota bacterium | reverse complement strand
CTAATCCCCTACCCTGATTCAATGCGCCCTGATACACGATATAAGGCTTGCGCTCTGTGCGGGGCGTATCCCGCAGATAGGGCACATTGCGAATCACATGAACAGGTTGACCATATGTATTCGATAATATTTCAGCAATGGCTTCACCAACTGTGTAATTATATCGAATGCGCGGCAATAAAAATCGCTCGAGTGCCAGCCACATTTTTTTGATGCCGGGTCTGCTGACTACTTCCGGCAATTCCGTAAAATATTCATGCGCATCATATACAATGGGTCGGCGTTTAATTTTTGCAGCGAGAAATACCGGCAACAGCGTATCGAGGTCTATCCCATTATAAATATCAAAACGCCGCCATAACAAGTACCAGAATAATCGGAGATTATATTCAGCATAAAATAATTTTCCTTTTGTGAAGAGCAATTTGAATCGTACCTGCGCATACGGTTTTTGCTCTGTTTCGATGCTGTTCTTTTTTTCAAACCCGACAAGCGTAACAAAATAACCGGCCTGTACTAATGCGGTACAGATACGATCCATACGCTGGTCGTATGTCAGGTCGTTTGTTACTGTGCATACAATATGTTTCAGGCGTTCCAGTGCAGGAGGTTGTTTTCGTTATGGATAATTTGTCGACTGTCGGTCATGAAATGCAGTACTTCCAATACGCGTTCCCTTCTGGCCGGGAGTGTTCGGTTCAATAATTCTTCAGGAGCCAGACTTTGTTCCGTGAGCGTTGTGCGCATCCAATCAAAAATACGATTGAATTCAGAATCGGTGATACCCATTCGTTTTTTTTCAACACAAACATCACAAACGCCGCAGGGCTCAATGTGTTCACCAAAGTATTGCAACAGTTGCTGAGCACGGCAAACGCCATGGTTGTGCACATAGGCAATCATCGCCTCCATGCGCTTTTGGGCGTTTTCTCGCAATTGCTTCAGCAGGTCCAAATCCAGTTGGATATGTTCTGCAGCTACGCGTGGTTGAAGAAAAGTAATTTGAGGTTTCTTTTTAACGGGGGTGTATATGATAATTTGCTGTTCGTGCAAAAACTGTAAAACTTCAATGAGTTTATCTTCAGCAATTGAAGCGTGATACGCTAATTGTGATTCCCTCACCGGCACATGTTCATCAAACACACCTGTTGCGGTGCGGAGGAGCATTTTAATTACCGGTTCAACTGATTTATTTTCTATCTGATAGCGATATAATGTTTCCCTGTCAACCGGAATGGTAATGGTAGAAGGATGGTAAAAAGCATCGCTGATATAGATGAATCCATGTTGTTCGAGTATGCGCAGGGCATTTCGTGTTTCTACTACTGGTAACTGAAAATTTTTACACAGTACGGCAATATCAAAATCAAATGTTTCATCTCTTCCCGCACCAATAGCTACCTGACAATAATTGCCAATATGATGATATATACTTCGTATAAAAGACACTTCAGGATACTGTTTGGATACATTATCCTCCAACATCCGGATATCCGCATCATCAAACAATAAACCTGCAAAGGCCTTATGCCCGTCTCTTCCCGCTCTGCCTGCTTCCTGATAATAAGCCTCAGGACCTTCAGGTAAATCGAGGTGAATCACCACACGCACATCCGGTTTATCTATACCCATACCAAAAGCATTGGTGCAAACCATTACGCGTGTTTGATTATTTATCCATTGTTCCTGACGATGACTGCGCATTTCGGGTTCGAGTCCCGCATGGTAAAAGGATGCCTGAATATGATTGCGCATTAAAAACTGTGCAACTTCTTTTGTGCGTCGACGGTTGCGGACATAAATAACAGCCGTTCCTTTTATCGTTCGGAGAATGTCCAGCAGTTTTGCTTCTTTATTTTCTTCGTCGCGAACAATAAATCCCAGATTGGCGCGCACAAAACTTCCGCGAATGCAATGCGGTGTTTTGAATTGCAATTTTTGCATGATGTCGTCGCAAACCTGTGGTGTAGCGCTTGCGGTTAATGCCAACATCGGCACTTCAGGAAAAATGGTGCGCAGCTCTGCAATTTGCAGGTAAGGTGGTCTAAAATCATATCCCCACTGAGATATACAATGGGCTTCATCTACCGCAATTAATTTTACCGGCATACGCTTAAACCGCTCTCTGAAGAGTGAGGTTATTAAGCGTTCGGGCGACACATAGAGAAACCGATATTTTCCGGTTACGCAGGCATCGAGGGTAATATCCACTTCGCGTTTGGTCATACCCGAATAAATAGCCGCTGCGGGGATATTGCGTTTTACGAGATTCGCCACCTGGTCTTTCATGAGGGCAATGAGGGGTGAGACTACGATGCACAATCCATCCAGTGCTAAGGCCGGAACCTGAAAACAAATGCTTTTTCCACCACCGGTAGGCAATAAGGCAAGCGTATCTTTACCGGACAATACGTCAAGTATTACCTGTTCCTGCGGATGACGAAAGGAATCGTATCCCCAGTATTGTTTAAGTATGGTATGAATATCCTGCATCTAACCCTTACCCGTCAACCCTGTTTTCCGGTAAAGGCAAATTTATCTTTAAATTCGGCAAGTTCCTCAAGGAGCGATTTCTGCTGATAGGCAATATAATCCCACAATTTCGATTCAGTGCTGACCTGTATACTGCCCAGCATGAGGTGTTGATTAATAAATATGCGGTCGCAGGAAGGATATATGGTGCAAATAGCTTCGGCAATATCGTTTACGGCCAGATTTTTTGCCACCATGTTATAGGTCCCGGAAGGCAGCTCTGTAAATGGTATGCGGGCTAAGGTTTCAATGGCATGATCAATATGAATGAAAGCACGTGTTTGCGCACCGGTTCCATGAATGGAAATCGTATTTTCAAAATTAGCCTGAAACATAAAATTATTGATCACCGCATCAAAGCGCATGGAAGGACTATGGCCATAAATATTTCCGCTGCGAATTACAATTGATTTAGTAGCAGCAGGAAGTCGTTTAACATGCTCTTCGCCGCGCAATTTGCTGATGCCGTAGTAGGTATGCGGACTCGGGATTGTTTCTTCAGTGGCCGGTTCAGTGACACGATCATACACACTCGTGCTCGACAAATAGATAAACTGTTTCACAGCGGCCAGCTCGATAGCTTCAACCACTTCACTGGTGCCCCAATGATTTATTTGTTCGAAGAAATGCGGGTCCTGGTTTGCGAATGGCGTTAATACTTTTGCGGCGAGATGATAGCATACATCAACTCCCTGCATAGCCTTCTTTAATTTTCGTGCATCAAGAATATCTGCTTTTACCAGTCGAATTTTACCATCGCCGAAAGGCAAACCAAAAAAAATAATTTCATTGTGACGACTCAGGTTATCATATAAAATTATTTCCTGTACATGTGGTTCTGCTGCTAACCTGATTGCCAAAGCATAACCCACGTACCCGGCTCCGCCTGTAATGAGAACTTTCATTTTTTAATTAATTCAGTGTGTAATCCGCATTCTGTTTTCGACATACCGTACCATCTGGCCTGACGTTCATCCGCCATCATTTCTGCAGTTAATTTTCTGGTACAAGGTTCGCAACCGATACTTAAATATCCTTTTGCATCGAGCGGATGATGTGGAATTTGATGTGTTCGGATATAATCGTAAATCATTTTTCCATTCCAGTCGAGCATGGGATGATATCGCACGGCTTTATGTGCAGTAGGTGCTTCCCGTTTAAAAGTAGCGCGGTTCGCATTTTGATCGGCACGCACGCCGTTTATCCAAATATCATACGTATCCAGCATAGGTTCGAGTGGCTGAATTTTATTGAGATAGCAACAATAATCCGGATCACTAGTATAGAGGAAGCGACCATGATCATCAACCTGCATGATTTTAGGAGTTGCAGCGCGCAAATCGATGGTGTTTAATCCGAATAACGCCGTAATTTCTTTTTTGTAATTAATGGTTTCCGGAAAATGGAATCCAGTATGCAAAAAGAAAACCGGAATATCGGGATCAGTTTGAGCGATAATATGCAAGAGCACCGTACTATGTGTCTGAAATGAGGACGATGTAAACAATCTTAATCCACGCTCTTTATAGGCGCGTAATTCGGATTGTATTTGTTTTACGGCTTCCATATAGAAACAGTCGAAAGAAACACGTGAGGGCTACTTATGCTATACTCATAGCCAGTAGATCTGCAATATGCAACACCTTAATCGGATGTTGTTGCTTTTCGATATAGGCTTGTAAATGCATCAGACAAGAGTAGTCGGTAGAAACAATATATTCGGCGCCGGTTTGTACGGCATCAACCACTTTACTATCAGCCATACCTGTAGAAACCGGTTCAAATTTTACAGCGAAAGTGCCTCCGAATCCGCAACAGGTTTCAGGATATTGCATTTCAACAATTTCAATACCTTCAATATTCTGCATTAGCTTGCGCGGTGCTTCTTTTATTTTGCATTCACGTAAAGCGCCGCATGCATCGTGGTAAGTTACTTTTCCTTTAAAAGAGCCGCCGAGATTTTCCACTTTCAACACATCTACCATAAACTCAGAAAACTCAAATAAGTTCTTTTTAAGGTTTTTATGGTAATTGTGCACGGGTGTATTGGCATAAATTTCACCATAAAAATTTCTCACAAAACCCACACATGAACCAGAAGGACCAACTACATAACGGTCGGAATTGGCGAAATCGGCGAGGAATTTTTTTCCTACGTCTTCCATTTCCTTCCAATACCCTGCATTAAATGCCGGTTGTCCGCAACAGGTTTGATTTGGATTATAATGCACCCTGCATCCGGCCTTTTCCAGCACCTTAACCATGTTGAATCCGGTTTCAGGAAACATCTGGTCGATAAAGCAAGGTATAAAGAGATCAACTTCGATCATGGCAGCAAATGTAGTAAACCGCGTTTAATTGCAGGAAGAATCAGTGTGCACAAGTACTATTCAATGGTGATGGTTTCCCGAGAACTTATAGGTGTGCCTCTGATGGTATATTCACTTTGTGTATTGGCATTCATCGTAACCACAATTTCATATGTACCGCGCTCCTTGAGTTCGAGGTGATAATATTCGCTGTATACACGACCGACCTTATCACCATTGATGTATAAGGTGAGCGTGCCCTCTCCTAACTTGTGTTCCGTATTTACTTTTTCAGGCGTGAAGGTGAAATTGCTCGTGATAAAGTGAATATTATAACCAGACTTGGCATCTTCCTTGATTTCCATCCAAACTCCCGGTATATCTGACTTTGGTGCACCAGCCATTTCGATTTGGCCCATCATATACTCTGGCTTTTTGGAGATGAAAGCCATCTTTTTGTCGTATTTATCATTCGCCAGAGTGGTATATCCCCAGGTAATCACAAAAAACAGTAGGGTAAAGTTTACGGCGGTAAAGCCCATTCTTGCCCAAACATTGGCAAACCTGTTCCTCAGCCGGATATAGAACGACCCCGGGCCTTCCAGCAAAAACACAATCAGTGCGCCGTGAATGAGGGTATGACCAATAATTTCAACCTTTCCAAAAATACTCGAAGTGATAAAGAATACGATGGTAATGATGATAGCTAACGGACGCTGCAGCAGACAAACCAACAGCAGAAAACCCAGACCAAATTCCACGAAACCGACTGATTTTAGGAAAAAGTCGAAATTCAGGCCCATGGCCAGTGTTGGATGTTCTTTGATGAGAAATAAGCTCCAGTTCGGGTATACAAATTTCTCGAGTGCTACCCAACACAAGGAAAAACCCACAGTAACATATAAAACGACGAGACCCGCATCTTTAAACCTGCCTTTTTTATAAGTGGCCATCATCAAAAACAGCCCGACGCCTGCAAATATGAGGTAATCGAGCATGTGGAAGGGATGGAGGGTGATATTACCTATCATCCAAATAACCACCATACCTAAACCACCCAGTGGAACAAGGCGAGGAATAAGTAAGAAGAAGGCCAATACAAACTGAAACCAGCCTACCCATTGATATTCAGGCGGGATGGGGATAGTAGGTACAATCATGGCATTACTCTGCCAGGAAAGGATAAGCACCATAGCAGCCGCAAAGCGCATGGTGATAATCGCGTAGTTTTTTCGTGCATCCAGCCAGTTATCAGCCTGCTGGTACCAGGAAGTCCTGGAAATGCGACTATCCACCCAAACTCCAAATACAACGGTAATCAGCGAAATGCCGAATAGGGTAAAAAACGATTTACCTTCAAGCACTTCTCCTAGACGTAAAGGCCGGTCGGCATAACTTCCATCGGTAAACCACTTAACATGCGCCTCAGCTTCAGGCAAATTGAAAAATAGTGCTAATAGAAATACTGCTAATACCCTGACCAAATGTGTGTAACTCCTCATAAACCTGGTTTGGGATGGATACAAAAGTAAGTAGAAGGGTATGGTCTGTGTGCCTGCTAATGTAAAAGAAATGTAAACGGGGCTGAAGTGTGATTTTGGATACAGCTTGTTACTGACATATTATCCAGACCATATTAATATTACACGAAGTTAAACCTGATGATATAAAATTGATACAGAAGTCCTATATTCGACAAAAATTGACCTATGCGCAACCACTACGCACTCCTCTCGTTTTTTGTACTTTTCGGATGCATGCAATTACAGGCACAAGGTGTTTGTAATCCTGCTGGAAATATTTTAATTTATTGCAACTACGATGGCGGTAATATGACCATCAATATTGACGAAAACATTCCGGATATACGCATTGGAATTTGTACTTATGAATCCATCAGTGTGGCGATCACCGGAACTTATGCGGGAAATGTAACCCAGGTATTATATGCAGGTTATGATAATGATGGCACTACAAGTGTAACAGGTGTTGATGCAGGTATAGTAGATATCTTGTTATATCCTCCGGTTACTTTATTTGATGTGGATGGATATCCCTATATGATTTGCGCATATGAATGCGATACAACTTATGTACCTGGCGGCTGTAATACGGTTGATCAGGCCGTAGATTATTTTGATACCACGCTTCCGGGCACCATACGTTATAGTTATATGCAGTATGGTGTGTTAACCGGCACTTACAATATGAGCAACGGTGGAAATTGCTGTGTCGGCGCCGCATGTGTAACAGCCATTGATGCTGGTCAGGATGTAGATATATGTGCGGGAGAAACCACCAGCTTAAGTGTTACAGGAGCCCTCACGTATGCATGGAGTCCGGTTACCGGATTGAGCGATCCTGACGCTGCAACAACAGATGCATCTCCTACTGAAACAACAACTTACATCGTGACCGGAACAGACGCTGATGGTTGTGTGGGTATTGATACGATTACGGTTACCGTGCACCCATTGCCAGAGCCGGACATCGAAATTACAGGTGCAACGCTTTCTGTAACAGGAGGTGTTTCTTATCAATGGTATCAGGATGGCACTGCTATTCCGGGTGCAACCGAATCAAGCTATACCGTTACCGAAAATGGTTTATATAGTGTGGTAGTTACAGATGCCAATGGATGCACAGGCACCAGTGGTGAGGTAAATATGATTATTCAATCAATTGGTGTCAGCAGCATGCATGTGTTGCCCGTATATCCGAATCCAACAAACGATTATATTCAATTTGCATATGCAGCCGGCGGTGATTTGAAATGGCAAATACTGGCTATGGATGGTGCCCTTGCAGCGCAAGGTATATTATCGGAATCCACTACAGCTTATCGCATACCTGTTGCCGATTTACAAACCGGATTGTACATGTTACAAATCATTTCCGGCGATAGCATGGGCACAGCGCGCTTTATGGTTTTACATTGATAAGGCTGCAATACACTTTTCTCTGATTTGCCAGGTGGCATCAGCGGTGAAAGGTATTTGTCTGGATTGTATCCATTCGTGGAGATATGCTTTGTGAAAAGCTGTTTTGTATTGAAGTAAGGTTAGCGGATTTTCAATAACCTTACTTAATTGCAGGGTCGACTGAAACTCGAGTTGCTTATGTGGCATGGTAAAATCAAACACCTCGTTATGATACTCTAAATAACAGTGTGCTTCCGGTATTTCTGCTAGACCATGAGCTGATAATACGTTGCCGACGCCGGGTGTATTATTTTCCTGCATCAGATAAATACCAACCATTAATTGGATGTCAGGATATCCGGTGGCTAATAATGCTAGAAGTTGATGTTTAGAACTGCAGGTTCCACGTTGTTCATGTATCACCAATGCGGGTTGATGAACATCTGATATCCGGCCATATTTTAATTGCGACACATAGCGGCATGCATCCTGAAATCGGGTGATGCCCTTTTCCATAAATAACGCATGCCAGGGATTTCCAGGCACTAAATTAAAATCAGGAAAATGCTGCAAATTCAATACCGTATTTTTTGCGGATACAGATGTGTGTGTGTTTATGATTACCTGATTATTCAGTTGCAACAAAGGCTAATTTGGTATTATCCCAGCTTAAGGCCAATCGAAAAATTTGTTTGCCCGCAAGAGCCGGGAACTCAGCTACTTTAACCCAATCCGGATTTGCGCTGAACAAATTGTAAGCGTAAATACCATTTTCTCTAGCCATTAAAATCACTGAATTATTGTACCAAACGTAATCTTCGTACCCTGCAGGACAAGTAGTGATTATTGATCTTTCATGTGTTTTCGGGTCCATTTGGTATATCGTATTTATGGAATCAGATTTTACTATATAACTGAACGCATTTGAAAATGGAATTTGCTTAATACATCTACCCACATTTACATCAACTGTGTGCTCTCTTTGTTTTTTGCGGTCAGCAATCACTAAGGTTGGTATTTCAGTTACCTTAAAGAATGCTACATATTTTTCATTGACAACAGCATAATAGCCAATACTGTCAACCTTGTCCATGAGCGGAACCTGAGAACCATCACTTCTGAAAAGCCAGAGTCGCTGTGATGAATCGGGCTCCACCATTACCACCGTTAAGCCCTCTCCTAATTGTATTACCGGTGAATATTCGCTTGTGTTTGTTTGGGTAATTTGTTTGGTTGATTGCGCTGCTATGTCATACATATAAATATCCGCCTGATCATTTTCGCGAATGGATGTATAATACACCGCTTTTCCATCCACCGCAAAGGAAGGTTGATTATCATAGCCGGGTCTTTGTGTAATATTTACCGGCGCAGAAAATTGCATGGTTTTATCTGCCCAGAAAATTTCCGATAAATAAATATCAACCGCAGGCAACTGCGCTTGCGATAGGGTTGGTAGCAGGAGCAACCATAAAAACGGTTTGTGCATATTCAGCGTTTGCAACAAAACTAAATAAAATACCCTCGCCAAAGCGAGGGTATCTGCAATCAACTTGAAAAAATTCAAGTATATCTTTTACAAAGTAGTTATTTGTATGTCATCGCCGTTTGGTTGCCATCATCATCAAATGAGCGGGCCCACAATTTTTTGCCATCTCTGTATTTTATCTTGTAAGCTATATTTCCTTCCTCATCAAACACCTTCCATACACCCGTTTTTTCACCTGCTTCATAATAGGCCTTTGCAGTCACATCACCGTTTATGGCATAGGTTATCCATTCACCGGTTTTTTCTCCATCGAGCATATAGCCACGTTGCAACACTTCACCTCCCGGATAATACAATACCACTTCAGTTAATTCGCCCGGTAAAGCATGGTAAGAGCCAGCCAATAATTCTGTTGATGCAGTTGGTGTGGTTACATGTAAAAGCAGCACTAACATTGAAGTATACATGGTCATTTATTTTATACTTCAAAGGTACAGACACTTTACATTCAATTAGCTTTTTATTCATATTAAGTTTACATATCATACGCATTGGGTTAACGTTGGCTTAACATTAGGATAATATCCACTATCTCCCACCATCCCCGTACCAGCATTTTATCCACATAAACTGATGTTCGCGGATTTGTGCCAACAAGATGTCAACTATCCTCAAAACGCATATCCTGTATAGGTTTCAGCCTCGTAATCGCTTAACTGGTCAGGTTCTGCACACTGGCAGTTCGTCAGAGATTCCTGTAAGCTGAATATATGTGTATCTTTGAAAAAAAATATGTGCTATGGCTTATGAACTGACAGGTAAAGTAGCTGAAGTATTTCCAATTCAGGAGGTGTCAGCCACATTCAAAAAACGCGAATTTGTAGTAGAGAAATCAGAAAGCGGTCGTGATCGCGTGTTTACCGACTACATTAAATTTCAATTGTTACAAGACCGTGTGTCTTTGATAGATGCCTTTGCTGTGGGTGAAGACATTAAAGTGACCTTTAATATCAAAGGCTCAAAATGGGAAAAAGATGGCCGCGGCGGTTATATCACCAATCTGGATGCCTGGCGTTTGGAGAAAGTGAGTGCTGATGCAGGTGCCGGTGTGAATAACGCCCCTGCTTCCACTGCTACACCATTACCGGAAGTAGAAGACGATCTGCCATTCTGATATGCAATTGCCGGGTCCGCTCAGCAAGGTTAAGCAAGTACGGTTTCAAAAATTGTTTGCCCTCTTACGCAAGCGTAAATCGGCAGCTGATGACATATTGGCTGCTGAGGTGCATGATGCAGTATTTGCCCAAACAGATTGTTTGAGCTGCGCTCAGTGCTGTAAGAACTACTCCCCCATCCTGCTCGAAACAGATATCAGACGGATAGCCCGCAAAGAAGGAATTTCGGCGGCTGCGTTTATGTCGACCTACCTGCTGATGGATGAAGAAGGCGACTGGGTTTTTCATACCACACCATGTCCGTTTTTGCAGGCGGATAATACTTGTCGCATTTACGAGTGGCGACCACGAGCCTGCAGCGAATACCCGCATACCAATCGAAAAAAACTGTATCAGATTGCCGACCTCACTTTAAAAAATGCAGAAATTTGTCCGGCTGTTGCCCCTATTCTGGACCGCATCGCTGAAAAATTGGAGTTATCATGAGAATTGCCGGCTATATAGAACACCCCGTTTGTAAGATTACGGTTTTTGCCTGGAGTGAGAAATACATTGTAAAGGTTGAAATTGGACTTTTTGAGCAGGCCTATAAATTTCGACAGGCAGATTTTAACTCCTGGGAGGATTTGAAACCCTTATTTGATGAGGCCTTTATGGCTGATATACTGGAAACCTTTAAAAAAATGTCGGGCGATGCGATGGCTTCCGCAAAACGAATGCAAAGCAAAGGAAAAGCATAAATGAAAAAGCCGCGATACTCGTGTATCGCGACTTTTTACTTGTTATGTATCAGGTTTAGCTGTTGTGGTTGTCAAAAACCTGGTTGAGGAGACTATCTACCGGACTAAAGGGATGTTGGTAGATTTTCTGGTAATACTCAACGGCCATCCGATCACTATCGAAGTATGGGTAAACATCGTGCATGCTTTTACGCATAATGCCGAGCCAACGCTCCGGATGATCATAATAGGCAGGCGCTACTTCATTTTCAAGCACCGCCATCAGGTTATCATAATCATAGTTGTCAATTTCGACAGTACTCATAGTGTTATGATCGGCAGGCGGAATGACAAAACAATTTTCGCCATGCACAGAAAACTCCGGAATCCAGCCATCGCTTACGCTCACGTTAACAGCGCCATTCATAGCCGCCGTCATACCGGAAGTGCCCGAAGCCTCACGAGGTCGACGCGGGGTGTTCAGCCAAACATCAGCACCACGCTTTAACAGGTAACTAAGTTCAATTTCGTATCCCACCAAAACGGCTAGATTACCTCTGTCCTGGGTGAAACTGATGATATCGTTCATCGTATTAATCGCCCCGTGATCGAATGGATACGGTTTACCCGCCCAAATGATCTGTACAGGATATTTTTCATTGTTGATGAATTGTAAAAAGCGGTCGCGATTGCGCAACAGCAGGTTGGCACGTTTGTATTCGGCAAATCGTCGCGACCACACGATAGTCAGCACGTTCGGGTCGAAAATTTTACCTGTTTGGTTCGCTACGACCTCAAAAAGCTCTCTTTTAAGCTCTTTTTTAATGATGCGCATGCCCATATCATCGCGATTCACATAAGCTTGGTTCAACTCACGATCGGCCCAGAATTTCTTTTGCTGGGCGTTGGTGATGTGGCTGATCTGGCAAATGCCGGGCAGGTCCTTCCACATTTCACGACTTACTTCACCATGGAGTTTGCTTACCCCATTGGCAATTTTGCTCATGTATAAGGCTGCAGGTGTGTAACCCATCATATCGCCTTCTGTATGGGTGATTTTGCGGATAATTTCCATCGGCACACCACTAAAAAAGCCCATGCGCTCCATATCGTTGATATTGTGCTCCTCATTGCCGGCTTTTTCAGGGGTATGGGTGGTGAATACCACATGTTCGCGCACTTTGTCAACGTCTTTCCATTTGCTGAACAGGTAGAAGGTCATCGCCAGGGCATGTCCCTCATTCATATGGTAAATATCAGCTCCACCCAGCATTTCCACCACTTTGGCACCACCAACACCTAAAATGACGTTTTGGGCGATGCGCACTTCGTGATCGCGGTCATAGAGACGGTGGGTGTATTCGCGGATATACTCTTCATTTTCGGGAAAATCGGTGCTCAGCAGGAATAATGGTGCTGAGTTAAAAGTTTCAGGAGCCAGATAATAAACCTTAACCATCACATCTTTACCATTAATTGGTATCGTGAACTGGATATCTGTTTGTTTCAGATAGGTATACAGCTTCTTTTGAAACTGCACGGACATAAATCCGTGGTCGTCGCGCACCTGGTCATAGTATCCATAACGCCACAAAATTCCGATACCGAAGAGGTTTTGACGTAATTCGTATGCACTTCTCATGTGGCTTCCCGCCAGGTAACCCAAACCGCCACTATATATTTTCAGTGCCTGATGCACGCCGAACTCCATACAGAAGTAGGCTGTGCGCTGCTTAAAAGCAGGATTCACCTCGTATGGTAATTGCCAATTGCTGTGATTAATCATCTATTCAAAGGTATGTGAGGTGCGAATATATTGAAAACATGAAAAACGGGGGATGGTTTGGTAAGGTGAGTGTGGATAACAGAGGGTGCGGACGTGCGGAGGTGCAGACGTGCGGAGGTGCTGAGGTGGAATGCAGAATGTGTCGACGTGTCGACGTGCCGACGTGTCGACGTGTTCATGTGCGGAGGTGCGGACGTGCGGAGGTGTCCCGAGTACTCGGGATGAAATGCAATTGTGTTCAGGTATTCATGTGTTCAGGTGTTCAGGTGCGCAAATTACAATAACAAGCCCCAGGGGGGCGACACACCCACTAACAAACACACAGCTCAAAAAAACAGCCCCATCGGGGCGACACAACGGCTCATTTAGAAAGTTCAAATCCTTTTCATTGTAAAATGGCGGAACAGGTAAGTCGGTAAGCCGGAAAGTTGCGGTAAGGAATGCTGGAAGTGTTGATGGTAGGAGGCGTGGATGTGGGTATTGTGCACTTATTCGGCCCTATCATGAACCTCACCCCCCGCCCCACACCTCGTTCCTCGGAGCGGCAGGCTCTCCTTGCTGGAGAGGGAGCTAACTTTTTGTTTTGATAAGAATATATCGGTTAAATCAAAAGAAATGGTTTCTCAATGAGCAACTTTCTGCCACTTGCACATTTTCACACACAAATCCGCCGTACGGCGGACATCACTTGCACACCTGCATTCCCACGTCCGCACCCCATTTTGTGCATTACGACTAAGTTTAGCGTATCTTTGCAGCAGCTTTGATGTACAACTGCTTTTATAACAACCCCTTCAGGTTGCGCTCTGGTAGTCATGGTTACTTAGCATACTACATGAGATAAAAACTATAAACAACTTATTTTCAACAACTTATATGACTGATTTTGAATCGCTCGGCTTGTCGGATGCCGTTTTGAAGAGTATTGAACAACTGGGTTTTACAACACCTACACCCATTCAGGCTCAGGTAATTCCGGCTGTATTGTCGGGCAGTGCCGATTTGATTGCTTTAGCCCAAACCGGTACCGGAAAAACCGCTGCCTTTGGTTTGCCTTTAGTGGACATGATAGATACAAGTGCCCGTCAGCCCCTGGCGCTGATTCTGGCACCTACGCGTGAATTATGTGTGCAGATTGAAAACGACCTGCGCAATTTCGCCAAGAATACCCGTGGTTTCAGCTCTGTGGCTGTGTATGGCGGATCGAGCATTCGCGCCCAGATCGATAGCATTCGTAAAGGAGTGCAGGTAGTGGTGGCTACACCGGGTCGTCTGATTGACCTGCTTAACCGCAAGGCCCTCAATTTGAGTGATGTGCAGGTGGTAGTGCTGGATGAGGCGGATGAAATGCTCAATATGGGCTTTCAGGAGGATATTGATACGATTCTTGCCGAAACCCCTGCCGATAAGCATACCTGGTTGTTTAGCGCAACCATGCCTGCCGAAATCCGCGATATCATTCGCAAATACATGCATAAGCCGGTCGAAATCTCCTCCGGTGGCGGAAACAAGACGAATGAGAACATCGAACATCAATACTATATTGTTGAGTCGCGCAATAAATATCCGGCCCTTAAACGCATTCTGGATTATCACCCCGATATGTACGGCATCATTTTCTGCCGCACAAAGGCTGAAACACAGGATATTGCCGAGCGACTGATAAAAGATGGTTATGTAGCCGATAGTTTGCATGGCGATCTAACCCAAATGCAACGGGATAAGGTGATGGCTGCTTTCCGCGAAAAGACCTTACAAGTATTGATTGCCACCGACGTAGCCGCCAGAGGAATTGATGTGGATAACCTTACGCATGTTATCCATTTACACTTGCCTGATGATATGGCTTATTATACGCACCGTTCAGGAAGGACTGCCCGGGCCGGTAAAAAGGGTATAAGTTGCGTTTTGGCCACATCGAAAGACATGTACCGCATTAAGCAACTGGAGCGCAGCTTAAAAATTCAGTTCATGCGCATGATGGTGCCGGATGGTGTTACCATTTGCGAGCGACAGTTACTCAACCTGATTCACAGAGTGAATGAGGTGCAGGTGGATGAAAAGGCCATTGCGCCTTTCCTTTCCGTAATGGAACAGGAATTTGCCGGCATGGACCGCGATGAGGTGATGAAACGCTTTGCCAGTCTCGAGTTCAACCGCTTCTTAGAATACTACCGCTTTGCCGAAGACCTCAACGTTTACGAACGTAAGGATTCACATGAACGTGCCAGTCGCAAGGCGAATATGGACCTGCTTTTCATCAATCTGGGCAAGATGGATCATATAGGTCCTAAAGATTTGCTGATGATGATTAGTCAGGTTGGAAAACTCAAACCACATCAGGTGGGTGATATCCGCTTAAAAGGCGCCTACAGCTTTGTAGAAGTGCCTGCCAATGTTTCTGACAGCATCATTAAATCCTTCAACGGATTCATTTATCGCGGCAGAAAGGTGCGCATAGAAATCCAAAACGAAAAATCAGAAAGCTTCAAAGAAAAGCCACGCGCCCACAAAGGCAACAGCCGTGAAATGCAAAAACCCGGCAAGAAGAAGAGTTCGGAACCGTACAAAGGCAGGAAATGGTGAGGAAAGAGGAATGAGGAATAAGGAATAAGGAATAAATAATGAGGAATGAGTTCGGTAGCTAAGTACTACCTGATTCCTGATACTTGATACCTGATACCTGATAATAAAAGGAATGAGGAATGAGGAATAAGTTCGGTAGTTAAGTAGCCTACTACCTGATACCTGATACCTGATACCTGATACCTATTGATGAAAGGAATAAGTTTCTTCAAACCAATTTTCCCAACTTACCGACTTCTCGTCTTCCCGCCTGCCCGCCTCTCGGCGGGGCCTCGTGAATTTTCATAAAGTTCGATCAATGAAAAAGACTGATTTTTGGGTGGATTAGTATTTTATTTCAATTCTTTTTACTTGAAAACTATTTGAATCTACGATTGAAAACTGTTGGAAGTGCATGATGGTGTAAATCTGTTGCGGGTTTAATTTGTCATAGGATAAATGTGTCATGCTATAAGTTGGGAAGCTGCCTCTGCTATATTTGGTTTCGCCAAATTCTTTGATGATATCATCGTATGAACTCACAATTCCATTTCCTTGCGGCGTTTTAATGCGGGAGGTCGAGTCGATTACAAT
>JAKQVC010000232.1 GCA_029571985.1 Bacteroidota bacterium | reverse complement strand
ACGTTACTTCTACCGTTCGATATCCGCTCGAATGATTCGTGTTCCAAGTATAATCATCGTCTGGCGGGTTTCTTGGATAAAAACTCGTTCGTGTCCACTTGAATGCTGAATCTGGTATTGTGTCGGTTATCTCAACGCCATTTTTGAAACATCTAGGTACCAGTGTTGTCGTCATTGACTGGCCGGGCTTAAATACGTTTCCGTTCGTTGACTGAATATCAGTGATGATATTCGGCCTTATATACCATTCCCAATCTGATTGTAATCCCTCGCCTGGCGCTCTATCTACGTTCGAGATAAATAGTGCATCCTGATAAACCCAGAAATCGCCGACATGGTAACCGTTATTCGGCACCTCATCACCATAAAAGAATTGTGTAGGCGACTCACTGATCACAGCATTCAGTGCTGCTTTTGCAGCCTCATAGTCGTTAAATTTGCTCTCGTATTCAGCATCATTTATATCCTCAGTTATTGGTATGCATCCATCTGTAAGCCAAAATGGAGTACCTGAAACATACTCAACACCACCATTCAAATATGTCGCAAGTGCCTGAAACGCATTGTCATAAGTATTTTTTTCATTGCCAATACCATGATAATTTGCCAAATCGTCTAGACTTGGTTTTTCTGTCGATATTGTATTCCACTTATCACGTAACGCTATTTTCTCCACTGGCGTTAGTTTGTTTACGCTCATAATATCGCCAATAGTAGTCACAGTATCATCTAATACCTTTTCAACTTTTTTGATACTGTATCCATACCTTGCGAAATAATTCCTGTTTTTGAGCGAAACACTAATACTGTAAGCGCCACTATAATAATTCGATATTGTTCTCTCGTTTACAACATACGTACCTTGTATCTCGCTAGGGAATGGCGCTCCACTGAATACCCAAGCCGTATATAACTGACTTTTTACTAGGTCATGGCATGTCAATGTCAAAGTCTTCTCTCGCTCAGCATATTCATTTACCAGCGTCAGCGCTTTATCTGCTGCAGCAGTAGGATTGTGCAAGTTAGTGTCTGATTCGTTTTTCTCTATCCTTCCAGTAGTACCTGACAGTGTCGCTACTTCGCTTATCAAGTCTGTATTCTCAGCGATGCCAACTATCGTCGACGATGATCCAGTTATTTTCTGTACAGTCCTTAGATCGCCATAGTCCTCTGCTAATTTTATTCCAGTAATATGCGTTGGCGCATCAACTTCAATAAAGTTATTTCTAGTAATAAAATAGAATTTCTTA
>JAKQVC010000223.1 GCA_029571985.1 Bacteroidota bacterium | reverse complement strand
CATTGGTTACTGCTGTTAATGCAAAAATAAGGAACTCAATTTGAAAGCAATTCACAGCTGAATGGAGAGGACTGATCGGGCCGCGCCGGCTGTTAATGCAAAAATAAGGAACTCAATTTGAAAGCAATTCACAGCACCTCCGCACGAGCAGGTGTTATGTAACGCGCTGTTAATGCAAAAATAAGGAACTCAATTTGAAAGCAATTCACAGCCAAGGAAACTGTTTAAGGATTACCCTTTATGCTGTTAATGCAAAAATAAGGAACTCAATTTGAAAGCAATTCACAGCCAATCTCGGTCATTTGCGCTTGATGAGAACGCTGTTAATGCAAAAATAAGGAACTCAATTTGAAAGCAATTCACAGCATGCGGGATGATGGCATACCCACCGCCGTCGCTGTTAATGCAAAAATAAGGAACTCAATTTGAAAGCAATTCACAGCCGCGAAGCTGCTGTTGCAATTTCAAGCTCTGCTGTTAATGCAAAAATAAGGAACTCAATTTGAAAGCAATTCACAGCAGAACGCATTTGATTACAAAATTCCGATGCGCTGTTAATGCAAAAATAAGGAACTCAATTTGAAAGCAATTCACAGCTAGCGGAGCTGTCGAGTCAAAAATGCTACTGCTGTTAATGCAAAAATAAGGAACTCAATTTGAAAGCAATTCACAGCGGTCACAATTTCATCCCAAATACTGTCTGTGCTGTTAATGCAAAAATAAGGAACTCAATTTGAAAGCAATTCACAGCTGCCGGGCTGCCAAAGTATTCAAAATACTTGCTGTTAATGCAAAAATAAGGAACTCAATTTGAAAGCAATTCACAGCAAAGACAAATGCTGCAAAATTTATTCCTATGCTGTTAATGCAAAAATAAGGAACTCAATTTGAAAGCAATTCACAGCGAGTATGCAGGAAGGCGTATTAATAACAGCGCTGTTAATGCAAAAATAAGGAACTCAATTTGAAAGCAATTCACAGCTAATTACTCGCTGCGTAATCTGTGCAACCTGCTGTTAATGCAAAAATAAGGAACTCAATTTGAAAGCAATTCACAGCTTTAGCCGCTCAATTTGTCGCAGCGCACAAGCTGTTAATGCAAAAATAAGGAACTCAATTTGAAAGCAATTCACAGCGCCGTCGCACAAAATCTCCAAGTGGAGTTCGCTGTTAATGCAAAAATAAGGAACTCAATTTGAAAGCAATTCACAGCCTGAATAGTTTGCGTTTCATTTTATTTACAGCTGTTAATGCAAAAATAAGGAACTCAATTTGAAAGCAATTCACAGCAGCGCATACATTATTCTACTGTGATGAAGTGCTGTTAATGCAAAAATAAGGAACTCAATTTGAAAGCAATTCACAGCTGTTCCGGCAGCATCGCCATCGCGCGCAATGCTGTTAATGCAAAAATAAGGAACTCAATTTGAAAGCAATTCACAGCCCAAAAGAACAAGTGATCAAAGAATTGTCGGCTGTTAATGCAAAAATAAGGAACTCAATTTGAAAGCAATTCACAGCAATTTACTTTCGGTCAGATACGAGGAGGCAGCTGTTAATGCAAAAATAAGGAACTCAATTTGAAAGCAATTCACAGCATTAAACGTGAAGCTGTAACAGAACTTGCAGCTGTTAATGCAAAAATAAGGAACTCAATTTGAAAGCAATTCACAGCTACCGGTGGCATCTTTTATCAGGTTTGGGTGCTGTTAATGCAAAAATAAGGAACTCAATTTGAAAGCAATTCACAGCGCCTGTGGAACACCCATTGTTCCAGCATTCGCTGTTAATGCAAAAATAAGGAACTCAATTTGAAAGCAATTCACAGCGGAAACGAAGTTGTTGAAGCTGCGGAAAATGCTGTTAATGCAAAAATAAGGAACTCAATTTGAAAGCAATTCACAGCTGGAGAGAGCTTGTTCAATATGCCGAATTAAAGCTGTTAATGCAAAAATAAGGAACTCAATTTGAAAGCAATTCACAGCCTATACAAAGATTTTGCTGCTGAAGCGGCAGCTGTTAATGCAAAAATAAGGAACTCAATTTGAAAGCAATTCACAGCCTCATCTGTGGCCATTTGAACCAAGCGATGGCTGTTAATGCAAAAATAAGGAACTCAATTTGAAAGCAATTCACAGCGGCATCAAGGTTGTCTTGCCGTTTAATTATGCTGTTAATGCAAAAATAAGGAACTCAATTTGAAAGCAATTCACAGCGGTATTGGAGCAATAAGCTTTCTTTTTATAGCTGTTAATGCAAAAATAAGGAACTCAATTTGAAAGCAATTCACAGCGGGTATGTTTGTGGACAAGTCGGCGCAAGCGCTGTTAATGCAAAAATAAGGAACTCAATTTGAAAGCAATTCACAGCACAATACTTTAATGAATATTTGCGGAGCGAGCTGTTAATGCAAAAATAAGGAACTCAATTTGAAAGCAATTCACAGCTTGACGCCTTAATGATTGCGAGAGCCCTTAGCTGTTAATGCAAAAATAAGGAACTCAATTTGAAAGCAATTCACAGCTATACCACGAGGCAAAGACAAAAGGCAAGAGCTGTTAATGCAAAAATAAGGAACTCAATTTGAAAGCAATTCACAGCGTGAAGGTTTGGTGAACAAGTGGTGACGCTGCTGTTAATGCAAAAATAAGGAACTCAATTTGAAAGCAATTCACAGCACATCGTCAATCTAATGGCGCAATGCCGCAGCTCTTAATGCAAAAAATATGAGGAACTCAATTTGAAAGCAATATTATAATTTATGGACTATGAACTTGAACGCGAACAACGTTATAGTTTGATTGATATAAGCAATTCCTTTTTAATGTTTATATATTTTTATTTCGAAAAAGTTGATGGTAAAGTGCTACTTCGAATTCATCAATGGTTAAATGTTGGTTGTCAATAACAAATGCGGCGACTTTTGGGTTAATGTCCTTCAGCGCATTAAATGCCGATTCATTTCGATTTATCTTACGTTCGAATAACAACATAGCATCTGAAATCAATATCTGTTTGTCCGCTATATCTTCTGGGATTATAAGGTGCGTAATATTTAAATTGTCAGCCATTGTCAACCAATTGTTTTTCGTAGATGGAATTCAGGTATCAATTTTGACAGTGCTGCTCTTTATTTTTCTATTCGCTTAAAATTAAAATCCTCCGTATACACCTGATCCCCTTCTTTAAGTGTGAGGCGTATGAGCAATTTATTTCCGGTTACCGAATACGTGAGTCCGCTGAAATAGGCGGTTTGATTTTCGATGGATACTAATTTGAAGGTGGTCCATTCTGATTTTTCTTCCCATCCTTCGAGGTCTTTGCCGTAGTGTTTGAGCTTGATGGTCAGGCTGCTGTCTTCCTCAATCAGGTGCATATACTCAGTGAAAATGAGGGTGTCGTTGAGCACGAACCTGAAAATACCCTGCATGGCCTTGTCGGCAGCCGGCAACCAGAGCTCCGTGCAGTTGCCTCCAAATCCGGTTCCTTCCCAATATCCTGCCAACCAAGAAATCTGGTCAATAGTGGCTTTTCCGGGCGCTTGTCCCGCTTCGAGCTTTTTCACTTCCTGGGCATGAGTAACAACCTGAAACCCACACAGGAGTAGGAAAATGGCCATCATGTTGCGCATAGTCTGATGTGTTTTGCCTCAATATTACAAAAGAACAGGCTAAAATGAAGCTGTGCTTTCGCTATTTCCGGGCAGGGTACACGAAGCGAAATTACAGGGTCATAACATAGTCATTTCTCCCCCAAACCAACCGTACCAGCGAAAGTTTCGTATTTTTAATATGGATTAGTGGCTATCGGACTATCTGGTGCCCTGTATCTGCTTTGTTTATTGTGAACTTCCGAAGTGCCACCATATTACTCCTCGTGCAGACGCTGTTTTTTGGCGTGCAGCCTTTATGCGCCCAGCAAATTTCAGTTCCGCATGCCCAACCGATTAAGTTTTTAGAAAATAAGCATCAATGGCCTGAACAGGTGTTGTATCGCGCTGAATTGGGTGGTATGCGGGTGTATCTCGAGCAATCAGGGTTTATGTTTGACTTGTTTGATGAAGATGCGGTGAAACATACCCAGCCCGGACAAACTTCTCAGATTATTCAGCGACATGCTTATCGCATGCAATTTCTGGATGCGCGTTCTGCTATTCCCGTAGTAGCATCGATGCCGGGTAATGAATATTATAATTTCATTTTAGGAAATGATCCTTCAAAGTGGGCATCGCGTGTGCATGCATATGGTGAAGTGTTGTATGATGATGTTTATGCGCAAATTGATATGCGTGTATATAGCAGCGGCAGTAATTTGAAATATGATTTTATTGTGCATCCCGGTGCGCATGTTGAGGATATACGCATGCAGTATACCGGTTTGTATGCTGTTTTAGTACAGGATAATCAATTACAGTTAGTTACAGCATTGGATACCGTTAAAGAAATGCGACCTTATGCCTGGCAGAAAATTAATGGTAAAGTAGTTCCGGTGCCTTGCCTGTATCAGGTTGATGAAAATATTGTGTCCTTTCAATTTCCGGAAGGATTTGATCGAAATTTCGAATTAATTATTGACCCGGAATTAGTGTTCGGCTCCTATAGCGGCAGCACCACAGATAATTGGGGATATACGGCCACATTTGACAGTGAGGGTAATTTATTTGGTGGAGGCGCTGCATTTGGTGGTGGATATCCGACAACCGTAGGCGCATACACAACAACGTTTTCGGGTGGAGATACTGACCTGGGTATTTCTAAATGGAATGCTACCGGAACGGATTTATTATTTAGCACTTACATAGGCGGAACAAAATCTGAATTGCCACACAGTATGATGGCAACCGCTGATAATGAATTAGTGATTTACGGCACCACCAGCAGTAATAATTTTCCTATAACTGCAGGTGCTTATGATGCATCCTTTAATGGCGGTTCTACAGTAACTGTTGACGGAATTGATTTTTCTGGTGGTAGTGATATTTATGTATTGAAATTAAACGCCGACGGAACTGCGTTAATCGGTTCAACCTTTGTCGGCGGAACGGGTAATGATGGTTTGAATATAGCACCCGGATATACAACACATTATAATTACGGAGATTTTATTCGGGGAGAGGTTATTGTTGATGCCTTTGAAAATATTTATGTTGCCAGTAATACGGTAAGTACTAATTTCCCGACAACTGCCGGTGTATTTCAGCCTGCAATATCAGGTGATCAGGAAGGTGTGGTATTTAAATTAGCACCCAATTGCTCAGCATTAACCTGGTCGAGTTATATAGGTGGAAGCGAAGAAGAAGGTGCTTATAGTATGAAGCTAACATCGCTTGGGCAGTTAGTGGTGGGCGGTGGAACAGCCAGCAACGATTTTCCGGTAACAGCCGGGGCCTGGGATACAACCTATTCAGGTGGTGTAACGGATGGCTTTGTTTCGATTATTTCTCCTGATGGAACAACGCTTGAATATTGCACGTTTGCCGGCACAAATAATTATGATCAGGTGTATTTTGTGGAAACAGATGCAGATGATAATATTTATATAACCGGACAAACAAAAGGTGTATGGCCGGTTACAGCCGGTGTATATACGGAACCAAATGGCAAACACTTTATTACCAAATTGGAACCGGATTTAAGTGCGATTATGTACTCCATGGTTTTTGGAAATGGAGGTTCAGCCATAAATATTTCACCTTCTGCATTTTTAGTTGATCAATGCGAAAATGTATATGTGTCAGGATGGGGTGGTATCGTAAATCAGGGATATAATATATCTACCGGTTTTACAGTTGACATGACGATTACACCGGATGCTATCCAGTCGACAACTGATGGCAGCGATTTCTACTTTTTTGTGATTTCAAAAAATGCGATTGACTTAGTATTTGCCAGTTATTTTGGCGGACCTGCCAGTCCTGAGCACGTGGATGGCGGCACGAGTCGCTTTGATAAAGCAGGAGCAATCTATCAGGCAGTATGCGCGGGCTGCTGGGGCTTGGATGATTTTCCGACTACACCCGGCGCATGGTCGGAAGTAAATGGTGGATCATTGTGTAATCTCGGTGTCGCAAAAATTGAATTTAATATTGCCGGCGTATATGCAGAGGCAGTTGCTGATCCTTCTTTTATCGGTTGTGTGCCTTTTGATGTAGATTTTATTAATACAAGTGCAGAAGCAGAAGATTATATCTGGGATTTTGGAGATGGGTCGCCACTCAATTATTCGTTTGAACCATCACATACTTATACTGAGCCGGGTACTTATGAAGTGATGCTGATTGTAATAGATTCACTGACTTGTAATATTGCGGATACGGCTTATCTGACAGTTACCGTACTCAGTGAGGATATTGAAGCTGATTTTGAATATACGCTGACAGAAAATTGCGATAGTTTAACCGCTACCCTTAATGCTTTAGGTATCTATAATCCTACAACTGAATTTGAATGGGATTTTGGGGATGGCACTACCTCTGATGAACAAAATCCGGAGCATGCTTATTATGAACCAGGGGCGTATACGATTACGTTGATTGTTACCGACCCATTTAGTTGTAATGCTGCGGATACATTTTCATTAAGTATCGATTATTTGTACGAGTTTAATACAGGTTTCACTGCAGAAGCGCTGGGTTGTTTGCCGGTGGAAGCCACATTTACGCCATTATCGGAAACGGCAGATACCTATATCTGGTTATTTGGTGATGGCACTTCAGATACTGCAGCCGCCACAACACATATTTATACAGAGCCTGGTATTTACACGGTTTCACTGATTGCAGTTTTATGTGGTGTACCTGACACACTTACACAAGAAGTGATTATTGATGGTTGGCCTACTGCCTTTTTTGATGCCTATCCGGAATATGCTATCATCAATACGCCAACGGTTTTCACCAATCTGAGTACAAATGCGGTTACCTATGAATGGAATTATGGTGACGGCACTACTTCTATCGATAAAAATGGATATCATGTGTATGAGGAAGAAGGTGTTTATACTGTTTGTCTGACCGCAACCAATACCAACGGCTGCAGCGATGTGTATTGTCGTACGGTTGAGGTGGTGAATGAAGGTGCTGTTGGCGTACCCAATGCCTTTTCGCCTAATGGTGATGGTATAAATGATATGATATTTATTAAAGGGTTTGGGTTTGATGAAATTCAATTATTGATATTTAACCGATGGGGTGAATTAGTGTTTCAAACCAATGACCGCAGTGTTGGATGGGATGGTACATATAAAGGACAACTACAGGAAACAGAAGTGTATGTATATGTATTAACCGGGCGTTTCCTGGATGGAAAACCAATCGAATTAAAAGGTAATATTTCACTATTGCAATGAGAAAAATCCTGTTTGGCATATGTATGTTGAGCTCTCTGCTGGTATGCGGACAGGATGTGCATTTTTCGCAATTTTTCGCAGCGCCGATGCATATTAATCCGGCGCAAACCGGTAATTTTTTGGGAAGTGTTCGTCTCGGTGCTAATTATCGGGATCAGTGGGGAAGTGTAACTGTTCCATATCGAACATTTTCTTTATTTACAGATGTGGGTATTCAGCCTAAAAAAGCAGTGAATCGTTTTGGCTTAGGTGTTATTGCCCTGAATGACCAGGCCGGTGATGGAGTGCTTACCACCAATAAATTATTGATTTCTGCCGCTTATCATATTGGATATACCGATCATGATGCGGTGCGACTGGCAATAGGTTTGCAGGGTGGAATTGTTCAAAAAACATTTGATGTTTCTAGATTGTATTTTGACAATCAGTGGAATGATTTTTCTTTTGACCAGCAAATTGCTAACGGTGAAACCGGATTAAATCAGCAATTATCTTACGCCGATTTAGGCGCAGGTGCTTTGCTGACGATTATTCCTTATGAAGACCAGCGGTATACGATTGGCGCTTCTGTTGCGCATGTGAATGAGCCGGTTGAATCTTTTTATGGCAGCACGAATCAGGTGGGTATAAGATACACTGCCACTGCAGGCGCTTTCATTGCCTTAAATGGTGTCGCTACTTTTCAGCCTCAGATTTATGTTTCCACTCAGAAAAAAGCTTCTGAAATTATTTTGGGTGCGAATTTCAGCAAGCCTATGGGCGGCGATGGTTCAGAAAGTGCTTTATTTGCCGGAACCTGGTTTCGGGTGGGCGATGCTTTATGGGTAGTAGGTGGTTTGCAAACCGGACATTTCACCGGTTCGATAAGTTATGATATCAATGTATCTAAACTGAGTACGGCCAGTAATTTATCCGGTGGACTCGAAATGGCTGTAGTGTACACCTTTGGTTCAATTGGCAAGCGCGATCCGCTTAAATGTCCTACCTATTAACAGCACTTTATCCCGCTGATAATTTTTTACTTAAGGTTAAATGAAAAGTTGAACCTTTGCCGGGCTTTGATTCTACCCAGATTTCTCCGCCGTGACGTTCGACAATTTTCCTGCAAATGGCAAGACCGATTCCGGTTCCGGTGTATTCTTCAACCGTATGCAATCGTTGGAAGATGACAAAAATACGCTGGAAATATTCAGCACTGATACCAATGCCGTTATCCTTAAATATGAGTTCCCAGGTGGTTTTATGTTCAATAACGGAAATGGTTACTTCCGGGGTGCGTTTATCTGATTTGAATTTGATGGCATTGTCTATCAGATTTTGAAATACCTGGGTGAGTTGAATACGGTTTCCATATACCTCAGGTAAATGTTCAGCCATGATTAAGGCTTCATGTGTTTCAATTTTATCTTTCAGTACATGATTTACGGTAATAAATATTTCGTTGAGGTCTATTTTTTCAAATCCTGTATTATAGCGGTTGATGCGACTATATTCCAATAAATCATGAATGAGGGTTTGCATACGTTTGGCACCATCTACAATGAAGCCCATAAATTGCTGTGCTTCTATATCCAGTTTATCATGATACCGGCGCTCGAGTATTTGAATGAAGCTGGTAATAGTGCGCAGTGGTTCCTGTAAGTCGTGGGAAGCTACATACGCAAAATGTTCGAGTTCCTGATTGGTATGCGTGAGTTCAAGATTTTTTTGCTCAAGTGCGGCTTCTGCGCGTTTGCGGCCTTCAATATTTTCGATGATGGCTACTGTGTACATAGCATCGCCCACGTGAAATAAACTGGACATGGCTTCTCTGGCCCAGAATTCAGTGCCATCCTTGCGCAAAAAACGTTTTTCTACAGAATAATGCTTGGCAGCACCGGAGTAAATATTAAGCAACTGCACCTGTGCCGCATCCTTATCTGCCGGATGTGTGAAATCTAAAATGTTTTTACTGTGCAGCGCAGCTTCGGTATATCCGAGCATGTTTACAAAGGCATCATTTACATCATGTATACGGCCGCCATCTGATGTAATTACGATACCCATTGGTGAACTTTCGTATACGGCACGGAATTTCTCTTCACTCTCCATCAAAGCCTGTTCGTTGCGTTTCTGCAGGTCGATGTCTTCAATAATAGAAAGAATAAGTGTTTTTCCCTGCGTGCCCTGTAAAACATTACAGGTCATTTTAGACCAGGTGCTGCTGCCATTTTTTCGCTGCCATCTGCGTTCAAAAAAAGCGGTAGAGGTTTTACCACTCAGCAGTTGTTTGAAATAATTTTTAGTTGAACTGTGGTCGTTGGCTTCAAGGAATTGGTAGATGTCTAAACCTTTTATTTCATCTAGTGTATAGCCGAGACGTTGCAGCAGGGTATAGTTGGCTTCAACAAATTTGCCATTGCGATCGGTGAGGGCAATGCCGAGCGATGCATTTTGAAATACTGCTGTAAATCGGGCTTCGCTTTCTTTCACTTTTTCCTGCATATTGCGCCGCTCATCGAGGTCGCGAACAACAGAAATGCGCACCTTCTGATCCTGATGCGAAATGGTTTTACCGGTAACCTCCACATTTCTCGCCAGGCCGTTATCGAGACGGATAATGCGCGAAGTATACATCTCGTCAGAATTGGTTTGCACAATCCGGCCAACTTTTTCTTTGTATTCGGGATCTACAAAATCTAGGAAGTTGCGCCCGATAATGTCTGCTTCACTTTCTGCTCCGAAAATGCGCAGAAATGCATTGTTTACGAGTTGATATTCACCATTCACAATAATGCTCATACCATCTAAAGCATGATCGAAGAAAAAGCGCAATCTGGATTCTGTTTCAGCGGCGTGTTTTTGCTGCTGATACATCGTGGTAACATCTCTGCCGATGCAATAAATATGTCCGGTAATTGAGTTAACGGATGCATCGTAACTCAGCGTTTTAATTTGACCTGATTTGGTGCGGATACGTAATTCGTAGTTGAGCAGTTGTGTTTTATTTATCCGTAGCTCATCAATTACTTTTAAAGCATTCGGGATATCTTCGGGTAACACAAAATCCCAACCGCCTTTTAAGTCAATAATTTCATCCCGCGAATAACCACTGATTCTTGAATACGCATTGTTAAAATCGATGATCGTGCCATCCAGTGTTGCCACCAGCATGACATCCGCCGACATTCTGAAGAATAATTCAAAATCAGTGGATGGTGTGGTGGGTGCTAAAGGTGGTGTAACACGATTTGCCATACAGATACTAAGGGTACTAATGTACCATTTTTTTACTATTCACCAATGATAACCGGTGGTTTTGCCTGGTCACCAAAGCGTTTTTGGATGAACGGGTTAATAAAAACCACTGCCATAATCATCAGCGTGCCTATATAAAATCCCGTTTGCAGATGCTCCTGCTCGTTAAACAGCAATATAGCCATGCCAATGCCATACACCGGTTCAAGGTTCAGTGTGATGGAGGCGGTAAATACAGAGATATGTCGTAAACAATATAAGGAAAGCGTAAAGGGGACCACCGTGCATAAGCCGGAAAATAATATCAGATTCACGATATCTGTTCCGGAAGGATGGATATCTGTTTCGGGTTGCACATGTAAATACAGCGGCATGATTGCGCTTAGGATGATATACCCTGTCACAATTTCAATAAAAGTGATATTCAGCGGTTTTGTTTCTGCAATCATTTTTTTATTGAGCAGAGAGAATATGGTTGCGAAGAAAGTGGATATTAATCCTAATATAATACCGGTTTTATAGTTTCCGCTGAAATGAAAAATTAAATACATCGCCGGCACTACCAGCAAGCCAAGCAACAATTCGTGCCAGATAAATTTTCTGCCAAAAAAAAGTGGTTCCAGCACACTCACAAAAAAAGAAGTGGTGGCAAGGCAGGTTAAGGCAACTGAAATATTTGCCTCCTTAATAGAACCATAAAAGGCAAGCCAATGTGCGGTAACGATTAAACCGATGCCAACTAATTTCCAAAGCGTTTTTCGTTGGATGGTGCGCAAAGATTTCCAAAGTGCCGGTATGCATAATAAAATGACGGAAGTAATGCCCATCCGATACCATACTAATATGGTTTCATTGAGCTGAATTAAACGACCGAATACGGCAGTAAATCCCCACAAAAACACGCATACATGGTATAACCAATATGCTTTCTGATATGCCCGATCCATGCGACAAAGGTAGCTGATTTGCAACAGCCTGCCGATTGGTAGAGCATGCGTAGCCGGTTATATTATGCCATTATCGGCAAAGCTGTAATAATCGGCCTCACCCACTATTATATGATCTAGAATATGCATTTCCATCAGTTTGGCGGCTTCCTTTAATTTTTTCGTTACACTGATATCGGCATCACTTGGCTGCAAATTTCCGCTGGGATGGTTATGCGCGAGAATAATGCCTGAGGCTAATTTTTGAAGTGCATTTTTCAGGATGATTTTCACATCAACAACGGTTCCGGCAACACCACCTGAGCTGATGCGTTCCTTGTCGATAATTCGATTGCCCTTATTGAGATAAATCACCCAGAACTCTTCATGTTGTAAATCGCCAAGTAAGGGTTGGATATGGTCAAAAATGTCTTTACTCGACCGAACGATTACTTTCAGTGCAGCTTCACTCAGATTTCTGCGTCTGCCTAATTCGAGGGCCGCGATGATACTAACCGCCTTGGCCGTTCCAACACCATGAAAAGCTGTCAGGTCGGCAACCTGTAATTTGCCGAGGCTGTGCAGGTCGTTTTGAAAATGGCTGAGGATGCGGGTAGAGAGTTCTACAGCAGTTTCGCGGGCATTACCGCTGCCGATGAGGATGGCGAGTAATTCTGCGTTTGATAAGCTTTGCCTGCCCTTTGCGATAAGTTTTTCACGCGGGCGGTCTTCCTCTGCGAGGGTTTTAAGGGTATAATTCATTGAAGTTTCCATCACCGTTCATACAGCACCTCCCCACCTCAAAAATAAAAAAACCCGACTAAAAAGCCGGGTTCTTTCAAGAAATATGCGTTTGAATTACTTGGCAACAGCCTTCTTCATCAGAGATGATTTCAGGTTTGCTGCTTTGTTTTTGTGAATGACATTGCGTTTCGCCAGTTTGTCGATCATAGAAACTACCTCAGGCAACATTTTATCTGCCTCTTTCTGATCTGTAAGAGCACGGAGTTTACGGATGGCATTACGCGTGGTTTTGCCATAATAGCGGTTAGCTTCGTTGCGTTTTTCCGACTGGCGGATTGACTTTTGAGCGGCCTTATGATGTGCCATTGTTGTTCGACTTAGTTTTTAAAATGGAGTGCAAATATAGGTCGGTTTGTGGAAAATTCCAAAAAAAATGGATTACAACCCGATTTTAAAGGGTTTTTTAACCTAAACAGCCCTTCAGCATGAGATTTGCCTGATTTTGACCGAAGGGTTAGTCTTCCAGCATCTTCAGGAATGTGTCTTCGTCAATGATTTCAACGGTTCCGAGCGCTTTTGCTTTGTCCAGTTTCGACCCGGCTGCCTCCCCGGCAACCAGGAAATTGAGGTTTTTCGACACCGAAGAAATCAGTTTTCCGCCATTGTTTTCGACCAGTTCTTTGGCCTCATCCCGGGTAAAACGGGTAAGAGAGCCTGTAAACAGGAAGGTTTTATTGCCAAGTTTTCCGGGACCGGAAGCGGTTTTTTCATTCTTCAGATTCAACCCGTAACCTTCCAAAGTGCTAATCATATCGCGATTAACCGGATTTTGGAAAAACTGATACAGGCTTTCAGCTACTTTCGGACCGATACCTTCTACTGATTGGAAATGATCCATATCCCAGTCGAGTAGTTCTTTCAGGTTGTTCAGACTACGCACCAGATCCTTGGCAGTTTGTGTGCCCACATGCCTGATGCCAAAACCATTGAGCAGTCGCCACAAAGGTTGTTGTTTACTGGCGGCAATGCCATCCACCAGTTTATTAATGCTTTTATCTTTCCATCCTTCCCAACCGGCAAGTTGTTCGGCATGGAGGGTGTATAGCTCCGGAATATTGTGCACGATGCCGTTGGCGTACAATTCAATAATCGTTTCTCTGCCACAGCCATCGATATCCATGGCATCCTTGCTCACAAAATGAATTAAACGTTCTTCTGCCTGTGCCGGACAATCGGGATTATTGCATCTATAAACGGCCTCGCCTTCTGGTTTGGTGATTGGCGCGTTGCACGAAGGACAGGTTTTCGGAAAATGGATTTTGCGAACTTTGTTTTGGTCGCGTTTCGACAATACAACACGATCAATATAAGGAATTACATCTCCGGCTCTTTGCACTACAACGATGTCATGCAGATGAATATCTTTTTCATTGATAATATCTTCATTGTGTAAAGAGATGGAAGAAACATTTACACCTCCAATATAAACGGTGCGCACTTTTGCTACGGGAGTTATGGCTCCGGTTCTGCCAACCTGATAATCAACTTCGAGTAATTCAGTTTCCTGTTCGCGCGCTTTAAATTTAAATGCAATTGCCCAGCGGGGATGGTGGGATGTTGCACCACATAAACGTTGTTGTGCTATATCATTCACCTTAATCACCATACCATCAATTTCGTAGGTGTATTGGTCGCGTGCTTCTTCCCATTGTTGTATAAAGCTGTGCACTTCTGCAATCGTGTCACATTTCTTTTTTTCAGCACCCGGAATTTTAAAGCCTAGTTTTCCGAGCATTTCGATATTGTTATAGTGCTTTTCTAACACAGTACCTAAAACATCACGACCATCTGAATCCACAGCATACGCAATATGATACATAAAGGCTTCGAGTCCGCGTTTTACGACTTCATCAGAATCTTTTACACGCAATGCACCGGCGGCTGAGTTGCGTGGGTTTTGAAGAATTTGCAAACCTTCTGCCTCCCGCTTCTCATTTATTTTGGCGAATGTTTCTTTATTAATAACCACTTCTCCCCTGAGTTCGACGCGGTGTATGCCATATTTCGAAAATGCTGCCTTTAACGGAAGCGAGCGCATGCGTTTTGCGTTGATGGTAATTTCATCACCCTGTGTGCCATCACCACGTGTTGCTGCGCGCACTAATAAATCATTTTCATAAATCACGGCAATGGAAGAACCGTCAAATTTTGGTTCGACGCAATATTCTATTGCAGGTGTTTGTGTTAATTCACGTACACGTTTATCAAAAGTCTGCAAATCGTTTTCATCATAACTGTTTTCCAGACTCAGCATCGGCACCGAGTGCGAAACAGTGGGGAATTCTTCACTTAAGGTTCGTGCTACACGTTGGGTAGGAGAGTCCTCGGTTAATAAGGCCGGATATGTTTTTTCGAGTAACTGTAATTTTTTAAACAGGAGGTCGTAATCAATATCGCGGATAACCGGTTTGGCGTCAACATAGTATTTCCAATCGTGGAAATGCAATACCTGCTTTAAATCGTCAACTACATCGCGGGCGGCGTCCTGATGGGCAGGCATATCAGCCAGCGTTTTCACCAATTGTTCGGTAAGCGCTATTAACCGGTGCTGTTCGTCCTGCTCGTATTTCATGCCCGCAAATTAAAGAGAATTTTACAACAAAGCATCAATCGCACGTGCCAAGGCATGGTCTTTTTCTGTTACGATATTGCCTGCATCGTGGGTGTTGAGATAAATATCTACTTTATTCCACACATTGGTCCAGTAGGGATGATGATTATGCTGTTCAGCCAAGATGGCAACACGTGTCATAAATGCAAAAGCTTCAGAGAAATTTTTGAAGGTGAAGGATTTATGGAGTTGATTATTTTCTTCTGTCCACATGGTTTGATTTTGCTTTTTGATAAAGATATTGATTACTCTTTTTTAATGGCTGGTAGTGAGTAGTGAGTATTGGGTAGTGAGACCGCCCAGTTTGACTTCGTCGGTTAGTTGTATTCAATATTCGACAAAGTCGAATTGCATTTTTGTATTAGTCCCACTACTCACTACCCACTACTCACTACCCTCCAATTCAGAAAAAAATTGTTTTATTATAAATAACTTCCCTCAACTTACCGCCTTACCGTCTTCCTGCCTCGTGAATTTCTACACGATTTGAGAAATTTTTAATGTGTTGGTGCGGGCCATTTCTTTAACCGGCATGGTGCCAATGTTGATGACCACATCGCCTTTTTTTAGATGTCCGCTGTCTACTAAATGTTGTTGCACTTCCTTGAAAGTATTATTCGTTCCTCTCATCCCATCATAGAAAAAGGCCTCAACTCCCCACAATAAATTTAAAATATTTACCACTTCCGGATTATTCGTAAAGATGTAAATATTTGCCCTTGGCCGGCAGCTGCTCACCATAAATGCGGTATAACCTGTTTTTGTCATTCCCATGATGGCAGCGGCATGCACTTCTCCGGCCATATTAGATGCGTTAAAACAAATGGCATCGCTCAAATAGGTTTTAGAGCGCTTATCCGGCACATTTCGACGGTCGTAAATTTTGGGGTCTTTTTCGGCCTGTTCAATAATGCGCACCATTGTCTGAATAACTTTTTCCGGATATTTTCCGGCAGCTGTTTCACCGCTGAGCATCACACAATCGGCACCATCTAAAACAGCATTGGCCACATCTGTTACTTCAGCGCGTGTTGGATGCGGATTTTCAATCATACTTTCCATCATCTGTGTGGCAATAATGACAGGTGTAGAATTAGCCAGACATTTAATACACAGTTCCTTTTGTGTAAAAGGTACTATTTCAACCGGCATTTCAACACCAAGGTCGCCACGTGCTACCATGATGGCATCTGTAGCATCAATAATATCATCAATATTCCGCAGTGCTTCCGGCTTTTCAATTTTCGCAATTACGCGGGCATGATAGCCATGATGGCGGATGATATTTTTTAAGTGAATAATATCTTCAGCTTTACGCACAAAAGAAAGCGCCACCCAGTTTACACCTTCCTGCAAAGCGAACATTAAATCTGCATGATCTTTTTCGGTCAGCGAAGGAATAGATACCTGTGTATCGGGCAGGTTAACACCTTTTTTAGAAGAAATTGGTCCGCCAAAAATGACACGTGTTACCACGGTGTCTTTGCGATTGGTTTCTAATACTTTCAGTTCGATTTTACCATCATCAATTAAAACGGTTTCACCTGCTTTTACATCTTTGGGGAAATTCGGATAGGTGATATAGGCTATTTCGTTTGTGCCAATACCGGGATTGGTGGTGAACTTAAAAATATCACCTTCTTTTAATACAGTTAAGGGTAATACTTCTCCTAATCTGATTTTCGGTCCTTGTAAATCGGCTAAAATGCTCACATGCGTATTCAGTTCGCGATTGGCCTGTTTGATCAGGGCAATTGTTTCTTTGTGCACTTCATGCGATCCGTGACTGAAATTGAGTCGAAACACGTCGACACCGGCATGGATTAATTTCTTAATCATGTCGTAACTGTTGCTTACGGGTCCTAATGTGGCAATGATCTTTGTCTTGTTATGTCCTCTTTTCATAATTATATATATGCCGAAACGGCTGTAAAGTTCATTAAATATCTGTTGCAGGGGTATCCAGAATAAGGTTATGTTTTGAACGGATTGAAGCCAGCGGGATGGATACAACAGCCTGAACTGACTCGATTTGTCGAAGTTTTTTCAACATTCCCACCGATCTCCCCATATAGTATTCTCCTTTAACCACGAGGAGGTAGTCCATCTCCTTAACCTCATTCAGGAGCAGGAAGGTGCCCTGTCGGTTCCGGAGGAGGTGAAAGTGGCTTTTGGTGAGCTCTTCGAAGTAATCGTAGCGTGAAAAGCTAGTCTGGCGCTGACTTTCGGCATCTACAACCACCACATCTTCAACGCGCATGAGGCCTTTATGGAGGGTTTTATTGATGTTCCAGGCCAGTCTGTAGTCTTGCAAAGGGGTAGCCACACCAATCAACAGGAAGTTAAAATCCGGGTCGATCTTCAGTTTTCTTTTGGCCATCCAGGCTCAAAGGTACGGATGTCGGTGCATAATAGGGTTGACTAATTTGCACAATCAACCCCTATTCGCTTATCTTTGCACTTTATTTTTGAACAACCACTCAAAAAAGCCTCGTGCACGAGTGGCATTAAAACCTACATACAATGTCAGAAATCGCAGAAAAAGTAAAAAAGATCATCATTGACAAGCTTGGTGTTGATGAAAGCGAAGTAGTTCCTGAAGCCAGCTTTACCAACGATTTGGGTGCTGATTCACTGGATACTGTTGAACTGATCATGGAATTCGAAAAGGAATTCAATATCTCTATACCTGACGAGCAGGCTGAAGGCATCACTACAGTTGGTGACGCTATTTCTTACCTCGAAGAACACGTAAAGTAATTTCAGATCCGTCTCATGGCCTTGAGAAGAGTTGTAGTAACCGGATTAGGAGCGTTGACTCCTATTGGCAACTCTGTGCCGGAGTACTGGGAGGGGTTGGTAGCAGGCAAAAGTGGTGCTGATTTTATCACCCGTTTTGACGCTACCAACTTCAAAACCCGTTTCGCCTGCGAAGTAAAAAACTTCGATCCCACCTCTGTCATAGATAAAAAAGAGGTCCGCCGAATGGACCCCTTCCTGCATTATGCTATGGCTGCGGTTGAGGAGGCGGTGAAAGATGCCCGTATCGACGCTGCTGCGGTAGATGTTGACCGGGTGGGCGTTATCTGGGCCAGCGGTATTGGCGGTTTGAAAACGTTTGAGGAAGAGGTTTCCTATTTCGCAAAAGGTGACGGAACGCCAAAATTCAATCCGTTCTTCATCCCGAAAATGATCAGCGACATCGCTGCTGGGATGATTTCTATCCGTTATGGATTCAGAGGCGTGAATTTTGCTACGGTTTCGGCCTGTGCATCTTCAACACATTCTTTAATTATTGCCGCTGATTGTATCCGTCTCGGAAGAGTGGATATGGTTGTTGCCGGTGGTTCTGAAGCAGCAGTTACTGCTCCGGGTGTAGGTGGCTTCAACGCCATGAAAGCCCTCAGCGAGCGTAATGATGACCCTAAAACAGCGTCGCGACCGTTTGACCTCGACCGCGATGGATTTGTATTAGGTGAAGGCGCCGGGGCCTTAATTCTTGAAGAATATGAACACGCTGTTCGTCGCGGTGCTACCATTTATGCAGAATACTGCGGTGGCGGTATGAGTGCGGATGCCTATCATATGACGGCACCTCACCCGGATGGACTTGGTGCAACACTCGTTATGAAAGACGCTTTGCGCGATTCAAATATGGTTGCTACCGATTTGCAATATGTTAACGTGCATGGTACTTCTACACCAATTGGTGACCCCCAGGAAATAAAAGCTATTCAGGCTGTATTTGGCGAGCATGCTTATGCCCTTAATATCAGCTCTACAAAATCCATGACCGGGCACTTGCTCGGAGCCGCAGGAGCCATTGAGGCTATTGCCAGCATCATGGCCCTCCGCACCGGAATCATCCCACCCACGATTAATCACTTTACAGATGACCCGGTTTTTGATACCAGACTCAATTTGACCTTTAATACGGCACAACGCCGGGAACTTAACGCCGTGCTCAGCAACACTTTTGGATTCGGCGGCCACAATGCCTCGGTGATATTTAAAAAAGTTGAGTAACGTATCGCTTGCTGCCGGCTCTCAGAAAATTCTATAACCTGTATTTCAGCGCTGACAAAGCCTTTTGTCGGAAATTGAAAAGTATTTCAGGTATTATACCAATGAATTGTGCGGTTTACCGCCTTGCCTTTCAGCATAGCTCCATTCATAATTCAGTACATGCCAATAATGAACGCCTCGAATTATTAGGCGATGCCGTTATCGACCTGGTTATTGCTGATTTCCTGTTTAAAAAATATCCGTTTCGCTCCGAAGGTTTCCTTACTGAAATGCGGAGTAAAATTGTCAGCCGTGAACAACTCAACAGGGTAGCCCTGAAAATTGGTATCGGCGAAATGATGCAGGTGCGCAAAGGTGGTACCGATCTTACCAAAAGCAATGTACTGGGCAATGCCCTCGAAGCACTTGTAGGCGCCATTTATGTGGATACCGGTTATGCAAAGGCAGCTAAGTTTTTCATGCACAAAATATTAATTCCACACTACGAAATTGATGAACTGGAAAGCCTGGTTGTCAATTTCAAAAGTAAGATTATCGAATGGTCGCAAAAAAATGGCCACGAAGTGCGATTCGAATTATTGGAAGAGCATGAACAAAAAGGTAAACGCATGTATAAAATGGGTTTACTCTTCAACAGCGAATTAATCGCAGAAGATATCGATTACTCAAAAAAGCGCGCCGAACAGAAAGCCAGTGAAGCAGCTTGTCGTAAGTTGGGTATTCACGAATAATAATTGCTTTCCTCAGGTGGCAGATTTTGTTGCGCCGGTTCTCACAGATACTAAAGCTACTCCGCTAAATACCAACAGGGCAGAAATAATTTTTTGCCAAGTAATAGTTTCGTTTCCGGCTATCAGTGCGATGAGAGATGCGATGATGGGTTGCGTATAAATGTAAATACTTACCAGGGTAGGGCTTCCATATTGCAGTCCTAAAATATTAAATAAATAAGCCAGCACTGTTGCGCCCAACACAACAACAGTCAGGGCTAACCAGGCAGTAGTTGGAATAGTAGCAAACGACAGGTGACTTAATTCGCTCCAGCCTATTATTAAAACAGGTGGAATGGCATATATAAAAATCCACTTCGCTAAGGTCAGCGGGTGATATTTTTTCATCAAGGGTTTCGCTATCACTAAAAATATGGCGTAGGAAGTGGCATTCAACATAATACAGATATCCCCCCATGCCGTAGCTGTTGATTGCGAATCTGCAGTGCCTGAAATTATTAATAAGGCTACGCCGGTTGCACCAAGTAGGATACCACTTGTTTTTTGCAGGGTGATGCGGTCTTTTAATAATATCCAGGCCATCAACAACACTAATAATGGCGTGGTGATCATAATCAAAGCCGAATGCATTTCGGATGTCAGGCTCAGGCCTTTAAAAAAAAGCAATTGATTAATCACCACACCAAACAGAGAAGCCGGTAATAATTGGCGGTGATCACTACGCTCAATTTTTTCTCCTGAAAACAGAGCATGTAATATCCAAAAAATAAGTGCTGCAATTACCACGCGAAAACATACAATCGCAAAAGCCGGTATACTGGCCAATGCGATTTTGCCTATGCTGTAATTAATACCATAAATGATATTTGCAGCCAGAACAAACAGGTGTGCCTTTGTTGCATTCTTCATCCTAAACGGCAGCAAAGGTAGCAGAATGCCATACAATTACGGTTGTACGACAAAAAATAGTGTGAGCAGATGATGCAATGTTAGAAATCGAGCGACAAAGAAAAATACCAACGTGGGTCGCCGAGACCAAAGGCATTTATCGGATGAGCACGATCTACGCGAATAAAATAGCCGAAGAGAGTGGTGCGCAATCCCAATCCGGTTCCCATCACCAATGGGTCGCGGAAATAATTTACGACTACTGAGATAGGTTCCTGCACGATGGTGTCATCATTATATGGATTGTCTTCTTCAAAAGGAGAAAATCCTTCCCAGGCAGAACCGATATCATAAAAACCTACCAATTGCAGGTTGCGCAAAAATTCTGATTTTACGGGCTTATCAAAGAAATAAGAAAATATCGGGAATCGTATTTCTGAGTTGAAGGCCATATAGCTGTTTCCATTGCGAATATTTTGATCGTATCCGCGCATATTGGTAGCCAGTGTTTGAAAGGCGTATCCCATTTCCTGATTCACTTCAATATCGGTATTAAACACCGGTCCAAGCCAGCTATCAACGCCGCCCAAATAATAAATTAATTTTTGTGGACCAAAGCTGGTGCCTCCTGCAAAGCGGTTTGCCCAAATAATCTGACGATGAATGCGCTGATAATGGCGGGCATCAAATCCAAACACGCCCATATATCCGTCATTTAAATTCACATCCAGGCCTTGGTCGGTATTTACTTCAAACTGTTTGTGTAACTCAAACCAAAATTTATACCGCGTGCCATTCAGGATATTAGTCATCACCTGCCAGGTATTATCATGCACATATTCTAACTTCAGGCTAAACCAGTCTTCTTTATAATTAGGCAGATTCAGGCTGAAGGTGTCATTGGCCAGGAAGGTGATTTTTTCGCCGCGATAGGAAACGCTTCCGCGAATACTTCTGATAACATCAATCGGATATTTCCAGGTATTTTCAACTATGGTTGTGCTCACTCCGGCATCCACAATCGGATACCATTGTGGTTGGAAATTATATTGTGCACCTTCTTTCTGATAATACCAGGTGATTTTTTTATCGAAGCGGTTTTTAATGTCTTCATAGGTCATAAAATATTCGCCACCACTAAAGCTGGTTGGGAACCGCAGTCCACCTGTAAAGCGATAATCTTCAAACAGATCACTGACGCTCACAGAAAATAAACCATTTAAACTCGGTGTATTATATACGCCACCGGTTGCATTGAAGCTTTCGTATCGGTTTATAAATAAACTATTATCCAGCTGACTGGTTACATAGTCGCTCGAAAACGTAAGAGTATACGGACGAATGTAAGATGATTTGAATTTTTTTCCGGTGTTGATATTCTGCAGTTCCGGACTATTGGAAACATCCAATGCAAGAGGCTCGGTGAGTAATTGTGGTTCAGGTTCAGGCTCCGGAAAATCGGTTTGAAAATACATGCCTTCGTTGATGATTTTTTTAACCGTATCCGTTTCTGAAATAATGGTTTGCGTGATGAGTTTTGTAGTGCTGTCTTTTTCGTTAATGGTTTGAATAACTACATCATCTTTTTTCTTCAGATTAATAAAATCGCGGAATGTTGTGTTGTTTAATTGCTGATTTTTTAATCCGCCGATATCATCCGGGGCGTTACCGAGGTAGAAGAGGTTTGTTTTATTGGAAGTAAATACTTCTACCATTTTTCCGGTTTTCCAGTTGATATCATGCTCGATGATATTCGTGGTATAGTTGGAAACCGGGAATACATAAGCGGTGTCGCGATAAATATCAGCCAACAATACCGAATCGAATGCCGGGAATTGTGTCAGGTCTTTATAAGCGTATATTGGATTTGTTACCACCGAATCGGGGTAAAATACCAATGTGTCTGTATGGTCGTATAAGCTGTCGAGGTAACCGCCGAAACGATTCGTAATACCATTTTGATCACTTAAATAGCAAAAGTGCTTCGCATCAAATTGTAAAGGAGCGCTTTCGCTGATTCTGCGTGTATGGGTGATTTTAACCAGGTTCTTCGACTTTTTATTATAGTCGTAGAAATACAAATCCATATTACCAACCGGCAAAATAGAATCGATGGCACGCGTGTTATACAAGCTATCAATATCGCGGTTAGATGCAAAAATAATACCCTCATACCCATTGTTTAATTGCACATAAACAGGGTCGAGGTCGTCAAAATAATCATTGGTTAATTGTTCAACACGGTCGTTAGTGAGTGTGTACATATAAATATCGCTTTGGCCGTTATTGACAACACTCATCACGAGTTTATTCGGCACTTTAGCGTATTCGATACTGAGAATTTTTTGAAAGCGGGTAAGTTCTTTTGTTTCTTTTTCTTTCTTCTCAGTGTCGTAAGTGGTTACATAATTTTTATACCGTTTTTCGTAAACGATGGCTAATTTTTTACCATCAGGACTCCAATCAATTAGCGGGTTACTCAGGTCAGTTGCGAGCGTTCTGGTTTTTAAACCGCCGCGTTTTATTTTTTGGCGATCTTTTGATTCTAATTCCTGAATAAATACTTTAAACTTGCCATGATCATCAACGGCATAGGCAATATGTTCACCATCAGGGCTTAAAGATAATTGATGATATTGCACACCTTTTCTTTCCTTCCTCGGAATAACATTAGCAGCAGCCGGTTGGGTTTTATCTGCAAGTTCCTTTTGATATTTAGTTAAAAAATATCCGTACCAGGCGTCAATGGTTCCGTTAACACCTGTTCCCAGAACAAATAAAAATCCATTCTCGATACTGCGGTTTATACGAATCAGATAGAGCAGGTTGGGGATGGTAGCTTCACCGTAACTTTCAGCGATATAATACCAAAGTGCATGTCCCGCAAATCGGGCATCCTCACCGGTGAGTTTATTGAACTTTTGATATCGGCCTGAAAGTATACCATCGCGCAGCTGATTATCTAATTCGGTATTCCACTCTTCTCCGATATAAGAAACAAGTCCTTCGGTAAACCATTCAGGTAAATTTAGCAGCACGGCATTTTGCACAATTTCCTGCAGGTTACCGCCGAAAATCATGCTATTAATCAGTACACGGCCAATTCCTTCACGCACCTGCCTTCTGAGATTTTGGTGATCACCATCGAAATACACAAATACCTTGTTTCCGATAATTTTCGTTTGTCCGCCGATATTATATTGTTCTTCAGCCCCAATAGCAAAATTGCTTTGGTTGTAATCTGAAATGGTGTTGTACACGATGATTTCAGGCTTACTGTTCAGGCGGTAGTCGAGCAGGTCTTCAATTTGAGCCAGATCGGCTTCAGCAATCTGGGCAGTAAACTTGCCCAGGTTCACGCCACCGGCACTGAAATACACGTCAAAATGTTCGCCCTGGTAGTATTGCCAGGTGAATTCCTTGTATTGCACCCGGTTCTGGCCAAACTGAATCTGGGTTCCTTGGGCATAGGCCTTCCCTGCAACCAGCGTCAACATAGTTGCCAGCATACAGGCTAACCTGATAGATTTGGAATTGAGCAATCGCAGAGCCATCTTCACATATGCAAAATACGTAGATTTATCATTAAGTTCGCCCAATTAGGCAAAATTTTACAAAATAACGCATATCTGATGGCCAGTATTGTCGGTTTTACCTTTAATCCGTTCTACGAGAACACCTATCTGATTTACGACCGAACGGGGCAATGTGTAATTGTTGACCCCGGGTGTTACGAACAGGAGGAGGAGGATGCCCTCGTGGATACCATCCGCCGAAAAGCACTGAAACCCGTGATGCTGTTGAATACGCACTGTCATGTTGACCATGTGTTTGGCAATAAATTTGTGTTGGATACCTGGCAGATTCCACTTATTATCCATAAAGGCGAGCTGCCGGTTTTGGAGGAAGTGGTCAATTACGCCCCCACGCTTGGCTTGTACTACAAACCTTCACCCAAGCCTGACCGTTTTGTGGAGGAGGGTGAGGTTATTGCCTTTGGCGAAACCAGGTTGCAGGTGATTTTGGCTCCTGGCCACTCTCCGGCAAGTATTTGTTTCTATGCAGAAAAAGACCAGTTTATTGTGAGTGGGGATGTGCTGTTTCATAATTCAGTTGGTCGCACAGATTTACCCGGAGGTAATGCCAAAACGCTATACACCAGTATTCAGGAAAAACTGTTAACCCTGCCGGATGTCACAAAGGTGTATCCCGGACATATGCAGGCCACTACTATTGGCAGAGAGCGCACCCAAAATCCTTTTTTACAGGTTACGGCAAGCGATTGGTAATCAGATTCAACACCTGCATTATTTTCCGATAGGCAGATATTGTTGTACTTCATTGCGATAAGTGTCACCGATTGGAATAGCGGTTTTTCCAATTAAAATGCGGTTATGTTCTATCGCAGTGATTTTTTCGGTCGCGATTAAATATGATTTGTGCACGCGTAAAAATGCGGGAGGCACCAGGGTGTCTGCAAAACTGCGCAAGCTTTGCAAGGTCATTATTTTTTCATCAACCGTATGAATGGTGATATAATCCCGAAAACTTTCCAGGTACACAATATCTTCCAGATTGATGCGCAATTGTTTATGTGCTGAACGAACAAACATATGTGGTTTAGCGGATAATACTTTTGAAGGATTGCGTCTTTGCATTAATTTGTCGATAGCCTGCGCGAACCGATCATACGTAATCGGTTTAAGTAAATAATCAACCACATCTAATTCAAATCCCTGAACTGCATATTCCGGATAAGCGGTAGTAAGTATAACTGCACATTTATCTTTAACGATGCGCAGAAACTGCAGTCCGGTTAATTCGGGCATCTGGATGTCCAGTAAAACTAAATCGACATTGCTTTCCTGCACAACGGCTAAGGCTTTAAAAGGCTCTGTGGTAGCCAGTTGCAGTGAAAGAGCAGGTGTTCTTTCTACGTATTGTGTCAGCAGTTTTACCGCTAACGGTTCGTCATCAAGTATTACTACGTTAATGGCCATGTGTTAATTCAAGCGTTATGCAAAATTCGTTGTTTTCTGATACAATCTGCAGTTTGTGTTTTCCCGGATAGAGCACCTGAAGTCTATCGCGCATGTTTTGTAAGCCAATGCCTCCGGTGCTGTCTTTATAATGATTACCAATGCTGTTTCGAATTGTAATCAGTGTGTTGTTGGCCTGTTTTTTTACATGTAATTGTACCGGTGATTCGGAATCATTTACATGGCCATGTTTACAGGCATTTTCAATACAACCAACCAGCATAAATGGCGGAACCGGTGTTTGCGCGCATGCGGGTTCTACCTGTATGTCGAATGCCAAAATATGTTCAGACCGCAAGCGTTGCAGGTCGATGAAGGCCTGACAATACTGCAATTCTCTTTCGAGCGGAATGAGATGTTGTTTTTCATGTGTAATGGCTCGCATCAGGTCAGCAAGTTTAATCAACGCATTGCCCGCAGCGTCTTTATCATCTTGCATGAGTGCGTAAATGTTGTTCAGGCTGTTGAATAAAAAGTGCGGACTAAATTGTGTTTGTAAAAATGCAGCTTCTGCTTCGCGATGTTTGGACTCGAGTAATTCAATACGCTTTTTTCTGATGAGATTATATTCCAAAAAGAAAAGCAGAACACCAATAAATACATCATAGGCAGCATATCCGATATTATCGGCTGTGTAATAAATCAGGGATACTTCTTCGAAATAATTTCCATATCCAAAAATAGCCTTGAATAGGACTTCTTCCAATAAGTATCTCAAGGCAATATATCCTGCAAAAATGAAAAGTATACCTGCCGTGAGTTCACCATATTTTTTTTGCGGATAAAAAGTAAAGAATGCCCACCTGACACTTAAAAAAGTAGCTGTGATATAGATGATTTGTGTGAAACTAAACGGGCTGGATGAAATAGAGGCCTCAGATTCCATACGTAACACCAGGGTTCTGATGATATCGAGTCCCCATATCATCATAAACAAGGTAATTGCATACCAGAAGATGAGTGTACGGATGCGCATGAGGTAAAGATAGACGACATCCGGATGTGTTCACTAAATTGTCTGCAAACACCCCTGATTTATCTGCAAAACCGGATCGTCCGAATGCAGACAAAAAACTGGTGTTGAGCGATATCTCTTTGTGACCTATGTAGTGTAAAATACCTTGGCAAAAAAAACGATATGCGTATTACTTCACTTCCGGTTTTGATGCTGATCATGTTTGGTCAACTTCATGCACAAACACCACAAGTTGAGCAGGGCATTGCTTTACTTGAAAACACATTAACTGAGAATAAACCCGCGCCTCAGGTGCTGATTTTAGGCAGTTTTCATTTTGGTTATTACAACCTGGATGCGCACAAAACAGCAGAAGATGATCAGGTAGATGTATTGGATAAACAACGCCAACAGGAGCTGGATAGTTTAGTTGAGCTGATCAGCGCTTTCCAGCCAACTAAAATTGCGGTTGAATCAGGGCCAATTACCGGATACCTGATGTATAGATATCGCGACTGGATTAAAGGAAAAGAAAAATTAAAAAGAAGCGAAATTGATCAGATAGGATTTCGGTTGATGCGGAAATTTGAATTGGATACCATTTATGGTATTAATGCTGTTCCGTTTCTGTTTGATATCTGGGATCATCGCGACAGCAGTGTATTGCATCCGATTTTTGACAGCATATATGCCGATTGGGATTTTAAGGCTGAGGATAGTATTTCTCTGCGTTATGCGCGGTATTATGATTTGGACGACAGTATTGCGGCGCACATGCCTTTGTATGATTATTTCGCACTGATGAATGATGACCGTATGTTGGACCGAGGTTATGGCGCGTATTTAAATGGTGATTTTACGCTGGGAGATTCACGCGGTGCAGATGCCCTGGCTATGCATTGGTATAGTCGGAATTTGCGTATTTATCGAAATATTCAGGATATCACCACCGGACCTGAAGATAGAATATTAGTCATCATCGGCGCCGGTCATGCTGCTATTCTTACGCATTTATTTGAATGTTCTCCGCAATATGATTTGGTCAAGTTTAATGATTTATATGATTTACCTAAAAAATAGTGAGATGTGCAGATAGGATTAATCGCATTTATCTGCGATCATCTGCGAAAATCCGCGGGAAACCCTTTTTTCTCCCGCAGATGTACGCAGATTTACGCAGAGTAAATTCTTGCATACATCTGCGTTCGTCTGCGAAAATCTGCGGGAAACCCTTTTTTCTCCCGCAGATGTACGCTGATTTGCGCAGAGTAAATTCTTGCATTCATCTGCGTTCGTCTGCGAAAATCTGCGGGAAACCCTTTTTTCTCCCGCAGATGTACGCTGATTTTCGCAGAGTAAATTCTTGCATACATCTGCGTTCATCTGCGAAAATCCGCGGGAAACCCTTTTTTCTCCCGCAGATGTACGCAGATTTGCGCAGAGTAAATTCTTGCATACATCTGCCTTCGTCTGCATTCATCTGCGTTCATCTGCGAAAATTCGCGGGAAACCCTTTTTTCTCCCGCAGATTTTCGCAGATCAGCGCAGAATATTTTGCATTTCTCCGCGCCTCTGCGTGAACCAAAACCACTCCTCTCTCTGAAGCAGAAAGTTTTCTCCACTTCGTTCCGCAAACTTTCGCTACAGAGCAGGCTCCCTCATTCCTTATTCCTCTCTGAAGCAGAAAGTTTCCTCCACTTCGTTCCGCAAACTTTCGCTACAGAGCAGGCTCCCTAATTCCTTATTCCTTATTCCTCTCTGAAGCAGAAAGTTTCCTCCACTTCGTTCCGTAAACTTTCGCTACAGAGCAGGCTCCCTTATTCCTTATTCCTCTCTGAAGCAGAAAGTTTCCTCCACTTCGTTCCGCAAACTTTCGCTACAGAGCAGGCTCCCTTATTCCTTATTCCTCATTCCTTATTCCTCATTCCTTGTTCAATAAAAAAAGCCGTCTCAATCCCATCGAGACAGCTTTTTAAAAAAAAGAATCCTTTACATCATCTCAACACTCCGCTTCACAAAAGCAGTTAAATCTTGTCCCTTCAACATGCCTTGTGATAATAAGGCAAGGTCGTGCAGCTGACGCACATTTTTTTCGCGGACTTCAGTTTCCTGCGTCATTAATTTTGAAATGGCGGGATGGTTGGTATTTACAACCAAATTGTATTGATCCGGCATGCCGGCTGCGAAATCCATACCATTGAGGTAACTCATTTCTTTCATCCTGCGCATAAATTCCGGACGTGTAATCGACACCGGCTGGTCGTCAGGAGAAAGTGCGGTTAATACCACTGTACCTGCATTTTGATCGATGATGCCGTTAAATAATTCTTTAACAGATTCCTGGTCGGCTTCACTCAACACCGATTCTGTTTTTTCGTCTTTGTCAATCAGTTTGTCAATCGTATCTGCATCCACCCGTTTAAATTGAACACCCTGCATTTTTTGTTCGAGTAGAGATATAAAATGGTTGTCGATTACATTGTCGATTTCCAATACATCATATCCTTTATTGATGGCAGCATCCACATAAACATGATGATCTGTTTTATTATTGGTGTACAGGGCGATGATATGCTTGTCTTTGTCTTCCTGCGCTATTTTAATGTGTTCTTTGTATTCTTCTAATGTGAAATACTTGCCGTCTGTATTTTGCAACAGGCAGAATTTTTCAGCACGCTCTGCAAATTTCTCATCGCTCAGCATACCGTATTTAATAATCACATTCATGTTATCCCACTTCTCTTCAAAATCGGTGCGGTCGCTTTTGAAAATATCTTCCAGCTTTTCGGCTACTTTTTTGGTGATGTAGCTATTTATTTTTTTAACATTACTATCACTTTGTAAATAGCTTCTGGAAACGTTTAGCGGAATATCCGGAGAGTCAATAACGCCGTGAAGCAGCGTCAGCCATTCCGGAACGATTGCATTTACCTCGTCCGTTACAAATACCTGATTGCTATACAGGTGAATTTTGTTTTTTTGGATTTCGTAACTTTTTTTGATGCGCGGGAAATACAAAATACCGGTCAGGTTGAAGGGGTAATCTACATTCAGATGTATCCAGAACATAGGCACTTCTGCATATGGATATAGTTCGTTGTAGAAAGATTTATAATCTTCATCCGTAAGTTCACTTGGTTTTTTTGTCCAGGCCGGTGCGGGATTATTTACAATGCGTGGTTCGGTTGTAGTAATGTCATTTCCCTCCGCATCTTTTTCTGTTTTGGTGGATTCGCCAAATTGAATTTGAACAGGAAGGAATTTACAATATTTATCCAGGAGCTGATTTATTTTACTCTCCTCTAAAAATTCTTTGTTTTCTTCATTTATGAATAATACAACATCTGTTCCGCGTGATTCTTTTTCCCAGCCTTCCAGTGTAAATTCCGGACTACCATCACACATCCATCGAACAGCTTCAGCATCACCCTTTGCTGATTTTGTAATCAACATCACTTTATCCGCTACCATGAAGGCGCTGTAAAATCCAAGTCCGAAATGCCCGATAATACTTTTTCCATCCTCCAAACCTTTATAGGTATCTAAAAACTCTGTTGCGCTGGAAAAGGCTACCTGGTTGATGTATTTTTTCACCTCATCGGCACTCATCCCGATACCGCGATCGCTAATGGTCAGTGTGCCGGCTTCCTTATCGATGGAAATACGGATATGTGTATCGCCTAACTCGCCTTGTATTTCGCCGATGGATGATAATTTTTGCAGTTTTTGGGTTGCATCAACCGCATTGGACACAAGTTCCCGCAGGAATATTTCGTGGTCGCTGTACAGGAATTTCTTAATAATTGGGAATATATTTTCCGTTTGGACTGCGATATTTCCAGTTTCTATAGCCATAAGTGTTCTTTTTGTATCTCTCCCGGCTCAAACGATATGCCATGCCGGAATGCTGCCAATTTGTCGCATTTTGACGACGATTTTGTCTGCTCAGCGTTCCTCAGTATATTTGGTTACCCAAAAATTGAATCAACATGCATACACTGAACCACAAAAAGCTGCTTGGCTTGTCCGCTGCTGCAACCGCTTTTTTGGCGCTTCCTGCCGGCACACAAGCCCAAATCGCGTATACGAATTTTGATCCGGATATTGTGCTGGATCCTGATACAGATCCCTGGCCGCATAGCGAAGATTTGTATTATAATCTCGACATGAATCTTGATGGCGAAATTGATTTTTATTTCCGTGCATTTGCCTCGGTTTCGTACAGCGGATGGCTTACCAGTAATTATTACATGAATCAACAGTGGATGTGGCCAAATGATTTGCAGGCTTTTGCCGGTACTTTGCCCGAACCCTGGTATTATAATGCTTCTGTTATGGATTACGGCATGCTGATTAATAACGATTTGAATTGGGTGGAAGACAATTTGCCTGCCGGTAACAAAACTGCGCAGTTAAAGAAATATTATCATACACCGGGTACAGTGGTTGACAACGGCAATTGGGGAGGTGAAAATGGGAAATTTGTAGCAGTCCGTTTGCGAACACCGGGACAAAAATTTTATGGTTGGGTTCGCATAAGTGTTAGTCCATTGGGCGACTCGCTGACCATCCATGATTTTGCTTATAACACTGTTTCAAATGCGCCCATTACAGCAGGAGAAACCGGTTTGGTGTGCGCGCCTCCTTTTCCATATATTACACAGGTGGTATCGCCAACACAGGTAAAGGTAAAATGGCAACAAACTGAAAACGCAGCCAACTACCGCATCCGCTATCGCGAAATTGGCGCAACAGAATGGATATCCGTTAAAGCATCCGCTTCAAAGTCGTCTAAAATTTTAAGCGGATTAAATTGTGGTGTTGCCTATGAGTGGCAAATTCGTGCAACATGCACAGATGGTAGTATCAGCGATTGGAGTGATATGCAAAATTTTGTGCCCGCTTCCTGTCGTTTGGCTGATGCGTCGGAACCGACAGCTCAGGTTGAATTATTTCCGAATCCTACCGGTGGCATGATGCATATAAATGTTGATGGCTTTACCCAAGATTTACTGGAAGCTATTATTGTAGATATGCAGGGCAGTATTGTACGCACATTTGTACTCAATCAGCAAGAGCCTTCAGTAATTAGTGTGGAGGATTTGCCGGTTGGTAATTATATGATGCGTATCTCTGACGGGATAATGACAGAAACAGCACAATTTATTGTGGTTGAGTAAGCCTAAAAAACCTTTGGAGTCGTAATTTCGGCACAACAATTGTAATACAGGATATATGCGTACTATTTATGCTGCCGGATTTTGTGCAGCCTTACTACTGCTGAGTGCTTGTGCCACGCAGGAACCGGCTTATAAAGGACTCAATAATTTCACCGTGTCTAACTTGTTTGAAGAGCCTCGGGTTGATATGGATTTAAACCTGTATAACCCAAATCCCATTGGCGGAACGATCCGGTCGATGGAGATTCAAATAAAAGTAGATAATAAGGTGGTTGGCAGCGCGCAACTGGATGAAAAAGTGCGCATGAAAAAACAATCAGATTTTACCATGCCGATTTCACTGACTACCGATATTGGCAGTTTAGGTGGGATTGTTGCCTCCGGATTAAAATCCTATATGGGTGATGGTCAGATGCAGGTGGGCATGTCGGGCTCAATTACCGTGCAGAAGTTTATCGTTTTCAGAAAAACATTTGCTTTCGATTATTCTGACGGGTTGAAAGCTAAAGATATTATTCAGAAATAAACTGCGCATCAAGCAGTAATTACACTTACACCTTTTCGAGAAAGCCTGCAGGTGTTTTTAACATCATTACCTGTTGAATGAATTCGATACGTACAATAAATTGTTTTTCGTTGCGCACATCAACTAATTCTCCAATAGTGTTCTGAAGCGGACCACCTGTTATGCGTACTTTTTCTCCGGCTGAGAACGTGTCATCAGCAGATACTAATGGAATACCTGATTCAACAAACTGACGAATCATACTGATTTCTTTTTCAGCAATAACAGCGGGCTTTCCATCAGTATAAATATAATTGACAACGCCTGCAATCATACGAATCCGGGTAAGCGTTTCGGTTGTACCAAAAACAAATATGTAGCCATTAAACAACGGTATACTCACTGTTTTTTTTCTATCGCTCCATTGACGAACCGTTTTTATCAGCGGAAGAAAATGTATAATCTGAAGTTTAGCTAATCGCTCGGCAACTTTTTTTTCGCTGCGTGCGTGCACATAGGCCACATGCCAATTAGCCTGCATGGTCATAACTTATTCAGTAAAGATGGACTGCGAAGCGCATACATACGTTCGATTACATTTACTACCAGTCGGCCTTCTTCGGCAGTTGTGGCGATAGGCGCGGTACCGGAAAAAACATCCATCACATTTTGTATGATAAAATGATGATTAGCTGCAGAACCAACATAAGGTCCATAATGATTTGGTGCAGCTGTGGGTGCTAACTGCGGCATGCTATAATCCTGAATGTCGCAATAAGTAACTTCATTCATGTATTGTCCGCCCAGGCAAACTGTTCCTTTCTCTGCAATAATGCGAATGCTGCTTTCGAAATTTTGATTATACACTGCAGTGCTATATTGCAATGTGCCTAATGCTCCGGATGCAAAAGTAAATTGGACTGAACCGGTATCTTCAAATTGTGTAAGATGCTGATGTGTAAAATCAGCAAATTGAGCTTGAATATTTTGTATATCACCAAATAACCAAAGCATCGTATCTATGAAATGCGAGAATTGGGTAAATAAAGTGCCGCCATCTAAATCAGCAGTGCCATGCCAGGTGTCGCCTGTATAATACCGGTCGTCGCGATTCCAGAAACAATTTACCTGCACCAGATATATTTTACCTAATTGTTGTGTGGTAATCATTTCTTTTATCCATGCCGATGGTGGTGAAAACCGGTTTTGCATCACACAGAATACATGTTTATTGTGTTGTTGTGCGGCCGTGATTATCGCGTCGCAATCAATTGTACTTAAGGCCATGGGTTTTTCTATCACCACATGTTTTTGTGCCGTTAAGGCTGCTAATGCATGTGTGGCGTGTAGGCCGTTTGGCGAGCAAATGCATACTACATCCACCTCAGGATGGGCTGTAAATAATGCAGATATATCTGTATATGTGTTTACATCTGTTACCCCGGAAAAAGCTTTTGCATCCGCATCACAAATAGCAGTTAATTCGGCATGGGCTGTTGCGCGGATGACAGCAGCATGTCGTTTACCAATGTGGCCATAACCAATAATTGCAAAGCGGATAGGATTCAAGATATATGCTTTTATAATCTGCTGACTTCACCTTGTGAAATATGATATGCGGCACCGGTGATAGGACAGGCGGCAATTCCATGTCCGTCAAAAATAAGTTTACCGCCCGCTTCACTCATCCAACCGGTTTGTCGAGCCGGGTTTCCTGCAACCAGCGCATAATTAGGCACATGTTTCGTTACAACCGCTCCGGCGCCGATAAAAGCGTACTTTCCAATCGTAATACCACAAACAATGGTAGCATTTGCACCAATGGTTGCGCCTTTCTGCACATGCGTACGCATAAATTCCTGTTTTCGGTTTACAGCACTGCGTGGATTAATCACGTTGGTAAATACCATGCTGGGACCTAAAAACACATCATCCTCAATGTCAACGCCTTCGTAAATAGATACATTGTTTTGCACTTTAACCCGATTGCCCAAGGTGACCTGTGCTGCAACAAAGACATTTTGACCTAAGATGCAATCTTCACCGATTTGGCTATGTGACATGATATGGGCAAAATGCCAGATTTTGGTGCCCTTGCCGATTTGGGCGCCTTCATCTACGATAGCCGATGGATGGACGAAGTACGATTGAGTGGTCATCTGGCGACAAATATACCGAGATTGCCGCTTTACTGCTGAACACCTGACCCCGGCTGTTACGATTTATAGAAAATGAACATGCGCACTTTGGTGCATGTATAACAGCATTAAAATATCCTTAACACAAGACTTTCCTGCAATCAGGCATATCCTGTATCTTCGCAGCAGTGAAAAAATGGGTGTATATATCAATTGGCAGCATGCTCGGTATGTTGGTGGCCACCGGTTGTAGCAGGGGTTTTGAGGGGGAATTGCTGGATAATTCGACACCTGAAACCTATTTGGTTACCGATACAATCATTCGTTTTGGTGATGATCGATTGGAAAGTGAGGTAAGCCTGCAATGGTGGGGTGATGACCCTGACGGATTTATTGTAGGATTTGAATTTTCATTTGATGCGGTGATTACAGATGCCACAATCTGGCAATACACTACAGCTTTAGACAGTACTTTCATTTTGGCGCCACCTCCCGGAGCTGATTCTGCAGATTTTGTTTTCCATATCCGGGCAATCGATAATCAACAACATACAGACCCTACGCCGGCTTCACTCACTGTTCCGGTAAAGAATAGTCCGCCCCAGGTAACCGTTATTCCCGGTTTGAATGTTCCTGTTAAATCGTTTCCTGCGTTGCGGTATTTCTGGGAAGGCAGTGATCCTGACGGCTTTCAAAACCTGGATCATTATGAAATATGTTTTAATGATACCACGGGACCAATTGTGCAATTAAGTGCAACAACCAGCAGTGCCATTATTGAAGCCGAAAATCCAACTGAAACAGCATTGTCTTGTCAGATATTTCCAAACGGAGGCACTATAGCTTTAGGTGAAACTATTTCCGGTTTAAGTGGAGATGCCTGGAATACATTTTATATAAGGGCTGTTGATCAAAGTAATGCAACGAGTCCATTCGTGGCTGCCGATTCTATTTATATTAAACGTGTGCACAGCACAGTTTTATTGGTGAATGGATATAGCACGACAACTAATGAGGCATTTTATATCAATCATCTGGCCACTCAGGGTATCACAACGGTAGATACGATGCAGGTGTTTTCAACCGTAGATGGGGCCTACACCCAGCAATCAGCCGACAATCTGACGCAGGGTAAGATTTTTGATATGTTTGATGTGATTATCTGGTTTAGTAATGATGCCAACAATTCATTTTCGCTTGCCCAAAAAACAACTGAAGCCTTTTTTAATTCAGGGGGCAAGATGTTGATGAGTGTATATATTTCAAGTTCGTTTGATCCGCTGAGTAATTTCCTCGACTTTACGCCTATTGCTTCATTAGTTAACCCGGAGGATACAACACTGATTCTTGATTTAGGTGCCGGATTGCAGGCGTTGGAAGCAGATTGGCCTGCATTACAGGGAACAAGTATTGTTGGAGTAGTGAAGCCGATTAATCTGCAAATTGGCGCTACACCTTTATATGCAGCAGAATTAACAGCAAAAGATAATATTACGTTGACGTTTACACCATGGACAGGCGTATCAACAGTTATTGCCTCTAAGGCAGATGGCGCCGGCAATACCAATTTTGTGATTTCAACACTTGAACTCAATAAACTGGATGGTCTGATTACCATGGATGCATTTTTTGAAAAAGTATTGATGGATGAGTTCGGACTTTGACGCGCGATTGCCATTTCGGGAACAACGTATTGCCATTTTTGCCAGTGGCTCAGGAACAAATGCGGAAAATGTAATTCAGTATTTCGCCAAGCATGCTTCTATATATGTTGCGTTGATTGTGTGCAATAAATCGGGTGCCGGGGTAATTCAGGTGGCAGAACGATACGGAGTTGCCTGCGAGATAGTGCAACTCAAAAGTGAGGATGCCGATGAACTCCTGTTGCAGTTACTTCGCAGGTATCGCATAGATATGGTATTGCTTGCCGGGTTTCTGGCGCTGGTTCCTTCGCGCGTTATCAGCGCGTTTCCGCATCGCATTATCAACCTGCATCCGGCATTATTACCAAAATTTGGTGGCAAGGGCATGTATGGTAAGCGTGTGCATCAATCGGTGCTGGCAGCAGGTGAATCGGAAACCGGTATTACGATTCATGAGGTAGATGAAATTTATGACCATGGTGCCATTGTGTTTCAGGCAAGGGTTCCTGTTACAGCTCAGGATACACCAGAAACCATAGAAGAAAAAGTGCGGGAACTGGAATACAGACATCTTCCCCGGGTGGTGGAAAAACTGTTGTTAACAGAAAGGAACTAATCGCCAGCGCACACAAAGTGTACACAAAGGGATATTTTGTGGCTAATCACCGGTAATTTTGCGGCCAATTACTGCACTATGGACCATCAGCAAATTCCGGTAAAAATTAAATCTGCACTTATCTCGGTTTTTTATAAAGATAAACTTGAGCCTATCATTCATCTGTTGCATAAACATGGCGTCGTGCTGTATTCGACAGGCGGCACACGCAGTTTTATTGAAGATTTAGGCGTTCCTGTGCAGGCAGTTGAGGATTTGACTCAATATCCCAGTATTTTGGGCGGTCGCGTGAAAACCTTACATCCAAAGGTTTTTGGAGGCATTTTAGCCCGAAGAAATAGTCCCGAAGATCAACAACAACTCACGCAGTTTCACATACCGGAAATTGACCTCGTTATTGTTGATTTATATCCGTTTGAAGAGACCGTAAGTCATACAACAGATATTCATGAGATAATTGAGAAGATAGATATAGGTGGTGTTTCATTGATTCGTGCAGCTGCAAAAAATTATCACGATGTGCTCATTATTGCATCTAAAGATGATTACAGCGTTTTAGAACAAATATTAGTGAATGGTGCAGAAACCACACTTGAGCAAAGGGCTGAATTTGCAAAAAGAGCCTTTGGAATTACCTCTCATTATGATTCTGCCATTTACGGATGGATGAATCAGCACCAACATATGGATATGCGCTATGCTCCGAAAACAGGCATGCGTTACGGCGAGAATCCGCATCAGCAAGCAGCCTTCTATGGGCCCTTAAACGAGGCATTTGAGCAACTCCACGGCAAAGAGATTAGCTATAACAACCTCGTTGATATTGAAAGCTGCATGTATCTGATGGAAGAATTTGCCTCAGACCATGCGGAAGGTAAGGCTACTTTTGCCATCATCAAGCACACCAATGCCTGCGGATTAGCTACTGCTGCAACGGTTTCAGAGGCTTGGGATAAGGCACTCGCCGCCGATCCGGTTTCGGCATTTGGAGGGGTATTGATATCTAATCGTCCAATTGATGCAGAATCAGCCGCCAAAATCAATGAGCTTTTCTTTGAAGTGCTTATTGCGCCTGCATTTGAGGATGATGCACTCGCTCTGCTCAAGAGTAAAAAGAACCGCATTTTATTGCTACAGCGCCTGTTTAGTTTTCCGCAAAAGCAGTTTAAAAGCATGCTGAATGGCGTTTTAGTGCAGGATAGAAACCTGAAAACCACCCAGGCATCAGCCCTGCAAATGGCTACGGTTGCGAAGCCGGATGCACAGCAAATACAGGATTTACTCTTTGCCGAAAAGGCCGTGAAACACTTGAAGAGTAACGGTATAGCACTGGTTCGGGATGGTCAGCTGATTGGCTGTGGTACTGGTCAGACATCGAGAGTTGATGCATTAAAACAGGCTATTGAAAAAGCAAAAGGCTTTGGTTTTGATGTGCGTGGATCTGTGATGGCAAGTGAAGCATTTTTTCCATTTGCTGATTGTGTTGAAATTGCATATCTGGCAGGTATAAGTGCAATTATTCAACCGGGAGGAAGTGTACGTGATAAAGACAGCATTGATTTTTGCGATGCACATGGTATACCAATGGTTATGAGTGGCACTCGACACTTTAAACATTGATGCAGCCTGAAAGCTAAGTAATCCGGTAGTTTCAGGAAATATGGCCTTATACAGTTACAGTTATTTGTGTGTCTATTTTAATTGAATATTTAGAAGCGAAAAAAAATATCTGCTTTTTTTTTGCTTAAATGCTCTTTTTTACCGCACAGATAGTATACTTCCGTTATTTTTGCAAACTTATTTTCTCTTTATCTTTAGGAGCTGGCAAACATGGGCATATTTAACTTCCTTACTCAAGAAATTGCAATTGACCTCGGAACCGCAAACACACTTATCATTGCACATGATAAAGTGATGGTGGATGAGCCTTCAATTGTGGCAATCGATCGCAAAACTGAAAAAGTGATTGCGGTAGGTAAGAAAGCCATGCAAATGCATGAAAAAACCCATGAAAATATAAAAACCATTCGCCCGCTGCGAGATGGTGTGATTGCAGACTTCCAGGCTGCCGAAGCGATGATTCGCGGAATGATTAGCATGATTTTTCCTAAAAACAGATTATTCAAACCGTCATTGGTGATGGTAATCTGTATTCCTTCCGGTATTACCGAGGTGGAAAAGCGCGCTGTTCAGGATTCCGCCGAGCAGGCAGGTGCCAGAGAGGCATATCTGATCCATGAGCCCATGGCTGCGGCGCTGGGTATCGGCCTCGATGTGCAGGAGCCAATTGGTAATATGGTAATCGACATCGGAGGTGGAACTACTGAGATTGCCGTTGTAGCCTTGTCAGGTATTGTGTGCGACCAGTCTATTCGTGTTGCCGGTGATGAATTTACCGCCGATATCGTGGATTATATGCGTCGCCAGCACAACCTCCTCATTGGAGAAAGAACGGCTGAAGCTATCAAAATCAATGTGGGTTCAGCCTTAACCGAGCTGGATGATGCTCCTGAAGATTATCAGTTAAGCGGTCGCGACCTGATGACCGGTATCCCAAAACAGTTAGTGGTTACCTACAGTGAAATAGCGCATGCTCTTGATAAATCGATTTCAAAAATCGAAGAAGCCATTTTAAAAGCACTGGAAACTACCCCTCCGGAGTTAGCCAGCGACATTCAGCGTAATGGCATTTACCTGACAGGTGGTGGTGCATTATTGCGCGGTCTTGATAAGCGTGTAAGTCAGAAAACCAAATTACAGGTGCATGTTGCAGATGATCCGTTAAAGGCGGTGGTACGCGGTACAGGCATCGCCTTGAAAAACAGAGAGCAATATGCTGCATTACTGATGAGTTAAACTGCACGGCATAATGCGAAGTTTCTTTCTATTTATCATTCGTCATTATGTTGTCTTTATGTTTGTTCTGCTTGAAGGCATAGCGTTTTATCTCATTTTTACTTTCAATAGCTACCACAATACCTATTTTCTGAATTCAGCCAATGCCCTTACCGGCAATGTGCTCAATACCTATGGTAATTTTCAGGAATATTTTGCCTTACGTCAGGTAAACGACAGTTTGTTGCGCGAAAACAGCAAGCTGCGCGAACAGCTCTTTTTGGCTGAAATAACGGATACGACCAGACATGTTGTGGCAGATTCAACAGGAACACCACTGTATTATTACTATCCCGCAGAAGTTATTGGCAATTCATTTACGGAGGCCAATAATTACATCACCCTGAATAAGGGAAGTAATGACGGGATTGAAGTAGATATGGGTGTTATAACTACTGAAGGAATTGTTGGAAAGGTGGTGAAAGTATCCCCAAATTTCTCAATGGTGATGAGCGTGTTACATAGCAGTTTTAGAAGCAGGGTAGGCATCAAACGGAATAATGCCGCCGGGCGTATGCAATGGGATGGCCGCAGTCCGACGCATAGCAATGTGATACAGATGTCAGAACCCGGAAAATTAATTAAGGGTGATTCCATTGTTACGCTATCGATTTCTGATGCTTTCCCTCCGGGTATACTGGTGGGCACAATGGAATCTTATGATAAAGACCCCGGTAGCAACTATTACAATGTGCGTGTAGATTTAAGTGTCAACTTCAGCGCCTTACGCTATGTATATGTGGTGAAAGAGTTGGAGGCGAAAGAGAAAAATGAACTTCAGCAACACATAGAGGATGCAGGCGATTAACTGGATACTGCGATTTGTAGGATTGATTTTCCTTATCCTGTTTCAGGTGTTGGTGCTCAACAAACTGAATGTTGGCACCTATGCCCATCCATATGTGTATCCCATGTTTTTACTGTTGTTGCCTTTTAATACGCCCAAATGGGTAATGCTTCCTTTAGCTTTCTTAATCGGACTCACCATTGACATGTTTAACAATACACCTGGTATGCATGCTGCAGCTTGCGTTGCGATTGCCTTTCTGCGTCCACAGTTCATCAAGTTTTATACACCTGTTACCGGTTATGAAAATGTGAAAGCACCATCGATTTCTCAACTGGGTGTCATCTGGTTTGCTTTATTTACGCTTACGATGATATTTATTCATCATCTGCTGTATTTTTTTATTCAGGTGTTTTGGTTGAAGGATTTGGGACTTGTGCTGTTGAAAGTGGTATTTAGTACCGCACTATCAACCATGTTAATTGTGATTCTGGCCTTTTTATTTGCCAGCAGAAAAACACGATTGTGAAATACGGTTAAAAGTGAAAATAAGTCGTAAACATTTAGGAATTTTGTTGAATTAATTTTTGCAGTTTTAACTTATCCAGTTTATTTACCGGTATTAATGGCAGTAATCGAAAATCTTAAACCACGTAGCTATGTTATTCAGGGCGTAGTGGCTGCTGTATTTATCATTTATCTGATACGTTTATTTTATCTGCAGGTTATCGACGACACCTATAAGCAAATTGCTGACGACCGCGGTATACGCAAAGAACAGGTAGATCCCGACCGGGGACAAATATTTGACCGCAACGGCAAATTAATCGTATACAACGAGCCTTCTTATCGGTTAATGGTTGTGCCGGGGCAGGTGAAGAAGATTGATACAGTTCGTTTTTGTGAAATTTTTGGTGTAGATAAGGCCTATTTTATCAAAAAAATGGACGAGGCCAAACGCTTTTCACGTGTAAGGGAGAGCGTGTTTCTCAGCCAGATCTCCGCAGAAGATTTCGGACGTATGGAAGAATACCTCTATGAATTTGAAGGATTTTATACCGCCATAACACCCGTTCGAAAATATTCCTATCCGGCGGCAGGACATTTACTCGGATATATTGCCGAAGTTGACTCAGCAGATATCCGCAAATCAGATGGTTACTACCGGAATGCGGATATGATCGGAAAAACCGGCGTAGAAAAGAGTTACGAAAAATTGCTCCGTGGAACAAAAGGATTTCACAACATTGTGATCGACCGTTTTGGCCGCCCGGTTGCTCCATTAAATAATGGAAGTGAAGATATTCAACCAGTTGCAGGTAAAAACCTGATTCTGACTATAGATATTGAACTGCAACATTATGCTGAGCAATTATTAGCCGGTAAACGCGGCGCCTTGGTTGCTATAGAACCATCAACCGGTGAAATTTTGGCTTTGGTGAGTTCACCCAGTTATGACCCAAACATGCTGTCGGGCACCAATAGAAATAAAAACTTTGCCTCATTAGCTTTAAATAAAGAGAACCCATTAAATAACCGGGCATTAAGTGGTTATTATCCGCCCGGCTCTACTTTTAAGCCTGTAATGGCAGCCTTGGGACTTCAGCGCGGTTCACTCACACCTACCACGGGGTATAGTTGTCCGGGTGGTTATGTGATGAGCGGTCATACCGTTGACTGTCACAATCACCCGTATGCCTCAAATGTTGAGTTGGGCATCGGCCATAGTTGCAATGCGTATTTTTGTTATTCTTTTCGATATTTTATTGAAGATCATAATACGCCTGCTGAAGGCATGCAGGATTTTAAGGATCAGTTAGCCAAATGGGGCATTGGTACAAAAACAGGTGTTGATTTACCCAACGAACGAAATGGAAATGTACCTGGCCCAGCCGACTATGATAAAATTTATGGCAAAAACCGTTGGAAGGCTTCTAATGCGGTTACATTGGGAATTGGACAGGATAGGTTAATTGTTACACCATTGCAATCAGCAAATTCTATGGCTACAATTGCAAACGGAGGATGGTTTATCTCGCCCCATGTGTTGAAATATGCCGATGGAGAGGATTCATTAATGCAAGCGCTTCAAACAAAACATTTCACCGGAATAGCCGATTCTATTTTTAAATATATACGACATGGAATGGCAGGCGCCGTAAATTTTGGTACCGCTAAAGTAGCGCAGGTGGATAGCTTTCAGGTTTGCGGAAAAACCGGCACTGCAGAAAACCCACATGGAAGAAGTCATAGTTGGTTTTCCTGTTTTGCACCTGAAGAAAATCCAAAGATTGCGATAGCAATTATCGTGGAGAATGGTGGTTGGGGCGCAACATATGCCGCACCGATAGCCAGCCTCGTTGCAGAAAAATATATCAATGGTTTTATTGCTGAACGAAGAAAACCACTTGAAGAACGGATGATGAATGCTTCACTTATTGAGCATCCCCTTCCTCCGCTTCAGCCTAAAAATCAGGGTGACAAACCCCAACAAATTCAGGAAACAGCCATGTTGCCTAAACAAGAATGAGAGAGAAGAAATCCATAATGGAAAATGTGGATCAGGTCGGCCTCGGCTTGTATATTGCTCTTTTACTCATCGGGCTGCTGAATGTTTTTGCCGTAAGCTTTAGTGATGAAGTGCGCTTCTTTGATTTTAGTCTGCCACATGGCAAACAATTTATGTGGATGGGCATTTCGTTGGTTGTCGGATTTAGTATCCTCACCTTTGAAAGCAGCTTCTTCACCAAATTTGCATTTATTCTGTATGGCATTACCATTGCGATTTTGGTGGTTACTTTTTTAGTTGCCGTTGAAATTAACGGTGCACGCTCATGGCTGCAGGTGGGCTCGTTTCAATTTCAACCTGCGGAATTTGGAAAAACCACTACTGCATTAATGATGGCTAAGTTCATGAGTATGATTAGCGGTCAACCCAGAACTTTCAGAAATAAAATTATTGCTTATCTCATTTTCGGCGTGCCGATGGGTATTATTGTTTTACAAAGTGATGTTGGCTCAGCATTGGTTTATGCCAGTTTGGTTTTAGTTGTGTATCGTGAAGGATTTCCGGTAAATGAGGTGCTTATTGTTGTTGCTATTGGTTTGTGTTTCGTGTTTGCACTTATTTTTGGAATGGATCCTGTTGCCATTACATTAACAATCGGCTTATTGGTTTATACGATAAGTAGCTCCTTCAAACTTGTCCGGAAGGAGAAAATTAAAGGAACGGTGTTTTTGGCATTATTCACTGTTGGAGGATTATTGTTCCTGCTCGGAAATGAAGTGTTTGGGCTCAATATAATTGTCTCGGTTGTAGCCACTTTTGTCTGCATGATTGCAGCTCTCATAAGTGTGCGTAAAATTAAATATTTCACCATGGGTATCCCGGTGGTGATTTACATGGTGCTTATGTCCTTTACCATTTTTGGTGTGGAATATATTACGCATGATTTATTGGAAGACTATCAGGTGCAGCGTATTGAAACGTTGCTGGGGATGTCAGATGATGCCGATGCAGAATATAATGTTACACAAAGTAAAATGACTATTGGTTCTGGGGGTGTATTTGGAAAGGGGTACTTGCAAGGCACACTCACGCAATCGGAACAAGTACCTGAGCAGAGCACAGATTTTATTTTTTGCACGATAGGAGAGGAGTGGGGCTTTGTTGGCACATGTATGTTTCTGATGATCTATCTGCTGTTTATTTTGCGCATTATTTTTATTGCGGAACGTCAGCGATCAGCCTTTTCAAGAGTATATGCCTATTGTGTTGCCAGTTTCTTTTTTCTACAAATTTTGATAAATGTGGGTATGACCATCGGATTGATTCCGGTTATCGGTATTCCTTTGCCATTTATCAGTTATGGAGGCTCTTCTGTTTTGGCTTTTTCTATTTTGGTGTTTATTATGCTCCGCCTGGATGCCGACCGGTTGTTTATCCTGCGTTAATCACCATGTAATTTCTGTATTTTTGTGCATTAAATCAGCGGTATGGAAACTTTCCACATAGGTGTTCAGGGAATTACATTGGTGCAGGTACATGAAATCGTGTCATCCGGCAGCCGAATAGCTCTTAGTGATGAAGCCCGGGATAAAATTCAGGCTTGTCGCAGCTATCTGGATAAAAAAATGTCTTCCCAGGATAAAGCGATTTATGGTGTCAATACCGGCTTTGGCAGTTTATGCAAGGTGAAGGTGTCTAATGATGATTTAGAACAATTGCAATACAACCTGATACGCAGTCATGCCTGTGGCATGGGGCCTGTTATTCCGGACGAGGTTTGTAAAATTTTGTTACTGCTCAAAATTCAAAACCTTGCATTTGGTCACTCCGGTGTGGCTGTTGAAACGGTTTGGCGACTGATTGATTTTTATAACATGGATTTACTTCCTGTTATTTATGAGCAGGGTTCTTTAGGTGCCTCCGGCGATTTATGTCCTTTGGCACATATGAGCCTGCCTTTAATTGGTGAGGGTGAATTAAAAGTGAATGGCAAAATCCGACCCGCTGCTGAAGTATTAGCGGAAGCGAAATTATCGCCCTTGCGCCTGCAATCTAAAGAAGGTCTTGCCTTATTAAATGGCACGCAATTTATGGCTTCGTATGCGGTCTATACTTTATTAAAGGCAGACAACATCGTGCGACAATCAACCTACATTGCCGGCTTATCTTTAGAAGCGTATGATTGTAAATCGGAACCTTTTACAGAACAAATCCATCAGATACGTGGTCAGCATGGACAAATTGCTATTGCGAAAGCATTTATGCATTTGCTTCAGGGAAGTGAGTTATTTTTTGCAGAAAAAAAACAGGTGCAGGATCCGTATTCATTCCGATGTATTCCACAAGTGCATGGGGCTTGTTATGATGCCATACAATATTGTAAAACTATTGTCGAGCGCGAGATAAATGGTGTTACAGATAACCCGAATATTTTCGTGGAAGAAGATATGGTATTAAGCGGTGGTAATTTTCATGGAGAGCCACTGGCGCTTACCTTGGATTTTTTGGCAATTGCCCTGAGTGAAATGGCCAATATAGCTGAGCGCAGAGTGTATCGTTTATTAAGCGGTGCTCGCGATTTGCCGGAGTTTTTAACACCTAATCCCGGATTGCATTCCGGTTTAATGATTCCGCAGTATGCTGCTGCAAGCATTGTTTCACAAAATAAACAGCTGTGCACACCAGCAAGCGTTGATTCTATAAGTAGTTGCAACGAACAGGAAGACCATGTAAGCATGGGTGCCAATGCTGCAACTAAATGTTTACGCGTGGCTGAAAATGTAGAGCGTGTATTTGCAATAGAATTATTGACAGCAGCCCAAGCATTTGAATTCCGCCGCCCGAAGAAAACATCTCCCTCATTAGAAAATTATTACACAGCCTTCCGCAAGCACGTTTCCTTCAATACAGAAGATCGTTTCCTGCATCAGGATATGGTTGCAGCTGAGCGTTTTTTGAGAGGGGTTTAAGTTTAGTTGGTGTTTCGAGGCCGGGAAGTCGGGATGACGGTAAGTTAGAAGTTGAATTTTGAGCGTAAATCTCTATTATATAAGGTGAATTAAAATTTGTTGATCTAATGCATCGAAAGATTGTTAATTCGCAAATTATTCCAGATTGACAAGCAACCTGAATCTAAATCCCAACACATCTCCTCCCCGACTTCAAGTCTTCCCGGCCTAAAAAAAGGCACATGCACAAAGGGAATCTAATCCACACCAAAAGTATCGTATGTTAATCTGCAAGAAAAAAAATCCTGCAGCGACTTCATGCTATAATTTTAGCTGAAATTCAATTTACAACAACTGCACCCCAACAATTTTTAGCTGGTCGTTGTCTACTTCTCCGGGAGCATCCATCATCATGTCGCGACCGTTGTTGTTTTTTGGGAATGGGATTACATCGCGTATTGTTTCTCCTCCTGCCATCAGCATCACCCAACGATCAAAGCCGAATGCGCAACCACCATGTGGAGGTGCACCGTATTTAAAGGCATTTACCATAAAGCCAAAGCGACGTTCTTTTTCTTCTTCAGAGAATCCAAGAATCTTGAATACTTTTTCCTGTTGTTCCTTATTGTGGATACGAATACTGCCACTCAGAATTTCATTGCCATTCATCACGAGGTCATAACTTTGTGCGCGCACACGTAATGGGTCTGAATCCATATACGCCACGTCATCAGGATGTGTCGCACAGAAAGGATGATGCGCAAAAATAGGTTCACCTGTTTCTTCATCCGGTTCGAACAACGGCATATCTACCACCCAGAAAACACTCCAGGCATTTTTATCAATCCAATTTTCGCGCTTCGCCATTTCCAAACGCAATTCACCCAACACCTTGCGCGTTTTCTTTTCCTTATCCGCAACAATTAAAACCAAATCTCCTTTTCCGGCACCACAAGCATTACCAATTTCCTGCAGACGTTCAGGAGTAAAGAATTTATCCATAGATGATTTAATAGAACCATCCTGTCCGAATTTAATATAAATCAATCCACCTGCTCCGCGCTGAGGCGCTTTTACGAATTCTGTCAGTTCATCAATCTGCTTGCGCGAATATTCACTGCATCCTTTCGCATTGATGCCGGCAATTAATCCATTAGTGTTGATGATGTTATTGAAAACACCAAATTCACTGCCCGCAACTACATCATTCAGGTCGTTGATTTTGCAATCAAAACGCAAATCCGGCTTATCACTGCCATAATATTTAATGGCTTCACGATAAGGCAGACGTTTAAAATCAGGCAGTTCGATATTTTTTACTTTTTTGAAAACATGTTTAGTCATACCTTCAAACATATTCCACACATCTTCCTGACGAACAAAACTCATTTCGCAGTCGATTTGTGTAAACTCAGGCTGACGATCGCCGCGTAAATCCTCATCGCGGAAACATTTCGCTATCTGATAGTAACGATCCATGCCGCTCACCATCAGCAACTGCTTCAGAATTTGCGGAGATTGGGGTAATGCATAAAATAATCCCGGCTGCAAACGCGAAGGCACTAAAAAATCGCGCGCACCTTCAGGGGTTGATTTAATGAGATTAGGTGTTTCAATTTCTACAAAGCCTTCGTTGTCGAGATATTCGCGCACAGCTTTCAACATATTAGCACGTAACATCAAACGCTGCTGCATTTGTGGACGACGCAAATCGAGATAGCGATAGCGCATACGCAATTCTTCACCACCATCCGTTTCATCATCCATAGTAAATGGTGGAAGTTCAGATGCGTTGAGGATGGTAAATGACTCCACAAGTATTTCTACATCGCCGGTAGGCAATTGCGCATTTTTATTAGAACGTTCAGCCACTTTGCCGATAGCCTGAATGACAAATTCACGTCCGAGTTTGCGGGCAGCCATGCAGAGGTCGGCATTACTTTCCATGTTGAACACCAACTGTGTAATACCGTGACGGTCGCGCAGATCCACAAAGGTCATGCCACCCAAATCGCGACTGCGGTGTACCCAGCCCGAAAGGGTCACTTCAACGCCGGCATCCGACATTCTCAACTCACCACAGGTATGTGAACGATAATAGGTGTTACTCTGCATATTGGAAATTTGCTGCAAAAATACGCAAATGGCATCGGCTAAGAAAGCGAAAACGCCCTGTTTATAGGCTTTTGCTTATTTTTACAGCAATCATGAGCAGTTCGGGATTGCAGTGTGTGTGCTGCGGCAGCAAATCGTTTAAGCCAACGCCCTATTATTACCATTGGCATAACAAGGAGTTTATACTCACGGCTTGTCGAAATTGCGGACTCATCACCATGGATCCCAAGCCTACCGATGAGGAACTCGGTTTGCTGTATGCCGATGAATATTTTGAAACCGGACAGCACGGACTGAATAAGTTGAACATGACGTATGAGCAGGGTCAGGATAAAAATTCAACCGAGCTGCGCAAACAAACGGTAAAACAAAATATACTTGCCTATAAACCGGATACGAAAAGTCTATTCGAAATTGGCTTTGCCATGGGCCATATTTTATCCGCAGCCCGCGATTTAGGTTTGGAAATAGGGGGCATTGAATTTTCTCCTATGGCGGTAAGCAAGGCAAAAGAAAAATTTAATATTGATGCCCTCTGCGGAAATTTTGAGACCATCGACCTGAGTGCGCACGAAGGCAAATGGGATTGTGTGTATGGCGGCGATGTGTTTGAGCATTTTATTCATCCGGATAAGGTGGTCACCAATATGCATCGCATTCTAAAAGATAATGGCGTAGCAATAGTAATTGTGCCTTCAACATTTAATTTATTCTCTACGTATATCGCGACAGCATTATTTAGGCTGATGGGCAAGCGCAAAAAATTTTACGATAAACCTTATCACGTTTTTGAATATACGCCCTCCACGATTAAAAAAATGTTCCTGAAAGAATTCAGAGAAGTACAGGTAGTAAACCGCATCAAAAAACCGGGTCAGCTGAATATGAAAACAGGTGGATTTGAGTATAAAATTAAATACCTCATCCATTTCATCAATTATCCATTCACACGGATGTTTAACCGGAATGGCGACAGGCTCCTGGTAATTGCCCGTAAATAAATCTTATAATTTCATGAACGTGGTAGTTTGCGAACCGGCGCTGTTGCTGATTTGCAAGGCATACTGGCCGGTCGGAAGCGCGTCGATGTAAGCTGACGGAATACAGTATTCTCTGGTAGTTGCACCTTGTGTTAACGGAATTTTGCAAATCTCCAGACCCATATTATTGAAAATCGCAAATGAGGCGTCAGCGGTATATGCGATATTTGTAGTAACGTGCAAGTCTCCTTGTCTGATTGGATTTGGATATACCCTGTTGGTGGCAAAGGTTGTCTGATCAATTTCAACCGGTAAGGTATAGCACACAACCAGCTTTGGATGTCGCGTCGAATCCGGGTTATCGCTTGTTGCAAATACACGCCTTCTGTAATATTCTTCTGTTTCTAAAAATAATTCAAATCCAAAACTGTTTGCCGGGTCATTAATCATATCCTGCACCAAGTCTGTAACGTCAATATCAAGAACATCCTCAAAAGGCAAAGTGCTTTCCGGAATAGTAACATGATTAGTCATTGTATAGGAAGGCTGTGTATTCCAGGTCACTAAATTTTCTTCCCAGGGTGTGATTACCCGGCATAATAACGTTACATTGGGACCTGACAAGGAACTATTAAATTGGGTAGATGTAGAGTCGTTGCGGAACAAGCTTAAATAGGCATAGCAGACTTCAGCATTTTGTGGAATATTGTTTAAATTAAATTGCAATAATGATCGTTCGGTTCCTTCTTCACCATCCCAAGTCCACTGCATAGCTCGAAGTTCAGTGTAGTCGCCAAAATTGACAATATCCTCTATGCTCCACACCTTTGTATCCTTACCTTCCGCTGCATTTGGTTGAAACGTGGTGATGATTTGTGCCTGAGATGTACAAGCGACAAAACAAAGCAAAATGAACAGTCTGTTATGCATGAGGTATTTATTTTAAAACCCGACAGCCACATCATCTCCTCTCGGATCTGCGCCGCCTTCTAATAATTTATTCGGGTGTACTAAAATGCCATCCACACGACCAATGGCTTCTCTTTTGGAGATGGTGTAATTTTTCTTTTCCAATGCCGAAAGCACCAATCCATCAAAACTTTTTTCAACTGAAATATGATCCGGCAACCATTGATGGTGAAAGCGTGGTGCGTTAATACTTTCCTGCATCGTCATATCGAAATCGATGACATTGACAATATTTTGAAACACACTGGTAATAATCGTAGAGCCACCGGGTGTTCCAATCACCATAAATAAATCATTGTCTTTTACCACGATGGTTGGTGTCATACTACTCAGCATCCGCTTGTTTGGTTCAATGGCATTTGCTTCTCCGCCTAGAAGTCCGTACATGTTTGGCTCTCCGGGTTTTGCACTGAAGTCGTCCATTTCATTATTTAAAATAAATCCGCATCCCTGCACCACAATTTTACTGCCATAACTATCATTGAGTGTTGTGGTAATGGCAACTGCATTTCCTTTTGCATCAACTATGCTGAAATGTGTTGTTTGTTCGCTTTCGTAACCATCAAAAACACCGGCTTTTATTTGTTTCGAAGGTGTATTGGTATTTGTATCTACTCCCGACATTCTTTCTTGCGCATATTGTTTCGATAACAATTCGTTTACCGGAACGCGCACGAAATCAGGGTCGCCCAGCCATGCAGCACGATCGGCATATACGCGTTTTTCGGCTTCTGTCATGATGCTCATGGATGCGGCAGTATGTAAACCGTAATCTTTCAGCGGATAATTTTCTACCATATTGAGCAATTGCAATAACGCCACACCACCACTACTTGGAGGCGGCATACTGATTACCGTATAATCGCGATATGTACCTTGTACCGGTGCGCGCCAAACTGCATTGTAATTTTTTAAATCATCCGCAGTCATGATGCCTTTATTTTTTTGCATTTCTGCAACAATTTTTTCGGCAATAGCGCCTTCATAAAATCCTGCGCGGCCATTGTCTCGAACCGCAATTAATGTTTGTGCAAGATCAGGTTGCTTTAATGTGTCACCTGTCTGCCATTTCGTTTTTATAAAATAATTTTTGCCCGGATTTCTTTTTTTGAATTCGGATTGTAATTCAGATAAATCTTCAGCTTGATTTTGCGTTATTGTAAAGCCTTTAGTTGCGAGGTCGATAGCAGGTTGCACTAAATCTTTCCAGGGCATGCTGCCATATTTTTGATGTGCCTGCCACATACCTTCCACGCTTCCCGGAACGCCGGCTGCCAGATGAGATGATTCAATTTTTTCGCGACTTACTTCACCATTGCTATTCAGAAACATATCGCGAGATGCTCCGGAAGGCGCCTTTTCGCGAAAATCGAGTGTATTTGAAGTGCCATCGGCTAGTCGCAGGACCATAAATCCACCTCCACCCAAATTTCCGGCATTCGGATACACCACGGCAAGCGCAAATTGGACTGCGACGGCTGCATCAATTGCATTTCCGCCGGCGCGCAAGATGGACTCACCCACTAAAGAAGCAGCGGGATGGGCGGTAACAACCATTGCAGAATCGCCTAATACGCCATGTTCCCGATTATCTAAGGTGTATGTCGATTGGTTAGCAGTTGAAGGACGCGCTTCCGTTTCGGCGCCCCTGCAACCTATGCTCAACACGATTAGGATGATTAAATATCGCATGGTATAAAGATAGGATTTTATGCTGCTATTTAATTGAAAGTGGTGTTTCATGTGTTTGGATGAAAAAACTTACATTTGACTCATATTGAAACTATGCCCGAAGCTGTTAATTATATCGTGTATTCCATTCCGGTTTTCTTCCTGTTAATCGGTGTTGAAATTTTGATAGATAAGCTTAAAAATACCGGCTATTATCGCCTGAATGATGCCTTGTCGAATATTCAGGCGGGTATTACTGAGCAGGTTACAGGCGCCTTTCTGAAAACATTTGTTGTGGGGGCTTATGCCTGGTTGTTTGACCATTGGCGATTATTTGAAATGCCAGCCACACCGGTGATGTGGGTGATTTTATTCATTGGCGTCGATTTTTTCTATTACTGGTTTCATAGATTGGCACATGAAATAAACGTGTTGTGGGGCGGACATGTCGTGCACCATCAAAGTGAAGAATACAATTTAAGTGTTGCACTCCGGCAGGGGGCTTTTCAAAAGTTCGGCTCATTTCTTTTTTATTTGCCGCTTGCTTTTATTGGATTTAATCCCGTGATGTTTATTGTAGTGAGTCAATTTCAAACTTTGTATCAATTCTGGATTCATACAAAAACGATCAACAGGCTTCCGGCACCACTTGAATTTGTTTTAAATACACCCTCGCATCACCGCGTACATCACGGCAGAAATCCAAAATACATTGACCGGAATCACGGCGGTACTTTAATCATATGGGATCGGTTATTCGGAACATTTCAAGCGGAAGAGGAAGAAGTGGTGTATGGCATAACCAAACCACTGCGCACATGGAACCCGCTGCGTGTGCAATTGGATTTTTGGAAGGATTTGTGGATGGATTTGCGTCGTATGCCAACATGGAAGGACAAAATCAAACTGCTGATACTGCCTCCGGGATGGATGCCCCAAACGCTTGGTGGCCCGCAATTACCACCGGAAATCAAGCCGACTGAGCAGAAGAAATATGATACGCATATTTCCGTGCAATTAAATTATTACGTGTTTGTGCAATTCGTATGTGTACTGGCGATTACCAGTTATTTTTTATTTTCTTTTGATACGATGTCCTCCGCCGTTCAGCTTATTTTGCTCGCCTATATTTTGATTGCGATTACTGCTATCGGGCTCATATTGGAAGGCCATAAACGGGCTGCCGCTATAGAAATGTTCAGGCTTTTATTAACGGTTTCAGCCTATTTGATTCTGCGCGGCGATGATGCACTTAAACCGGAATGGTTAGGGATGACTATTGCCGTGATTTTATACGCCTTGCTCAGTTGGTTATTGTTTGTGCATTATAATAAGAAACAAGACATACATGGAGCCATCTAAGAGAAGCATCAGTTGGATACAATTATACCTTCTGATGGGTATTATTCAATTATTGAGCATTGTCTTAGATTATGTGCCGGCGCATGATGTCACCAAATATTTGCTCATGCCACCATTGGCTATGTACGTCATCACCCAAATGGCAAGCGGCGCAAAAGGAAAACGGATTATACTGGCTGCTGTTTTTTTATCCTGGCTGGGAGATATTTTTCTGATATATACCCAACGCAATGAGTTGTATTTCTTATTAGGACTTGGTTCCTTTTTATTGGCTCATATCGCCTATATCTTGAGTTTCTTCACCTTGCGTAATCCCGGTAAGAGTCAGTTGATTCTTTTGTTGTTAGCCATTCCTTTTGGTATTTACGCAGCCTGGTTATTAAACACATTAATGCCCTCCCTGGGCGATATGCAAGTGCCGGTGATCGTATATGGTTGTGTGATTACGGTGATGGGTATTTCTGCTTTGTTGCGTTTTGGCAAAACATTTTCCTACAGCTTCTGGTTTGTATTTATTGGCGCCGTTTTATTTATTATTTCCGATAGTCTGATTGCCTGGAATATGTTTTATAAACCCGTTCAAATGGCAGGCTTGCTGATTATGATTACGTACATCATCGCGCAGTATTTAATCGTGAGCGGACTGCTCATGCATAATAACGAAGCGGAACATTAATCAGGTAAATTGTGTTTCTGATTTCTGATAACATTATCCAGTTGCCAGCTGATTTTCTGAACAAATGCAGCTTCTCTGCGCTCGCAGTCTGATTTCATACAGATTTTACACATCGCCGGAGGCACGCAGGCATCGGCATGAACAAACCACTCGTCGTTACTTTCATGATGTGCATTAATGATGGATTCCATCTTTTCGATTTCGTCATGACCTTCGCGGATGGAAAAATAATATGGAACGGTCAGGTGACAATCGAAATGCAAATTTGAGCCGTATTTAATAACACGGAGATTGTGCACATCCACCCAATTTTGTTGCCGGTTTTCTTCCAGAATCCGAATGGAAGATGCCAATAAATCCGTATCGGCTTCATCCATAATTCCGGCTATGCTTTTGCGCAAAATGCGGTAGCCTTCTAAACAAATATAGGCGCCAAAAATAATAGCGACAATACTATCAATCCATATGTATTTAAAGATCAATAACAAGGCCAATCCCACCAATAAACCTAAAGTGCTCCAGCCATCGCTTTGCAAGTGTTTACCACCTGCAATCAGGGTGAGACTTTTTGCTTTTTTACCGCGCTTTTCCATCAATACACCCAATCCGAAGTTCACAATACCGGCAATGGTGACCAGTATAATACCACTTTCAATGTGCTGAACTTCGTGCGGTATGAGCAGGTTGTAAATAGATTTGCCAATAATGATAGTGCCTGCAATAAAAATCATACTGCCTTCAATACTGGCAGAAATAAATTCTATTTTTCCATGGCCATAAGGATGTGAGTTATCGCGTGGTTTACTCGCCAGAATCAGGCTATATAAGCCAAATGACCCTGCCACTACATTCACTATGCTTTCCAGTGCATCCGTTAAAATCGCATTTGAAGAAGTGATAAAGTAAGCGGTAAACTTGATAACCAACAGCACAAGCGCTATACTGACAACAGCATATTGAAGACGGATATTTTGCTGTTGTTGGGTCATGCTTCAAAGATAGGTATTCGACATCATTTACTCAATGATGTTTTACGGCCTGCAAAAACCTGATTAGTGGGCTTCCAGCCAGTTATCGCCAACGCCAACTTCTGCTTCTATGGGAACACGCATTTTAATAGCATCTACCATATGTGAAACAACCAGCTCTTTCAAGGTGTCAACCTCATCCACATGTGCATCAAACACCAATTCGTCATGCACCTGTAAAAGCATGCGACTTTTTAATGTTGATTTTTTTAATGCGTTTTGAATATTAATCATGGCGACTTTAATTAAATCGGCAGCTGAGCCCTGAATAGGACTATTTACAGCTACGCGTTCTGCCGCGCTTCTGATGGTGTTGTTGGCTGAGTTAATATCTTTTAAGTAGCGTTTTCTGCCGAGTATGGTTTGGGTGTAACCATGCTTGCGCGCAAATTCAATATTTTCATCCATCAATCGTTTCACACCTGGAAATTGCGCATTGTAATTGTCGATGATTTCTTTGGCTTCAGTTCTTGAGATATTCAGATTTTGAGATAAGCCGAATGCAGTTTGTCCGTAAGCAATACCGAAGTTGACAGCTTTTGCTTTACCGCGCATTTCCCTGTTTACATCCTGAATAGCCACGCCAAACACACGTGCTGCTGTTGCACTGTGAATGTCCATACCATTTTTAAAAGCCTCAATCATACCGGGATCCTGACTTAATTCTGCAATAATGCGCAATTCTATTTGCGAGTAATCGGCGCTGAGAATTTTATGGTTTTTATCGCGTGGAATAAATGCCTTTCTCACCTGCTGTCCCCTTTCGGTGCGTATCGGAATATTCTGCAAGTTTGGGTTTTGTGACGACAATCTGCCACTTGCTGCTACTGCCTGAGAAAAGGTGGTATGTAGTCGACCGGTTTTTGGATTAATCAGAGTGGGCAGCGAATCAACATAAGTAGATTTTAATTTACCCAATTCGCGATACTCTAAAATCAGATTGGCTATCGGATATTGATGAGCGAGTTTACTTAAGATTTCCTCACCGGTTGAGTATTGTCCTGTTTTAGTTTTTTGACCTTCGTAAGGTATTTTGAGTTTCAGAAATAAAATATCACCCAACTGTTTTGGAGAATCAATATTAAACGGAGCACCTGCTGCTGCGTAAATTTCTTTTTCAATTTTACGCATATCCGTTTCAAGTGTTTTGCTGTAGGCATTCAGGAAGGGAACATCTAAATTAATGCCTTCAAATTCCATTTCAGCCAGCACCTGAATAAGCGGCATTTCCACTTCTGCATACAACTTTTTGAGCGACTCTTTTTCCAGCATCGGTGCGAACGTGGTATGCAATTGCAAGGTGATGTCGGCATCTTCAGCAGCATATTCGCACACCTTTTCTAAAGGTGCGTCGCGCATACTTAATTGATTTTTCCCTTTCTTTCCAATTAATGTTTCGATTGAAACCGGAGAATAGCCTAGATAATTTTCAGCCAGATAATCCATATTATGTCTCAACTCTGGTTCCAGCAGATAATGGGCTATCATGCTATCTTCAAACGGACCTTTTACATCAACCCCATACCATTTTAAAATCAGGTAATCGTATTTTAAGTTCTGAGCAACTTTTATATGTTTTTCACTTTCTAAAATAGGTCTGAATTCCTCTACAATTTTTTGAGCTTCTTTCCTGTCTGCAGGAATTGGCACATAATAACCGGTGAATGGTTCAAAGCTGAATGCGAGTCCAACCAGTTCGGCTGTATTGGCATCTATACCAGTGGTTTCTGAATCGAAACAGAATATTTTTTGTGCGGTTAGATCTTTAATAAGTGCCGCACGTTTTTCCGGAGTGTCTATCAGATGATAGGTGTGATCAACATTGCCGATATGTTTTCCGGCAACCACATGTTCGCGACTTTCACGTGTGGCATTGGCAGCGGGGGCCGCTACGGCATTACCAAATAAATCAAGTTGTTCGCTCTTCTTTTCTACATTGGCTGAATAGGCATCACCCAAAATGCGCTTGCCCAATTGTCTGAATTCCAGTTCCTGAAATATTACAGATAATTTTTCCGCATCCGGATCTTCAATGATGAGTTTATCTTCCTCAAAAGCAATTGGCACATCCAACATAATGGTAGCTAATTGCTTACTCAAAAATGCCTGGTCTTTATTGTTGATGACATTTTCCTGCAGTTTACCTTTCAGCTTATCGGTATTTTCATACAAGCCTTCCACTGAGCCAAATTCCTGCACCAGTTTTTTAGCTGTCTTTTCTCCAACACCCGGCACACCCGGAATATTGTCGACAGCATCTCCCATCAACCCTAAAATATCAATTACCTGCAGCGGATGTTCTATTTCCCATTTTTCTAAAATATCCTGAACAGACAGTGTATCAAATCCTTTTCCGGTATAACTTGGTCGATACATGTAAATGCCTTCTTCCATTATCTGACCATAATCTTTATCCATGGTTACCATATACACTTCATAACCGGCTGCTTTCGCTTTTTTTGCCAAAGTACCGATTATATCATCTGCTTCGTAACCTGGTTTTTCGATGATGGGTATATGAAAAGCTTTAACAATTTCTTTAATGTAGGGAACGGCAAACTTGATGTCTTCCGGCGCTTCTTCGCGATTCGCTTTATAGTCGGCATACAATTGATCGCGCAAACTTGTTTCAGGCGAATCAAAACAAACAGCAATATGTGTAGAGTTTGTGTTTTTTAACAAATCATAAAGTGTATTCACAAAACCTGAAATTGCGGATACATTCTGACCTTTAGAATTAATCAGCGGATTACGTGCAAAAGCAAAATACGCACGAAATATTAACGCAAATGCATCTATCAGGTATAATTTCTTTTCTTCAGCAGCCATAAACAAAGATTAGGATGCGCAATGTAGTCTGATTTTGTGGAATAAGCAAAGGTGGTCAGGGATGGGATTTGGGGTAGGAATGGGCAGGTAGTGGGTAGTGGGTAGTGAGTAGTGAGACGGCCCAGTTCGACTTCGTCGAATTATTTGTATTCTTCATTCGACGAAGTCGAATTGCATTTCTGCATTCGTCTCACTACTCACTACCCACTACTCACTACCCTCCGTCAAAAACCTAAACCTCCCATCCACAGCATCATGCCTTTAAAAATCACCCGCCTATGAGTTCTTCCCAATATTCTGCTGCGCGACGGGTATGTGGAATTACGATGGTGCCGCCTACGATATTGGCAACGGCAAATATTTCGTACATCTCTTCTGTGCTGATACCCTGTTCGTGGCATTTGCCGAGGTGGTATTTAATGCAGTCATCACAGCGCAGCACCATGCTGGCAACCAGGCCCAACATTTCCTTTGTTTTAACCGACAGCGCTCCATCAGCATAAGTATTTGTGTCAAGGTTGAACAGGCGGTTGATCACCTTATTTTGCTTCGACAAGATGACATCGTTCATTTTAGAACGGTAGGCATTGAAATCCTCAATAGATTTTCCCATACGGCAGTTTTGGTCAAAGTTCCTGTTTAGCCGAAAAAAGTGCAAGTTCGTCGGCAATTTTTCTCTGTTTACCACGTCAGTATACCTGTTAGCCGCATTATGGCTATCTTTACAGTATAAAATAACACAACAATGGCAACAACAACTCCTGCAGCTCCTTCGCGTTCCAACATGGGCCGCTATATTGGTTTAGGTGCACTGGTAGTTATTATACTGCTGTTTATCAGCTCGTACAACGGCATGGTAAGCGCAGATGAAGTCGTAACACAGAAATGGGCAGATGTAGAATCTCAGTACAAACGCCGCTACGACCTGATCGACAATCTGGTAGCAACCGTTAAAGGTGCCGCCGATTTCGAAAATAAAACCTTTACTGATTTGGCAGAAGCGCGAGCAAAAGCTGGTCAGATAACGATAGATCCTGCAACAGCAACACCTGAGCAGATTAAGGCCTTTATGGAAGCCCAACAGGGTATTTCAGGCGCTTTCAGCCGCTTGTTGGCTACAGTTGAGAATTATCCAACACTTCAGGCTACACAAGGTTTCCGCGATTTGATGGTTTCACTCGAAGGCACAGAAAACCGCATTAATGTTGCCCGTATCGACTATAATGAGTCAGTAAAAAATTACAACCTCAAAGTGCGTCGTTTTCCGGGTAGTTTGATGGCCGGCATCTTCGGATTTGAGCGCCGTGAGCCTTTCGAAGCGCCAGAAGGTGCTGAGAATGCTCCCAATGTGGATTTCAGTTCCGAAAAATAAATAGCGCTCATGCCAAAAGCACGTGATTTTTTTACTGCTGAACAACAGCAGCAAATTGTGCATGCCATTACTGAGGCAGAAAAACGCACTTCCGGAGAAATCAGAGTGCATCTGGAGGATACCTGTTCAGGAGATCCTGTTCAACGTGCGCAAACCCTATTTCACAAACTGGGCATGCACAAAACAGATTTGCACAATGGTGTATTAATATATCTGGCTGTGCGCGACCGGCAGTTTGCCATTATCGGTGATGCAGGTATTGATGCAAAAGTGCCGGCAGATTTTTGGGTATCGGTACGCAATGCTATGCTCGAAAAATTTGTGCAAGGCGCATTTGCTGATGGTTTGGTTATAGCCATTCATGAGGCAGGCGAAAAACTAGCTGTTTATTTTCCGATTTCAGATAACGACCGCAATGAGGTAAGCAATGAAATTTCTTTCCGCGATGTATAAAATGCGCTTTATTGCCCTGTTATTCGTGGGTCTGCTTGCCTCAACCTTATTGCAGGCACAGAGCGATAAAGATTTACCTGCAAGGCCGGTACCGCCAACACTTGTAAATGATTTAGCTGAAGTTTTGAATGCGGAACAGGAATCACAACTGGAAAACAAACTGGTTCAGTACAATGATTCTACCTCTTCTCAAATCGCTGTAGTTACGGTTAAATCAACCGGCAATTTTGAAATAAGTGATTATGCCTATAAACTCGGTAGAAAATGGGGTGTGGGACAAGAGGACAAAGATAACGGCATTGTTATTTTAGTTGCTGTTGATGATCGCGCCGTGTATATAGCGACAGGATATGGCGTTGAAGGTTATTTAACCGATATCGCAACGGGTCGCATCATTAATGATGTGATGTTGCCTCAGTTTCGCACGGGCGATTATTATGGTGGCATTGATGCCGCTTCAGACGAAATTTTTAAATATATGACGGGCGCCTACGAAGGCATGCCTATGGGTTCAGGAAATGAGTCGCCAAATGCCTGGTTTATTATTATCATTATAATTATCATTCTCATACTGATGAGTCGCAATAAAGGCAAAGGCGGTACCACATTCTCAGGTCGCGGACCAACCTATTGGGGCGGTGGTGGATTTGGCGGCTTTGGTGGAGGCGGAGGCGGCGGCGGCTTCGGCGGTTTCGGCGGCGGCAGCTTCGGCGGCGGCGGAGCAGGGGGGAGATGGTGAGTGGTGAACAGTGAGTGGTGAGTGGTGAATGGTGAACCGTGAATGGTGAGGGGTGAAAAGTGAGTGGATTTCTATGAAGTGAAATTTATTTGTGCTCTGCAAATAAAGATTTCTATTTCAAGGGCAAATGGCTAATTGAATAATAGTGAAAACATTATAACTGAAAAGGGATACATAGTATCCCTTTTCAGTTATGATAGAATTTAAAATTTCACTCACTACTCACTACTCACTACTCACTACTCACTACTCACTACTCACTACTCACTACTCACTACTCACTACTCACTACTCACTACTCACTACTCACTACTCACTACTCACTACTCACTACTCACCACTCACTACTCACCACTCACTGTTCACCACTCACCACTCAAGTTCCTTCGCCGGGTCCCAAAAATGTTTTTCAAAATTGATGATTTGATCGTTTTTTACGGTTATTCCTTCTTTTTCTAATAGTTGCTGCATTTTTTCAGGTGGATTAAAATGGGCTTTGCCTGTGAGTAAGCCGTTTCGGTTGACCACCCGATGTGCCGGAACTTTTGGTTTTGCGTTATGACAGGCATTCATCGCCCAGCCCACCATGCGTGCACTTTTGCCTGTGCCGAGGTATTTACCAATAGCGCCATAGGAAGTTACACGCCCTTTTGGGATAAGGCGCACAACCTGATATACCAGGTCGAAAAAATGTGGATCTTGTGCCGACATACGAAAATCTGAACCGAAAAATAGAATTTTGTACCGATGATGCAAAATACAATTAAAGCCGGCTCCATTACTCATCTCACCGATGCACGTTTTTTTGCCGCGTATAATGTCGATTATATCGGGTTTTGTTTCGACCCACAATCGGCAAGTTATATAGCGCCCGACCGGGCAAGCGCAATTCGTGGCTGGGTAACCGGTCCGAAGATTGTCGCTGAATTTGCGCATCAGGATGCAGATAATCTGAAAAATATTGTTGACTATCTGCAACCGGATGTCATTCAAATACCCGCAACTGAATGGCCGGTATTAAAGGAAACAATTTTGGCATTAAACAAACCGGTGATCATTGCTTTTGGTCAGGAGGAAATACCGGTAACTCAGAATGGAAATATTATTTATTATCTGATGCCTAAACTCATGCCGATACCAGCCGGCATTGCTCCCGCGGAATGTATGTTCGAACTTCAAGAGCCTTTTGATCATTTTGAAATACCACCCGGCACAGCTATTCATATAAAAGGAACACCCGAAGATGCAACTGGCATTAAAGCCTATGATGCAATTGCCGACTGGCTTGAAGCGATATCCTGAATTACTTATTCGTTGAGTAACGATAACTGAAATTTCACGTATTTAATTTTTCGGCCTTCCGCCAGGTGCATGCCTTCGTAATAGGTTTTTATTTCCAATAAAGGTTCTGGAAGTGGTTTCGCATAAATATCATGATCGGCATATAATAGTCGATGCCCTTCTGATGCAATAACTTCTAACGTGTACTCGTATAAAGTTGGGTCATCTGTTTTTAAATGAATAATGCCATCCGGTTGCAGGATGTTGCGATATTTTGCTAAAAACCTTGGACTCGTTAAACGTTTAAGATGCTTACCGGTTTTGAGATGCGGATCGGGAAAAGTTATCCAGATTTCACTTATTTCACCCGGCCCGATAAAGGTTTCAATAATATTAATATCCGTACGCAAAAAGAAAGCATTCTGAATATTTTCCAGCAATGCTCGTTTTGCACCACGATGCATGCGATTGCCTTTAATATCTACACCCACATAATTTTTTCCAGGTTCGGCCAAAGCCATATTGCAGGTGTACTCACCCTTCCCGCAGGCTAACTCCAGCACAATCGGTTTTTCATTCCCGAATATCAGGCTATGCCAACGACCTTTAGGATCCACTTCCTCTTTTTGGTTATTGACCACTACAGGCTTCAGCACATTGAAGTTCTGGAGCACATTCGGGAAGGTATCCAGTTCAGCAAAGCGTTCTAATTTACTTTTTCTCACCCTGCAAAGGTAAGAAACACCTGTCGCCTGCTTTGGTTATTCCATCAAAAGCCCCTACTTTCGGCCTCAACAACCATTATCCGAATGAGAGAACTATTCAGACGAAAAAGCATAAGCAGCGTGCTGGCAAATGCCGATGTGGCTGATGATATTTCGCACGGCAGCGGACTTAAACGCACCTTGTCGGTTCGCGACCTAACCTTCTTTGGAATTGCAGCCATCATAGGCGCCGGCAGCTTCAGCAGTATGGGCTCTGCCTGTGCAAGCGGCGGTCCGGGCGTAATCATTTTATTCATGCTGTGCGGTGTAGCCTGCGGATTTACTGCGATGTGTTATGCCGAGTTCGCATCCCGCATTCCGGTTGCAGGTAGTGCATATACCTATGCTTATACCTCCTTTGGTGAAATTATAGCATGGATTATCGGATGGGCGCTCTTAATGGAATATTCTATCGGCAACATTTATGTGGCATTTGCCTGGAGCGATTATTTCGAAAATTTACTTAATCTGATAGGCGTGCATATGCCTTCCTGGACAACAACTAACTATCGCGCAGCACATGCTGAATTGGGTGATGCTTGGACCCAGGCGCCGGTTATTGGCGGATTGCATATCATTTTTGATTTACCGGCTTTGCTCATTAATTTTTTAATTACCTGGCTAGTTTATGTGGGTGTGCAGGAAAGTAAAAATGTGAGCAATCTCATGGTTATGGTGAAGCTCAGTATCATCGTACTTGTTATTGCTGTCGGCATATTTTATATCGATATTGACAACTGGACGCCCATAAATGATCTAGGCGAAAGGAGCTTTATGCCTAACGGTTTTGGAGGAGTGATGGCTGGTGTGGCAGCTGTGTTTTTTGCCTATATCGGATTTGATGCGGTTAGTACCATGGCAGAAGAAGCAAAAAATCCACAACGCGATTTACCACGTGGTATGATTTATTCGCTGGTAATCTGCACCATCGTGTATATCATTTTATCACTCGTATTAACCGGAATGGCCTATTATAAAGATTTAGCTGTGGGTGATCCTTTAGCTGAAGTATTTAAAATGCATGATGTGGGCTGGATGGAAGCAATTATTTCTATTGCGGCTGTTGCAGCCATGACCAGTGTGATTTTAGTTTTCCAGATGGGACAACCCCGTATATGGATGAGCATGAGTCGCGATGGTTTGTTGCCGAAAAAATTCGAAGAGATTCACCCAAAATATAAAACACCCGGTTTCAGTACTATTGTTACCGGCCTGGTAGTGGGTATCCCGATTCTGTTTACAGACGAAACCTTTGTATTGGACTTTACTAGTATCGCAACTTTATTTGCCTTTGTTCTGGTGTGCGGCGGTATTTTATTAATCCCGCGACGCCCGAAAGAAAAAGGAAAATTTCATTTGCCATACATAAATGCCAGACTCGTGTTTCCGGGTATTTTGGCCTTGGCAATTGTCATCTTATCCGTGACGCCTGCCACACAGCAATATTTTCCCAACCTGTTTGACTTCAGCGACCCGGCCTTGGTTACCGCCCATGTCACAACCATCATCTTCTGGCTGCTGTGTGTGACGCTGGCCGTATTCGCTTTTATCAAAAATTGGTCATTAATTCCGTTGATGGGCCTGGTTACCTGTAGCTACCTGCTCACGGGTATGACAGCCCGAAACTGGCTGTGGTTCTTTGTTTGGTTTGCGATAGGCCTGGTGGTCTATTTTGCCTATGGCCGACGACACAGCAGGCTGAACCCGCAAAAAGCGGCATAGTTTTGGATTTCAGGAAGTTCAGGGGCACTTGGCGCTTTGCAAAACCTTTATATCTTTAGCGACCAAATAACCTGGTATATTCATGAATACAACGTCAACAGCTAAACATCCTAAAGGGCTCTACGTGCTCTTTTTCACAGAAATGTGGGAGCGATTCGGGTACTACCTGATGCTCGGTATTTTTTCCCTCTACATGATTGATGCATGGGAAAACGGTGGTATGGGTTTCAGTGGACAGAAAAAGTCTGATGTGTATGGAACCTATATCGGATTGGTGTATTTGACGCCGTTTATTGGTGGTTTGCTGGCCGACAGGATATTGGGATATCGTCGGTCAATTTTTTTGGGTGGAAGTTTGATGGCCGCCGGTTATCTGGGCCTTTCCATTCACAATGAAACTGCCTTTTATGTCAGCTTACTGCTCATCATTTTAGGTAATGGCTTTTTCAAACCAAACATCAGTACGTTAGTTGGAAACTTATATAATGATGACCGTTATCGCGATAACAAAGATGCGGGTTATAACATCTTTTATATGGGTATTAACGTAGGTGCTTTTATTTGCAATTTCGTGGCTGCTTATATGCGTATTAACTACGGTTGGGGTTATGCCTTTGCCGCAGCTGGTATCGGTATGATTATCGGGCTGATGGTGTTTGCAGGAGGAACCAGGCATGTAAAAGAAGCCGACGTTTTGAAGCCTGTAAAACCCGGCGATATGTCTACCGGAAAAATTTTAGCTTCGGTATTATTGCCCATGTTTGCATTTGGCGTTTTGGGCTATATTATTCCCGGAAATATTTTCGGCACAGATACCAATGATGCCTTTTTATTCGGTTGCGTTCCTGTTGTTTTATTCTTTGTTTATATCATGCTTAAATCGGATAAGGAAGATCGGGGACCAATCGCAGCTTTATTAAGTGTGTATGCCTGTATTGTCATTTTTTGGGCTGTGTTTCACCAGAATGGTGATGCGTTAACAGTTTGGGCTGAAGAATATACACATCGCGAAATGCAAAGCGGCATTGCCCAGGTAGCTGAAAATTCAGGTATGGCGCAGGAAGTGAATTATCACCCTTCCGTGTCATATGATGAAGCAACCTTTAAAAAATATATTGATAGCCTGGATGGCGTTCGCTCCCAATTTACAGAAGCAGGAAATAAAGATGCTGCTAAGACTGTAAGTGAGGAAATTGCTATTCGCACGGCCTCACACAAATATTTTGAAAACCTCCCTGACGACCAGCGGCCACAACAAGGCGGCAGTTTATTGTTGTATTCAACAGAATTGTTTCAATCTATAAATCCGTTTTGGGTGGTTGTATTAACACCTATAGTAGTTGGATTTTTTGGGTTTCTCCGTCGTCGTAAAAAGGAGCCGACTACACCAACAAAAATTGCAATTGGTTTAGTTATTACAGCCTTAAGTGCATTAGTTATGGTGGCAGCAGTTAATTCAGTGAATATTCATGATGAAAAAGCCAGCAGCTTGTGGTTAATTGCTACTTATGGTGTAATTACCATTGGTGAACTCTGTTTATCACCTATGGGACTTTCGCTTGTGAGTAAATTATCACCACCGCGACTAACAGCATTAATGATGGGTGGTTTCTTCCTTTCAACATCAGTAGGAAATAAACTCGCCGGTATTTTATCCAGCAATTTTGAAGGCACCGATAACAAAGCAGGATTTTTCTTTACCAACTTCGTATTGGTGATGATTGCAGCTGTCCTGTTGTTTACCTTGTTAAAATGGCTGAATAGAGTCATGCGCGAAAAAGGAGTTAATTAAAAATAGTATCAGAACAAATCAAGTATATGTCAAAACAAACCCTCACCCTCGAAGAGATTCAGAATTTCAGCGGGAAATATCCCAAACAATTATGGTCTCTTTTTACTGTAGAAATGTGGGAGCGTTTCTGCTTCTATGGTATGCGCGGAATGCTCACCGTATTTATGGCCAGCCAGCTCGGTCTTACAGATAAAGCGGCAAACCTTCAATACGGCGCCATTCAGGCTTTCGTATATGCCTTTACTTTTATTGGTGGTTTATTTGCCGATAAAATTTTGGGATTCAGAAAATCACTTTTCTGGGGTGCGCTGCTGATGGTGGCCGGTGGATTTATCATCGCTGTATCGCCCGAACAATTCTTTTATATTGGTATTTGCTTTTCTATTGTTGGAACAGGTTTCTTTAAACCAAATATTTCCAGTATGGTTGGGCAGTTATATAAAGATGGCGACACCAGACGCGATGCAGGATTTAGCTTGTTTTATGCCGGTATCAACCTCGGTGCAACCTTAGGTGGTTTGCTGATGGTTTGGGTGGGTTTACACGTGTCATGGAGCCTGGCATTTGCTCTGGTTGGTGTGGTAATGTCTATAAGCCTGGTAACCTTTTATTTTACCCAGCATAGTATGGGTCCCATTGGATTTGCACCTATCAAAGAACTCGGTTCTGTATCACGTGCCCGTATGTTGGAAATTGCCACTTACATCGGTTCATTGTTGAGTTTACCACTCATTTTGATTTTAGTAAAAAACAGCAACTACACCGATATGGTTATGTATGTGGTTGGTCCTGCTGCTTTATTATATGTGTTTTATGAAATGACGAAATATTCCGTAGAGGAACGCAAGAAATTAATTGCGGCCCTTATGTTTATTGTGTTTTCTATTTTCTTTTGGGCCTTTTTCGAACAAAGCGGTGGATCATTAGCCCTGTTTGCTTACAACAATTTACATGATTCATTATTTGGTATAAAAGGCATCGACCCGAATGTGGTGAATAATACCGCCAACTCGGTTTTCGTCATCTTATTTGCAGCACCATTGGGTATGTTGTGGATATGGTTAGCTAAACGAAAAAAAGAACCATCCGCCAGTGTAAAATTTGGATTAGGATTCTTGCTATTGGCAGTTGCATTCTTCGTATTTTATTCTACTATTAAGTTTGCAGATAGCAATGGTTTAACTTCCTTAGAAATATTTACGCTCGGTTATTTCATCATCACTTTTGGTGAATTGTGTTTGTCGCCAATCGGATTGTCGTTGATGACAAAATTATCTCCTGCACCCATGCAGGGTTTGATGATGGGTATGTGGTTCCTCGCCAGTGCTTATGGCCAATATGTTGCCGGATTATTAGGCGCAGGTATGAGTACTGCCGACGAAAATGCAACCGCCATGGATAAACTTATTTCATATACCAACGGGTATCAGCAATTAGCCATTTATGCGATTGTTGCCGGCGTGGTGTTATTAGCTTTGTCGCCTGTAATTAAAAAATTAATGGGCTCAACAAAATAATCGTGTTGCTTTAATCTGATCAACCCCTGTTGTCTGACTTGACAGCAGGGGTTGTTTGTTTTGTGACAACCATTACACTGAATTGTAAAAAACACAACTACCTTTGCACCTCATGGAAGTTTTGGGCTATTTTCTGGCAATGGTAATTGGGGTCACCCTTGGTCTGTTTGGCGCAGGCGGTAGTATTCTCACCTTGCCGGTGCTCTATTATGTATTTGGTGTCGAAGCTGAATTGGGCACAGCCTATTCCTTATTTATTGTGGGCACAACTGCATTGGCCGGTGCCATCCCGAATATGAAACGCAAAACCATTAACTATAAAGCGGCGATTGTTTTCAGTATTCCCAGTTTAATTACCGTTTACCTAACCCGTGCTTATTTACTCAATTTAATTCCGGACAACCTGGGCACAATTGGTTCGAGAGCAATTGATAAAAATCTGGCATTACTCATATTGTTCTCCATCATCATGATATTAGCGGCCATTAGTATGATTCGCAACCGTAAAACACCTGAACGGTCCGAAGGTGTTGATGAGCGATATAATTACCCGATGATTTTTACGGAAGGTGCGGTTGTCGGAGTTGTGACGGGGTTAGTTGGCGCCGGAGGCGGATTTCTCATCATTCCGGCTCTTGTTTTGTTTGCCAAATTGCCCATGCGCATCGCCGTTGGCACTTCCTTATTGATAATCGCCATTAAATCGTTAGTTGGCTTTCTGGGCGATGTGCAGAGCGGCCAACCCCTCGAATGGGGCTTTCTCGCTATCTTTACTTCGCTGACCATAGCTGGTATTTTGTTGGGTGGATACCTCAGCAAATTTTTACCGGCTCAAAAGCTGAAAGGTGCCTTCGGATGGTTTGTGCTGGCGATGGGATTGCTCATTTTATTTGAGGAATTAATTTTACATATCTGACGTTATATATCAGGTGAAAATCTTAAAATACATGACACCGAAAACAATTATTCTTGCAGTAGCCATTTGTATTGCTTTGATTGTGATCGTGCAGAAAACACGAGCTCAGGCGCATGTAGAAAATAATGCATTTGATCATGTGCTGTCTACACTGCTGGCGCATAGTGTTCCCGAAATAGATGTTAACCAGGCAGCTGCAGATAGTAACGCTGTGCTTCTCGATGCACGCGAAAAACCTGAATATACCGTAAGCCACATTGCTGACGCTACCTGGGTGGGATATGATGATTTTACCTTAGACCGGGTGAGCCATATACCAAAAGACACACCTGTAATTGTATATTGTAGTGTTGGATATAGAAGCGAGAAGATTACTGAGCAACTTCGCAAAGCAGGATATACACAGGTGTCCAATATGTATGGCGGCATATTTGAATGGGTAAATACGGATAAGCCTGTGGTGGATGACACCGGTGCGCCAACTAAAAAAGTGCACGCCTATTCTAAAAGCTGGGCTATATGGCTCTCAAAAGGTGAAAAGGTGTATTGATTTGCTCCAGCGTGAGAATTGTCACCAGAATAGCCCGAAAACCATCCTACTTTTGCTTTGCATTTTAAGCGCATCAGTATGCAACACTATTGGGAAATTTTTATTCAGTCATTCGGGAGTTACTGGAACTACCTGCGTCACGCTATTCTGAACCCGGGTTGGAATAATTATTTTTATTGGCTGATTGGAATCAGTTTGGTTGTGTGGTTCCTGGAAATGGCATTTCCCTGGCGCAAAAATCAGCCCCGCATTCGTGAAGATTTCTGGCTGGATGCTTTCTACATGTTTTTCAATTTCTTCCTGTTTTCATTAGTCGGTTTTTTTGCTGTAAGTAATGTGGTTGTTGAGCTGTTTAATCAGCTGTTGGGATTGGTCGGTTTGAAAAACGGTCTTGCTATTGAAATAAATGCATTGCCCTTTTGGTTGAAAATCACCTTTGCATTTATTCTGAAAGATTTTATTCAATGGAATGTGCATCGCCTCTTGCATGCCAATGAAAAATTATGGCAATACCATAAAGTGCATCACAGTGTAAAGCAAATGGGTTTTGCAGCGCATTTGCGTTTCCATTGGATGGAAAATGTTGTGTATCGCTCCATCCAGTATATTCCGTTAGCCATGCTGGGATTTGGCATCAACGATTACATTTTAGCAAATTTGATTGCTTTGGTAATTGGCCATTTCAATCATGCCAATATCAATTTGCCACTTGGCCCTTTGAAGTATATACTCAACAATCCGCAAATGCATATCTGGCATCACGCAAAAGATATTCCTGCAGCATACCCGCGTGGAATTAATTTTGGTATCAGTTTGAGTATTTGGGATTATATCTTTCACACCAATTATATCCCACATTCAGGCAGAGATATTGAGTTAGGTTTTCCGGGGGATGAAAACTTCCCTAAGGATTTCACCCACCAGGCGATATATCCGGCCGGTAGTAAAGATAAGTAGGCGCTGAAACGGCAGGCCGCTTAAAAGTGGATATTCAGGTTTTATCGGCATTTTTCTGTATCCTCTGCCCGCTAAGTTTTATCTTTGCGGGTGATGACTCCTGCCTACAAACGAATCCTTCTGAAATTATCAGGAGAAGCTCTTATGGGTGATCAGCAATATGGCATTGATCCGGCCCGTCTCCACCAATATGCATTGGAAGTTAAGCAAGCCGCTGACGCCGGCGTGCAAATCGCCATTGTGATTGGCGGTGGTAACATTTTCCGCGGCATGAGTGGCGTTGGAAGCGGTATCGATCGTGCACAGGGCGATTATATGGGCATGCTGGCAACAGTAATAAACGGAATGGCCCTCCAAAGCGCGCTTGAAAACATCGGTTTATATACGCGTATGCTCAGTGCCATCAAAATGGAGCAAATCTGCGAACCTTATATTCGCCGCCGCGCCATCAGACACCTGGAGAAAGGTCGTATCGTGATTTTCGGCGCAGGAACCGGTAACCCGTATTTCACTACCGACACTGCCGCCAGTTTGCGTGCGATTGAAGTGGAGGCAGACGTTATTTTAAAAGGCACCCGTGTAGATGGTGTGTATACTGCCGACCCCGAAAAAGATCCCACCGCCACCAAATATGAATCAATCACCTTCAGAGAGGCGATTGCTAAAAATCTGAATGTTATGGATATGACGGCATTTACATTATGTGCCGAAAATAATCTCCCGATTATCGTATTTGATATGAACAAACAGGATAATCTGGCCAAATTAATCAGCGGTGAACAAGTTGGCACACTCGTGAAAAATTAAACCTTTTAAAACGCAATAAATTTTCAGCTATGCACGAAGATGATTTAGGATTAGTGGTCGACATGACCCAGGAAAACATGCAAAAGTCGATAAAACACCTGGAACTGGAATTGTCGCATGTACGCGCAGGTCGTGCGAATGTGATGATTTTGGATGGCATTCGCGTTGATTATTATGGCGCACTGAGTCCGTTGAATCAGGTTGCGAATTTATCAACCCCAGATGCTCGCACCATCGCTATTCAGGCCTGGGATAAAAAAATGCTCGCTGAAATTGAAAAGGCTATCCTGGCCGCCAATATTGGTTTGACGCCTGTAAATAATGGCGAAATCATCCGGCTTATTTTACCTCCTTTAACTGAAGAACGCCGTAAGGATTTAGTCAAGCAGGTTAAACATATGGGCGAGCAAACAAAAATCGCTATCCGCAATTATCGTAAAGACGCCAATGAGGAAATTAAAAAACTTCAGAAAACCGGACTTGCAGAAGACATGGCGAAAGATGGCGAAGACCGCATTCAAAAATTAACTGATAAATATATTGCCGAAACAGATAAGCACCTTGCTCAAAAAGAGTCAGAAATCCTGACGGTTTAACCCGGTCGGTATGTGCAATGAGCTCGCATTATTTGTGTAAGCGTCTGATGTTTTGGTGAAGTATAGATACAATGAGTGATGCTGCCATCAGGTAACAACTATTTCTACAAAATCCTGCAGCAGAAAATAAATACAATACTATGAGCAATTTTAGAATTGAAAAAGACACTATGGGCACGGTTGAAGTACCGGCTCATGTATACTGGGGAGCGCAAACACAACGTTCCATCCTGAATTTTCCTATTGCGCAGGATATCAATAAAATGCCAAAAGAAATTGTGGCTGCCTTTGCCTATCTGAAAAAAGCAGCTGCCCTTACGAATCATCAATTGGGCGTTCTTGATGCCAATAAAGCTGAAATGATTGGTAAGGTGTGCGACGAAATTCTGGAAGGTAAACTCAACGATCAGTTTCCACTGGTAGTTTGGCAAACCGGTTCCGGAACACAAAGCAACATGAATGTAAATGAGGTGGTGGCGTATCGTGCACATGTGCTTATGGGCGGAAGTCTAATGGATGAAAAAAAATCAGTTCACCCGAACGATGATGTAAATAAATCGCAGTCATCAAATGATACATTCCCAACTGCTATGCATATAGCGGCTTACAAAATATTGATGGAGTGTACCCTGCCCGGTGTCGAGAAATTGCGCAATACACTTGCCGAAAAATCTAAGGCATATATGCATATCGTGAAAATTGGCCGCACGCATTTCATGGATGCAACACCACTTACCTTAGGACAGGAAATGAGTGGCTATGTTTCGCAGTTGGATCATGGCTTGCGTGCTGTGCGCAATACACTTGCCCATTTAAGTGAGCTTGCATTGGGTGGAACCGCTGTGGGTACAGGTATTAATACACCTGAAGGATATGATGTATTAGTGGCAAAAAATATTGCGGAACTTACCGGGTTACCTTTTGTAACCGCTGAAAATAAATTTGAAGCGCTCGCTGCACATGATGCCATTGTTGAAGCCCATGGCGCTTTGAAAACACTGGCTGTAGCTTTAATGAAAATTGCCAATGATATTCGCATGCTTTCGAGCGGCCCAAGAAGTGGTATTGGTGAAATTCATATTCCGGATAATGAACCGGGCTCCTCCATTATGCCGGGGAAAGTTAATCCGACACAATGCGAGGCTTTATCCATGGTTGCTGCCCAGGTAATGGGAAATGATGTGGCTATTAATATCGGCGGTGCAACCGGTCATTTCGAATTGAACGTGTTTAAACCACTGATGATTTATAATTTCCTGCATAGTGCCAGATTAATTGGTGATGCTTGTGTGTCTTTCAATGATAAATGCGCCGTGGGTATCGAACCAATTGAAAGCAATATCAAGAAACACGTGGATAATTCACTGATGCTGGTGACTGCACTCAATACTAAAATCGGTTATTATAAAGCGGCCGAAATTGCACAAAAAGCACACAAGGAACATAAAACCCTGAAAGAAACAGCAGTTGAATTGGGATACCTCACCCCAGAGCAATTTGATGAGTGGGTTGTACCAGTGCAAATGGTCGGAAAATTGTAAGAGTTAATCCGCATTTTTCGCGCAGATAAACTTGCTGTACTCAGCTATCTGTAACTTTCTATGACTCTGGCACAGGTGGCATACGCCTGAGTTTATTCAAGCTGTTTGGGAACCTATTGTGATTTTCATTCCTTGTACTGTGTAAAACCAGGATATGACGGAGCTTAAACAACTCATTATGCAAAATGCCGGCATCAGCGAAGAGCAGGCACAAAATGCGCTACATACAGTATTGCAATACCTCAAAGACAAAAGCCCATCAGCCATTCACGGTCATTTGGATAAAATGGCTGCCGGCGACAAACTGGAAGAAGTCGTAAAATCTGATATTAAGGATGTAGCACAGGATGTTAAGGAAAAAACGGTGGAGACCTTTAAAAACCTGAGCGATGCTGCAGAATCTGCTGCTTCAAAATTGAAGCAAAAATTAGACGATTTCACCTCTAAAAAGTCGTAAAATCCTGATATTCAGTCTTTTGTGATTGGGTGGTTGTCACAAATCGACTTTCCTCATTGCATATTTGTGCATAAATATCATTTGTCAATTTGTCGACTATCTCTAATTTAGCGGCAAAACGTAAACACATGAAAAAATCACTACTCGTTGCAACGCTTTCAATTGTTATGATTGGAGCTGCAAATCGTGCATCAGCTCAGGCTTTTGACGTAGGTACCAAACACTTAAACGTTGGTATTGGCTTGGGAAGCACTTATTATGGTTATACCTATTTAAGTGGTTCAGATTATTCTTCCATTCCTACTATTTTCCTTTCTTATGATCAGGGAACAAGCATCGAATTAGGACCTGGCATAATAGGTTTAGGCGGTTTCATTGGTTATTCTTCTGCAAAAGCTAACTATGCTTATCCGGGTTATGAATGGAACTACAAATGGACCAATATTGTAGTTGGTGCCCGTGGTAATTATCACTTCCTTTTAGATAACGAAAAAATCGATGCCTATGCAGGTTTATCGTTAGGTTTGTGGATGCAGAGTTATGAGTATACCAATACAGATCCGTTCTGGGGTGGTACTCTTGATTCTAAAGATAATTACTCAAACCTGTATTATTCTGCCTGTGTGGGTGGTAAATACATGTTCTCAGAATCGTTTGGCGCATTTGCCGAATTAGGATGGGATGTAGCCCTCTTGAAAGTGGGTGTAACTTTAGGTTTATAATACAACAACCACAACTCATAAAAAAGCCCCGGCAGTAATGTCGAGGCTTTTTTTATGGGCTAAAATGTTTATTTAATTTCTTCATAATCCACATAATCATCCCCTTTTGGCGGCTTCTGCTGCGGCCGGCCTGCTGTATTTTGACGTTGCTGCTGCTGCGTATTTTGCTTCGCATTCCCCTGCGCAATCCCCTGCATAATCGGTTTAATAATGATTACGTAAACAACAATAATTAAGGCTATCCAGGCGAGGTCTGACATTTGGTGGTGAGTGGTGAGTGGTGAACGGTGAGTTGTGGGTTGTGGCAAAATTAATGTAGATTTTTGGGAATAGTAAGAGATTTTGGTTGGGGATTTGGGGTGTTTGTTTTCATGCACTTACCGTAATTGGGATTTTGTTGTCTTAATTAATGCAGAAAGTCGCTTGAAAGTCAAAGTTATGGGTTGTTCAAGTTCGAATTCTTGCGGGTTGAAGTATCCCAGGTCATTAGCTATTTCAATAATAGTATCCAATTCTACTAATGATGAACGGGCAATTTCATAAAATCTTGCTCTTTCAGCCTGACTACTTTTTGACGAGCCTTCTGAAAAATTTAAAATTACTGATGTTGCTGATCTTCTTAGCTGACTGCTCAATGCATACCGTTCAACATCAGGAAACTTATTTGATACTAAATAAACAGCTTTAACTAAATTCTTCAACTCTTTGTACAGATGCATGTTTTTATGCTGTAATTGCAGATACATATTAATGTTTTTCTAAATTTACAAATATGAAAAACATAAAATAGATACTATCCAAATGCAAATTCAAATCAAACTCCATCAATTAATAAAAAAATAACCGCCGGTCAACGACCTAAGCGGTTAAATAAAATCAATAAAAAAAATAAAAAAATCACCCCTCACCCCTCACCCCTCACCCCTCACCCCTCACCCTCACAATTCACCCTCACCCTCACCCTTCACCCTTCACCACTCACCCCTCACAACTCACCACTCACCACTCACCACTCACCGTTCACCACTCACTACCTAGATAAAAACATCGACTTCTTCGAATACATCTCTCTGAAAAACGGATCTTGTAAATCGGCGATGAAGCGGATGGCTTCGCCGGTGGATTTCATTTCGGGACCGAGTTCTTTGTTTACGTTCGGGAATTTTTCGAAGCTGAAAACCGGTTCTTTTATGGCGTAGCCGGTTAGTTTTTTGTCGAAGGTGAAATCTTTTAGTGTGTTTACACCTAACATCACCTTAGTGGCTACATTTAAATATGGAATTTGATAGGCTTTAGCAATAAACGGCGTGGTGCGCGATGCACGTGGATTGGCTTCGATTACATACACACGCTCATTTTTTATGGCGAATTGTATGTTAATTAAACCGCGAATATTTAATGCAAATGCAATCTTTTCTGTGTAAGCGCGCATTTGTTCTAAAACGCGTTCGCTTAAATTAAACGGAGGTAATACCGCACTGGAATCTCCGCTGTGAATACCTGCCGGTTCAATATGTTCCATGATGCCCATGATGTGCACATCTGTGCCATCGCAAATCGCATCAATTTCTGCCTCTTCGGCGCGATCAAGGAAATGATCAATTAAAATCCGGTTGTCGGGAAAATGTTTCAGGATGCCGATAACTGAACGCTCTAATTCTTCATCGTTGATGACAATCCGCATGCGCTGACCACCCAATACATAACTCGGACGAACCAACACCGGATAACCGATGCGATGCGCCACTTCAACGGCTTCTTCTACGGTAGTAGCTGCACCATATTCCGGATAGGGGATGCCCAACTCTTTTAATAAATCAGAGAACCTGCCGCGATCTTCCGCTATATCCATATCATCAAACGATGTACCGATAATGCGTATACCGCGATCATGCAATTGTCGGGCTAACTTCAGCGCCGTTTGTCCACCTAACTGAACAATCACACCTTCCGGTTTTTCATGTTCAATTAATTCCCATAAGTGTTCCCAGAATACCGGCTCGAAATATAATTTATCTGCAATATCAAAATCTGTAGAAACAGTTTCAGGATTGCAATTCACCATAATGGCTTCATAGCCGCTTTCCCTGATGGCTAGTACGCCGTGCACACAACAATAGTCAAATTCAATTCCCTGACCGATTCGGTTTGGACCTGAACCAAGCACAATTACTTTTTTCTTATCGCTAACTACACTTTCATTTTCATCTTCAAATGTAGAATAGTAGTAAGGTGTTTTCGCTTCAAATTCTGCAGCACAGGTGTCAACTAATTTATAGGTGCGTTTAATGCCTAACGACCTGCGGTGATTGTATACTTCATCTTCAGTGCAACCTAAATTATTCGCAATCTGGATATCGCTATACCCTTTTTGTTTTAATTCGAGCAACAGCTTGCGCGGGATATTATTTAACTGATATCGACGCATTTCTTTTTCAATCTTCACCAAATCCTGAATCTGCATCAGAAACCATGGGTCAATTAAACTCTGGTTATGGATAGTCCGCACCGGAACACCTAAATCCATCGCTTTTTTGATATTGAATATTCGGTCCCAGTGTGGTTTTGCAAGGCTATCAATAATTTCCTGCGATGATTTATAAAACCCTTTTTCTCCGCCTAAACCTATCTTATTATTTTCCAGACTTTGACAGGCTTTTTGTAGCGCTTCCTGAAAACTGCGACCGATGCTCATCACTTCGCCCACACTTTTCATTTGCAATCCAAGTGTATCATCTGCTCCCGGAAATTTATCGAAATTCCAACGTGGCATTTTCACCACCACATAATCCAAAGCAGGTTCGAAGTACGCTGATGTAGATTTGGTGATTTGATTATTTAATTCATCCAGATTATATCCTATTGCCAGTTTAGCGGCAATTTTTGCAATCGGATAACCGGTAGCTTTTGAAGCGAGTGCCGATGAACGGGAAACACGTGGGTTAATTTCAATGGCAATCAGTTGCTCGGTATAAGGATCCTGGGCAAACTGCACGTTACATCCACCCGCAAAATTGCCCATGGCCCGCATCATTTTAATGGCGAGATTACGCATGTTTTGATAGCAACTGTCGCTCAGGGTCATGGCCGGCGCAACGGTTATTGAATCACCGGTATGCACACCCATCGGGTCAAGGTTTTCAACCACACAAATAATTACCACATTGTCATTCGCATCCCGCAATAATTCTAATTCATATTCTTTCCATCCCAACACAGCCTTCTCCACTAATACTTCATGTGTTGGCGAGGCAGTTAATCCGCGCATCAAAGCCGCATCTAATTCATCTTTCGATTGCACAAATCCTCCACCGGTTCCACCTAATGTAAAAGATGGTCTGATAACCAGCGGGAATCCAATTTGTTGTGCAAATTCTTTTCCTTCCAGAAAACTGTTTGCCACATGACTTGGTGCAACACCAATTCCTAACTCTACCATCAATTGTCTGAATAACTCACGGTTTTCAGCGCGATCAATGGCTTCGATATCTACACCGATAAGTCGGGTATTATATTTTTTCCAGATATCCAGTTCAAATGCCTCTTTGGCTAAATTGAGTGCTGTTTGCCCGCCCATGGTAGGTAAAACAGCATCTATAGGTGTGCCTTTATCAATATTTTCCTGTAAAATCTTTTCAATAGACGCAACATTCAGTGGCCATAAATAAATCTGATCGGCAGTAACCGGGTCGGTCATAATGGTAGCCGGATTCGAGTTGATCAGCGAAACACGTATGCCTTCTTCACGCAAACTGCGACTGGCCTGAGAGCCGGAATAGTCGAATTCGCAGGCCTGGCCAATAATAATCGGTCCTGAACCAATAATCAATACGTGCTTAATGGATGTATCCTTTGGCATATGTCAAACAAGAATTTACAGTAAGAAAAATAATAGGGCCGCTAAAACAGAAAGAAGAGTGATGTCCGGCCTGAAAGTGCATTTCAGGATGCAAAGATAGGGTACGCACCCCGTCTTTTCTACATAAAAAGCGTTATCAACACTGGTGGGCCATTTCCCAACATCGACACACCGGTACCGGGTCAATAAAATGCAGCTACCTTTGCTGCAATGCCCGAAATACGGACTTTATCCTATAAAAATTCAACTATCGCTGTACAGGTTTTCGGTCACGGAAGCCGCTCTCTGCTTGCCTTTCACGGTTTTGGTGAGGCAGGAAGCAGCTTTTTGGCCCTGTCGCCTTCCCTGGCCTCCACTTATACCGTGTATGCCCCCGATTTTCCCTGGCACGGCCAAACAGAATGGCGCGAACCGGAGCATTTTTCTACTGATCATCTGCGGGAAATAGTAGAATTACTGCTTAAAACCTATGATATACAACAGTTTGATGTGATGGGATTCAGTATGGGTGGCAAATGTGCCATGTATGTAACCAAATTCTATCCTGCCCAAATATCAACCCTTTGGTTATTGGCGAGTGATGGTATCAGAACGAATAAAATTTATAACGTAGCCGTGTATCCAAAATGGGGGAGAACCTTGTTTAAAACGACCATTCAAAACCCCGGCTGGTTCTTTGCCATGGTCAAGGTGGCCTCAGCTTTGCGACTGATTTCGCCGTGGCTGAAGAAATTTACGATCAACCACATGGATACCCTCGAAAAACGCAAACGCCTCTATCATACCTGGATATCCATGTCAACCTTTAATCCGGACATCAGCAAGGTAAAACAGGTGATTCGACAACATAAAATCACCACTCTCCTCATTTTTGGCAAACGTGATGAGGTAATACCGCCAAACGTGGGCAGATATTTTGCTGCTGACCTGCCAACTGCACATTTTCAGGAGATAGAACGCGGACATTATTTTATTGATGCACGCCTGAATCCGGTAATCGAAACATCTTTGCCGTACATTGTGCAGGGCAATGTATAGTTTTGTACTGCATGCTCCTGCTCTCCATTATAACCATCCTGCTGATGTTCATCTACACAGCACTCATCCTGTTTTTTTTATACGGCTGGATGCGACTGCAGGAATTTCAACCTAATCAAGCACAGCCAAAAACAGCTGTTACTGTTATTATACCGGTTCGGAATGAAGAGCGCAATATCCTCAATATTCTCCGTGATTTACGCGAACAAACCTTTCCGCAGCATTTACTCGAAGTGATTGTAGTTGACGATCATTCCACTGATAATACCGCCAAAGTGGTGCAAGATTTTGGGTGGAGAAATGTCCGTGTGTTGGGACTAGGCATTGATCATCCGGAAACGCATCCCGGCAGGGCAAATAAAAAGTACGGTATCCAACAAGCTGTTGCTCAGGCTTCCGGTACATTAATTTTGACTACTGATGCCGATTGCCACGTTGGTGCCAATTGGGTGAGCACGGTCGTTAACTACTACGAACAACACAATCCAGTCATGATTGCCGGTCTCGTAAATTATTTTCCGGATTCTACTTTTTTAGGAAAATTTCAAACGCTCGATTTTTTAAGTTTGGTAGGCATTGGTGCAGCATGTATCCAAAACGGATTCTATAATTTATGCAATGGTGCAAATCTCGCTTATACCAAAGAAGCATTTATGGCAGTTGATGGTTTTGCCGGTGTCGACCATATTCCAAGTGGAGATGATATGATGCTGATGCATAAATTAGCAAGAGCATATCCGGGACGAATTGCGTCGCTGAAACATAAAATGGCCATCGCCTACACACATACCGAAAAAGATTTAGCCGGATTCTGGCATCAGCGGGTGCGATGGACAAGTAAATCAACGCATTATGAAGATAAACGCATTACAGCGATTTTATCCTTTGTTTATGCCTATAATGCAATTATGCTGTTTGTTATGGTGCTGGGATTCTTTTTGCCGGGTGTGTTGAAGCTGTCTATATGGATGTTTTTATTAAAAATCTGTATTGATACCATTTTCACCTATGCAGTAGCAAGATTTTTTCACCGGGGTAATTTACTATGGTGGTTTTTGCCAATACAGGCACTCCACGTATTATATATAGTAATCATTGCTCCGGCAGGTGTATTTGGAAAATATAATTGGAAAGGCCGAACCGTTTCAAGACCATGATGCGAAAAATAGTACGTGTCTATTTGCCTGTTATGTTGCTGGTGATTGGAATCACAGGGATAGTTCGTGCGTGGATTTCAAATGAATCTTTTACTACTGCTTTATGGAGCGCTACCTTGTGGGTATCGGCTATTACAGTTTTTCTGTTACTGGTATTTGCTACGCCACTGATTGTATTGCAAAGGTTTTGGCATCGCAAAAAAAAGAAACTTGATTTACAATCTGACCAGAAGGCCAAAGCAATCGACAGATTTATGCGCAATACACCTGCAGTGTTAGGTGCAATAGCTATTTTATATGCAGTGGTAGTGGCTGTAAGTGCTTATCTCATTATTCCGGATGGCTCGCCGTTTGCCGGTGATCAGATAAATGAGCTTGCATATAAGGCCCCCGGATTTCATATTGATGTGTTGCAGGTTCCGGTTGAATTGCAACCCAGACAACCTGGTCTTATTGGCCGCTTGCTTCATGGCAAACCATCTGCATGGCATTCTATTCCCATTACGGATTATTCCTTTGCTGGAGATTCTATCTATATTGTCAGATATATCGGAGAAGGTATCCAAGGCATGCAATTGCAATATGCATTAACAGCCATCACACAACAATCACTGCCCCGCGAACAGCAAATCGCAGAAATAGAAAATCACCATCTGCAACATCGCACCTTCCTGCTGGGTACGGATGATCTGGGCCGCGATTTTTTGAGCAGAATCATTTTGGGAACTCGCGTTTCTTTATCTGTAGGTTTAGTAGCCGTATTAATTGCCCTGTTTATTGGTATCCCTCTGGGTGCATTTGCAGGCTTCTATAAAAGATACCCGCCACGTATTGCAATAACCCGAAAAAAACAATGGAGAATTCCTGTCGATAATGCCATTATGTGGTTCATTAATATTATCTGGTCAATCCCCACATTGTTGCTGGTATTTCCGGTTGTATTTGCCTTCGGTCAACAGTTTTATACCATATTTATTGCTGTGGGACTTACCATGTGGGTGGATATAGCACGAATGGTACGCGGACAAGTGATGCAAGTGCGTGAAATGGAATTTGTTCAGGCTACACAAACATTTGGATTTTCTGATTCCAGAGCTATTTGGAAACATATTTTACCAAATATTACAGGTCCGGTTATCGTGATTACCGCAGCTAATTTTGCCTATGCCATTCTGACGGAAGCCGGATTAAGCTTTCTCGGCATTGGCGTGCAACCACCGGCGCCAAGCTGGGGACTAATGATTGCTAAATATAAAGATAACCTGATTACTAACCCCTATTTGGCACTCATACCCGGGTTTGCGATTACATTTTTGGTTCTTGCTTTTTTTATGGTTGGTAATGGACTTCGAGATGCCCTCGATATCAAAAGCCGGCTATAATTGCATTTGATATGTGCCTAAATTTGTCGGCACTTCTCTTCACAATATTTCCGTAATTTGCATCCGATAACCCAATTATGTCAATCGCCGGACTCAATGTAATGGATATGCTGCGTAAACAGTTGATTTTAAAGCAACTGGAGCTTGACGCATTTTTGGAAATTACCAAGGCTATTAACAGTAATAAATCGGCAAGTGCATTATTCGAATTGTTTCACCGTACCCTGCGCGATCAAATCGGAGTCGAAGAATTATTACTCTATAGTAATAATGGCGATGATTGGGAACCGGTAATCGGAAACAAAATAATCGCTGAGCTCAACCCGGATTTAATTGACGCCTTGCTCAAATTTGATTCGCTCACCTATCTCCGTGATGTGGGGGAGGATATGCCAGAAGCACTTAAAGATTTCGATATACTGATTCCTGTTTATCATAAAGACAAACCATTAGCCTTTCTACTGATGAGTAATCCCAAAGTTGAAAGCTACGAACCGCTGGAAGATAAAGTAAAGTTTGCTCAAACGGTATCTAATATCATTTCTGTTGCAATCGAAAATAAACGACTTTTCAAAAAGGAAGTACAGCAACAGGCATTTAAACGCGAGCTAGAACTCGCAGCCCAGGTGCAAAGCATGCTCATTCCTGATAAACTGCCTAATAATGATCAGGTGCAGATGTCGGCCATTTATTTGCCCCACCAGAACATTGGCGGCGACTATTATGATTGTTTGGAATTAAGCAACAAGGAAACCTTCTTCTGCATAGCGGATATTTCTGGTAAAGGTATAGCGGCTGCTATCCTTATGGCTAATTTTCAGGCGCAAATCCGTGAGCTTACCAAAAGAAACCCGCCAACGGTTGAAGAGTACATGCAGGAATTAAACAAAGGTGTTTTGATGAGCACAAAAGGTGAAAAATTTATCACCTTATTCCTGGGGAAATATGACCGGACAACCGGTGTTTTGAAGTATGTAAACTCCGGACATAACCCTCCAATTTTAGTAAATAGTCATGGCGCCAAAATGCTCGACCGGGGCACCACCATTTTAGGTATGTTTGACACACTCCCGTCTGTTAAAATGGGTCAATTGGTGATAAATGAAGAATCTGTTATTGTGTGTTATACAGATGGTTTAACAGACGTAGTCAATGAACATAATCAGGTGTTTCCTCTCGAAGAGTTGACTCGATTAATCCAGCGCGAGTATACGCATCCCGTTGATGCTATCAACAAAAAAATCATCAATGAAATCATGCACTTCAAAGGTTTTCACGGCGTTGTGAGTGATGATATTACCGTGCTTACGGTAAAAATTATGCCTTGAAAATTTGGCAACGATATATTAAATGGGCGTAAAAGTTAAAGACTACGGGCGTTTGGGCGTTTCATAGCCCTTATTTGTCCTTCTTAGGGGCTTTATTTGCCTTCTTGAATGAAGCCTTAATAACATCCTCAAAACTGCCATTTATAGACAATTTTTTTTCGTAGGTGCTTTTGCGCTCCTTCTTAGTGGTACGGGGTTTTGACGTCTTGCCCATATTGCAAATTTACTAAAAATAATCCACAAAGGTTGAAAAAAATGTATTCAAGCCAAACGGGTTTTCGGGGGTGAATGTTAAAGTGTACGATAAATTCGCAGCCGTTAAAGTTGGAGGGTTTATGGAAACGATTACAGCAAAACGGGTAATACTTACCTCTTTGCAGCAAGCAAGGACAAAAGAACAGGATGCTATACTGAAACTCAAAAGGCAGATAGTAGATAGAGAGCGTACTATTGACGTGCTGAATGTAGAAATAAAGCGTATGGAGTTTATTATCGAACAGGATGGGGATAATGCCAACCCTATACCCGAACAGTACAAACGTTCCCTAACATGGGCGGATAAGATAGCCTATGCCCTTGTCAGGTTTCCTGATGGGCTGACTACGGGGCAAATAGCTAAGGAATTAAGGGCTTTGGATGATGACCTGTTAATCTGGGATAACCCAGACCTTGCAGCCCGTATATCGGCTATTGTAGGGGTAAATAGGGGTGAACGGTTTGTAAGGGATGGTAAACTAATAAAACTAAAAAAGGCTGAATAAACAGCCTTCTAAAATGCTTAATAAGGGGACACCCTCTTTTCGTAATAATGTAACAATCAGATATTGCACTCCGAACATACGGAGGGGAGAAATTTACCACCCTCATAAGTTGGAATAGAATTACACCCTAAAACGAAAAGAACTCCTTGTTATTCAATCCAATGGTTGCCGCCGTTGGTATGCAATAAGGTTGCAAACAGATACAACCTGAAAGCCTGTAAATAATCCTCTCATTAAGGAGCGTTTACGGGCTATTGCCTTTTGTGGTGTAAAGATAGTATCTAAAACAAATAAAGCCCTAAATTTGGTTTTGCTAAATATATGCTATGGGAAAAAATGAAGCTCAAATAAAAACTTTGTTGGTTAAGATGCTGATTAAAAAAGCTCAACAGGCAAACCGCAAAACGTCCCCTAATTATGTAATTGATAGTAGTTTTGTTTCTATGAATAAAGGAACTGAATACGCTGTTTTGGCTTCAAACAATATACCTTCAAATTTAATTAAACAATTTGGGGATAGGGAATTGGCAAAAATTGCCTGTATTAAATACTTTAATAAATTTGAATATTATTGGACTAGCGGGTTTAACCCAGTCCCCAACGAGGATATTGAACTGGTAAAAGAAGTTTTCAAAAAAGCCTTTTTTCTATCATTTGGTGAACATATAGGCGAATGTAATACATTGTAAATTCTGATTCAGAATTGATTTCATTGCCAAATGAGTCGAATTGTATTTCGTCTATTTGATACTGATTGTCTTTTATCCAAATAAACGAGCCTTTTTTAATGCTTCTCGTTTCAAAGACAACATCCTTTAATTTTGCATTCGTATTATCTATCTCATAAAGTACTTTACCGTCACATACAATATCAAGCATCACATCATGAACCCATGCAGGAGTTGTAAGGTGTTCCATTGTTTTTTCTCAAAGTTAGGACTTTTTCCAATTTTGAACTTGACCCTCAAAATGGAATTTTCGTGTAGTTCTCTAATACTATATGAATAAAATCAGATAACTTCCTTTTATCCTTTTCTGCCAATTCTTTTAACTTCTTTTTTAATTCAGCAGAAATGCGAATTGTAACCGTTTCTTCCTTTTTCATTATATTTGTATTACATTGTAACGCATAAAGTTACATTGTCTTACAATAGTAAAATAACATTTTAAGTTAAAATGTTTATAACTTGTTGATTTTCAATGAAATAAGAATGAAAATAAATTTGGAGAAATCCTTGTTTCTAATCTAGTATCTAGATACTTTTGTATCGTTATTCAGCGTTAAAGCAGAGTAACAAAAAATGGGCGGTAACGGATTCAAACCGTTATCTGGGACTAAGCCAAAGTACCGCTTTATTCAATTAAGCTAACCGCCCAAAAACAAAATTAATATTTGCCCCTTTGCTTTACAAGTTGAGGGGCATTTTTATTTACTCACCTAGCGTTACAAAATAATGGTTTAAAAACTTGCAAAACTTGTTGGCGCAACAGGTTTTCCAGAATGCCGAAAACTTGTTATATTAATAGGTTTACCGAGCCAAAACGTAAAAACCGTAGGGGAAAACTTAATAAAAAAAAATTCAGACTTCCTGTTAAAATCCCCTATTCCGCTATCAAAAGTTTGTAAGGCAGTCTTGTATTGCCTGTTTTCTTTAGTGCGTCTGCAAAGCGTTCAGCATCTTTGATTTTACGGGTATTGTAGCGGTACTCAAACTCTACACAGTATCTATGCAGATGTTTAGGGCTAACTGAATGATAAATACCTATTATACCCCGTTTCAGGAGCGACCATGCACCCTCAATCGTGTTTGTATGCACGTCGCCCCTTACATATTCACCTACTCCATGCCTTACTGATTGATGGTTATATCCTAAGCGTTCTAACTGATTATATCCCCCAAATTCATCTGTATGGATATTGGCGCTATCGTCAATATTGGTAGTCACAAATTCCCTCATAGCCTTAGCCCCTAATCTATCTAACTTCTTTACCATAATCTTTCCATCACGTTCTACCGCTCCGATAACAGCGGTCTTATTGTTGGTTCTAAGTGAGTTCGGCTTTTTGTTTTTCGCCCTGTCTGACTTGTGTTTATTAAGCTCCTTACCGCCAATAAAGGTTTCGTCTATCTCAACGTCACCTTGTAGTAATTCGGGGCTATTTTCTTGCAGCATAGCCCGAACACGGTGTAAGACAAACCATGCGGTTTTTTGAGTAATACCTAAATCACGGGCTAACTGATGCGAGCTAATACCCTTCTTATGTGCGGTACACAGATAAACGGCTGCAAACCATGTTTTAAGGGGTATTTTAGAGGACTCATATATTGTGCCTGTCAATACCGTGTATTTTTTATCACAGGCTTTGCATCTAAAGTCCTTGTAATCCTTTAATTCAGGTGACTTAAAACGGGTTTTAGTGCGGTAATGATGTTCACTACCACAATGAGGGCAAAACGGATTACCTGCCCAACGAGATTGCTCTAAGTATTGCACACAAACTAGTTCGTCTGTGAAGTAGCGTTGCAGTTGTAATAAGTTCGTGAATTGGCTTTGCATTTAATCGTGAATGAAACATAAAGATATATTTACGCCCAATATCTACCTAATTTTTTTAGTTAAAATTTGCAGTAAATCATACCTTTTTACCAAAAATAAAGTACGGGTAAAATTATGTGCCTAAAAATGCCTTCTCCTTGTTAGGCAAAGGGTAAAACAGGGCTAAATACGGTATAATTTGTACCTTAGAAAAAATAATAAAGATGAAATCTATAGCAATAGAATATGAGGCAAAAAGGCTTTCAGAATTGAATTTTGCACTAAATGAGATTATTCAAAATTACATCAAAACCACACCAAACTTATTTGACTTGGTTATTTCTTGGGATGGTAAAAAAGTCATAGCTACCCCTCATATATGGTCGGGCGAAAATCCTTATAAGGCATCATAAATAATGACGCCAGAAAGTCGAGTAAAACCCACAACCCTATAATCGCCATTAGTGCAAAATCTTTGCGCAAAATCATCATCAGGTATTCGACCATTGTTAAGTGTGTAGTTGTGAAAATGGTTCTTAAATTGGTTAAAATCCATTTCGTTTGCAGGTGAGATAAACACAGTATAAAGATAATATTTACCGTTTTCGTCTAATTTTTGATAGGCCGTGCCTATTGACTGTTTTTTTAGTTACCGCTTCTTCAAATGTCATATAATAGTATTTATTTGGTTTTATCTTGTTTAAATCCGTTGTAAACCCATAAAACTATCCGCATCAGCAAATAATAGCCTACAATGCCAAAAAACAGCCATATAAAAGGGTCAACAGGCTCAAACTCTGAATCCAAATTGCTAGGCATTGCAAGGCATACGATAGCTGTTGCAGCCCAAAACAAGAGGAACAACCTGTAATAGCCTAAAGGCAATGCTTTGAACGGTGCTAATAGCTTTTTAATCATAAGCAAAAAGGGTTTTGGGTGTGTTTGTTACTATTGTACTACCTTAGTGAAACAGTAAGCCGCAGGCGTATTACTCGTTGGTTAAGATAGCATACCGTAGCCCGTTAGGCATTGCCTGAACTACCTATACTACCGCCCCTCGAATATAACACGTTGTCCCTGCGGTTTACTATTTTACGCTAATCTAAGGAATACACGCATCCATTGCAAACCCCATAATATTTAGGCTATCCTAAAATATAATTTAGTTTAAAAGATATTATATGTGTTTACAGGCTTAGAAAAGACTCAATTTTAACGCTAATTCCACGCCCATTATCTATATCGTTCCCATAAATTTGGAAATATGAGAATATGTGTGTATCTTTGTGTTACGCATTTTGCGAATTGAGAAAAACACTTGAGCCGCATTTCAAACTTTTTTGAGCCGTAAGGCCACACCCTGACAAAACAAAAATTTAATCAGCC
>JAKQVC010000215.1 GCA_029571985.1 Bacteroidota bacterium | reverse complement strand
GCATCGCTGAACCTCGAGGTTCAGCGATGCAGATGTTGCATTGGTCCCGGCAACAACCGGTATCTGGTATGTCCCGGCCTGTATGTTTACAGGAGGTTTAATCTCAATTGTGACATTAACAGTCCCGGCCGGCTCTATCTCCACAGAGGTGGCCTGGTTATAATTCGGTTTGAAGATAACATTCCATCCCCTCGGGGCATTGGTCCTGAATGCATATAGTTGCTTTTCTGCAGTCCTGTTCCGCAATTCCGCGGTAAATGTAAAAGTCGATGCAGAATGACCCTGCATATTCGACTGCTTTGTGGTGAATTCGGTCTCGAAAGTACCCTGCTCCGACACCACAACGACCAGCGGAAGTGAGGTTTCGGCTCCGGCTGAAACAGTGAATCTGTAACTTCCTTTGTTAACATTCAGAGGTACATCCACCTTTAAGGAAAGAGTTTGCTTCTGGCCTCCCATTATTGCTATCTGGCCAACCTTGTAACTCCCCGAGGTAAGGGTATAATTCCAGCTTCTGGGTATCCCTGAAACCGTAATTTCCATGTTCCGGAGATCTTTGCTGTTATTAATCACATCCACACTGTAATTTATTGATTCCCCGGGAGGTACAGTGATCCGGGTGTAGGGGGTGAATAACGTTACACTGTCTGCTGTGGCAGCTGCATTACAATCAAATGCAAATATTACTGTCAGCAGGATAAATAATATTCCTCTTAATTTCGCAGAATCTGACATAATAAGTCCTCCTGATTTTAATGGTGTTTATCACGAATGGCAAATATAAATTTGAATATAAACATGTTAAAAAAAAATTTCTTAAAAATTTGTTAAAAATTATCCTGGTTGGTGAGGTTACGATAAATCCGGCATTTCCGTAATCCGTAGAGACGCCCAATTTGGGCGTCTCATTGTTACGATAATTCCCATATTAACGTAGAGACGCCCAATTTGGGCGTCTCATTGTTACGACAATTCCGGTATTTATACAGAGACGCCCAAATTGGGCGTCTCATTGTTACGATAATTCCGGTATTTATACAGAGACGCCCAAATTGGGCGTCTCTACGATCAAAACAAATTACACATGGTCGTTTTATTTATTGCCGGTTCCATTTCATTGGATTCATAATAATATATTTACGAATTGCCGAATATTCTTTTCCCGCCCTGATGATGCGATCATAAAACCGTGCCTGCCATTCGAAATCATAACCCTCAGATCTGATTTTAATTGTACAGATCCTCTTATATTGATTTATTATCGAACCGACGGATTGTGATTTCCAATATTGATTTTTTGAATCCGCATGTGGTGCCGGTATGGTATTTGTAACGCCCATTACCGGTAAAATAACCGGTGTGGATGGAATATACGAAACGGGGAATTGGGATGGTTCATTGGAATTCCCGGTAGAGACGCCCAAATTGGGCGTCTCT
>JAKQVC010000212.1 GCA_029571985.1 Bacteroidota bacterium | reverse complement strand
AACCGACTTGGCTTTAAGTGCGGTGTAAACATTTGTTATTACACTCATACAACCTCCAATCTCGGTTGCGCTTCTGCTTCCTTTATACGCCGTTCGGCAATCGCAAAGTAATCAGGATCAATTTCAATACCGATAAAGTTCCGTCCCGTTTGAACGCAAGCCACACCAGTTGTCCCAGAGCCCATAAACGGGTCAAATATAGTATTGCCTTCGTTTGAATATGAATTGATAAGCCACTTCATAAGCTCAACTGATTTTTGTGTTGGATGCTCAGTAATTGAGGGGTGCGGTTTTTGAAACCTAATTATCGACTTTGGAAATTTCATGTTCCCATGGTTGTCAATTCCACTTGCAGTTTCATAAGCTCCATAGCAACTGTTTTTTGTGCTGTAACCATTACCTTTACTGTGATTTGGTGCCCCCTCTACTTTTTGTGGATTGTAAACACCTTGACCAAACACACAAATATTTTCATGCGACCGAAGTGGCATTTTATTGGCATTCAAAAAACCAGTTGGCAATACCTTGTCCCAAATAATCTCATATCGAAATTCTTGCAAATTATTATAGATTATGTAACTCGTAAATGGTTGCTGTGAAGTAACAATTACATAACCCCTGCTAATTCGTAACAATTCACTAATTGGGTCAATTGCGGTATCCCATGAGTTAGCAGTAACTCCATACGGCGGGTCAGTTATAATTGCATCCACGCTCTTATCGGGCATGGACTTCATAACCTCTAAGCAGTCGCCTAAGTGCAACTCAACACTCATACCGCCGCCCTTCGCTTGTACCGGTCAAGCAATTTCTGCACATCCGCAGGCAATCCGCTTGGCATGATAGTTACACCATCGCCCGTCACCATCGGTCGGTCAATATCAGCGCTGGTATCCTTTTGCCGATACAGAAAAGCTGCAAGCCTTATGCAAGCGTGCGTGATATCAGCGGGAGCGGTTGCGCTAAATCCCCACGTGCCCGCAACGCTAATCTCGCTATCGCCATTCGTAAAGCTCCAAGCTTGGTCTTCATCCAGC
>JAKQVC010000190.1 GCA_029571985.1 Bacteroidota bacterium | reverse complement strand
AGGAATTATCCCGCGTGATCGAGAATTTTTTGCTTGCACGGATAAATGGTTGTGGTAAATTTGATGAACAAGTAAAAAGTGACTTCTAACACCCTGAGCTCGCCTGCGGGTGAATGCAAGTACTCGATATTACAGTGTGGTTCGACGGGCTCACCATGACAATATGTAAATTATGACTTTTTACGAGTTGATCAAATTTAGGTCAATGATGCGTGCTGTATAAACAACAACTCAAATGGCAATAGAGGACAAGAAATATGCTTACATCGATTCAAGGTATCTATCGTAGCGGCAAAATTCATTTATCCGAACTGCCGCGAAACGTCATCGATTAAACTCCCGTTATTGTTACTTTTCTTCAGTCCGGCAGCATAGACTTACAGGGACGCGGCATTAGTGTCGCACAGGCCAGCGATTTGCGTGCGCGTTTGGCAAATTTTGCCGAAGAATGGAATGCCCCGGAAATGGATATTTATGACAATTATGACGCAGCCAAAGCAAATCTATAAGCGTGGAGATGTAGTTTTAATGTTGTTTCCTCATTCCGATTTGCGGACAGCCAAAACTCGCCCGGCATTGGTCAGGCCGATAATCTTCAAACCGGTCTGCCACAGGTGATAGTGACAATGATAACCAGCCAGATGTTTAGGTCACAGCACCAGAGCCGTGTTATTGTCCGGCTTTCGACAAGAGAAGGACAGCAATCGGGTTTGCTCAAGGATTAGGTTATTATGACTGACAACCTTGCTACAGTATCCGAAACTGAAATCGATCGGATTATTGGTAAACTTCCAATGGCTAAGATTGATGAAGCTCTACGGCATACTTTGGGATTGGAATATATAAAGGGCAGACGGAAAAACTAGAAACGTCCTTTTGGCTGGTTCAATTATGCTGATTGAACCAGATGTTTCAGCACCTCTGCGTTATTGGGGATTTGAAGAAAAGTTACGGTTCAATCTGCCAGATTGAACCCGCCGGTAGTATATTTAGCGACAGGCCATCCGGAGTATTGGGTTGACAGGTAAACACGCTCATTGTATTCTCCATCATAAATAAGGTTATGTCTTGGCATTTGACGTGCTTGTTTAATAACCTTACTTATCCGACATCAAGTTAATTAAAGAAATAAGAGGCGACTTATGGAAAAAAATAATTTGGAAATATTATTAGAAGACATTCGGGGAAAGTTTGAATTGGTTTTGGAAGGGCATGATGCCCTTCATCAGGAAATCAGTAATACTCGAAAAGAACTATGTGAACAAATTAAGTTAGTTGATTTTAAAGTGGAGACACTTAACCAGAAAATTGACAACGTTCATGACAAACTGGATAAAAAAATCGACAACGTTCGGGATGAACTGGGAAAAAAGATTGACAACGTTGCTGCTGATCTCGCCGCCCATCGCCGTGATACAGAGGCGCATCCGACAATTTGCAAACAGGTAAACGGTTAAACCCGCCGCGTGAGGTTCTCACTGAAGAGCACCCGACAAGTCCTACAAATTTTCTTGGCTTGTTCAATCATGATGATTGAACAAGATGTTTTCATGCTTATTTTTAGGGCAGACATTTAAAACCCTGCTCTTTGAAATGCCGATCCAGGGTGAAGGATGTTTTTATTCCTAAACGCCTCATGGTTTCGAAACTTACACAATCAACAAGACTAAGCTTTTTCCTTTTTGCAGTCAGCATTATTACCGCTGCCGCCTGGTGGGAAGCATGATCGACCCACTGAATTCTGAGAACAGGAATGATGTCTTCATGAAACACCTCTACTGCCGCCATACCCAAACGATGTTGAACAAGGGCGCATGTTTCCACAAGAACATAATTGGTTGTAACAAGCGATTCCGTGGACATTAAAATATTTTTCCAGACTTCCTCGGCAGGTTTGTGATGCTCATTGTCTATATCCAAAATTGCCAAAAATGCCGATGTATCGATAAAAATGCTCATTTGCCAAAAGCCTCTGCCAGATAGTCATCATGAGAGGCGGACAGGTTATTGATTCCGGATCTAAACCGGCCGGCGGCCGCTATCGCCCGTTTACGACTCTGCACATCTGCATCCAGTGATTTAGACTTGGCAAAAAAATCAATAGACTGCCTGATGATCTCAGCCATCGATTTGTTATTGGCTGTAGCCATTTCTTTCAGTAATGCCAATTGTTCTTCCGGCAATTGTATTTGCGTCCTTATCATATCTGCCTCCTGTGAGTGATTACACTATTTTAAAATATGATAACAGTTGAGCCCTGTGATGTCAAGCGGGTCGCGCTAACAGCGGGTCGCATTGAGATTAATTGCCTTGGCTGGTTCAATCATGCTGATTGAACCAAATGTTACATTACCGCTGCAATATTGTGGATTTGGGGGAAAGCTACGGTTCAATCTGCAAGATTGAATCCGCCTGGTGCTGCTAATCCAGAGCAGCATTTATCTGAGCAGCACCTGTGGAATTTATCTGAGCGCCATAGGCATGCCCGTTTTCACGGAATAAACTTCTTTATTTGAATATTTGGTATGCTCTTGCAGTGTTTTTCATTACATGTGATCAACATTTCTGACGTATTTATGCATGTCGCCGCTATTAGCGCATCAGCTAATTCCATTGCCCCGCTGTGATGGTATTGTTCCACATAAATCATCGCTCTTGTCGAAATATCATTACTAATCTGGATGATTTCTACATTCCATTTTGTCAATTGTTTTATCAATTTATGCATTTCTTTTTTATCCCTCATTCCTTGAATGAGTTCAATATATGTTACTACAGAAATACTGAATGGCAGACTTTTATAGATTAATTCTTTTGCCTTTTCATTC
>JAKQVC010000176.1 GCA_029571985.1 Bacteroidota bacterium | reverse complement strand
GAGTCCAATCAGAAAAGCATTTTTATACGGTATGTGATTGCTGTCGCTGATATCTTCCGGTTTATCGGCACTAAACCATTTATCAATAAAAATCAAGATAATACCACCGAGAATAAGTGCGATGGCAACGGCGGTCACATTTTCGAGAAGGCTATCGATGGCATCACCAAACACAATACCTACAATAGCTGCAGGAATAAAAGCCACGAATAATTTCACATAAAAATCTACGCTGCGGAAAAAACGTTTCCAGTACAATGCCAGAACAGAGAGTATAGCACCAAACTGAATTGAAACGGTAAATGCTTTAGTAAAATCATCAGATTCAATGCCCATTAAGGAGGAGGCAATAATCATATGCCCGGTGGAGGAAACGGGAAGAAATTCAGTAATGCCTTCCACTATGGCCAGCACCACTGCTTCGAAAATCGTCATAAGACGCGATTATTTTTTGGGTTTGTAGAATACCGCAACAATCTCAATAACAAATCCGAGAATGACTACGATAGGCGCAATAACGATGCGGCGGTTGCTATATACTTCGTCTGCGTTAAATACATTCGGGTCTTCACTTTTGCCACCGCTCATCAGAATAAATCCGATAATGATAACAGCTAAACCCACGAGCATGAGGGTATAGTTCTGTTTGCCCAGAACGATATTGGTGTGTTCAATTTTTGTAGATACTTCCTGTTGCTTACTCATGTTGTTTGTTTTGAATCAGTACAGCTCGTCCAGTTTCATTTTAATATACTTATGCACCGAACTTCTCGTGCTGAACCAGGTAATCAAAATGCCTACCCCGAACAGCATTAAGGCTGTAAAGATAAAACCTCTTTTGATGGTTGGGTCACTAAAATCCCAATAGGCATAGTTTCCGTGTATGTATAAAACGGCTGAAAACAGCACCACAAGGGCGATTGCGGCCGATATGATACCGTTTACAATACTTCTTTTAACATATGGTGCGGTTATAAATCCGCGGGTTGCCCCTACTAATTGCATACTGCGCACCAAAAAGCGGTTGCTATACATGCTGAGGCGTATGGTTTTGTCGATGATGGCAATGGCAATCACCAAAAACAAGATGGATATGCCGGCAATGATGAATCCTGCCACCTTCAAATCGGTGTCTACACTGCTGATCAGGGCTTCATTGGCTCTGGTATGGGTGATTTCCGGGTATAGTTGCAGTTTTTCGCGGAAAGCGGAGATGCTGTCGACATTCACGGCGGCCGCTTCCAAACTGATATCCATACTGGCCGGGAGGGGGTTTACATCCTCCAGAATCTCGCTGGGGTCTTCATTAAACTTCGACTTGAAAATATCCATAGCCTCCTCTTTGGAAATGAAGCGAATGGATTTAACCGACTCGTTGTTTTCGATGCGTTTGAGGAGCTTGTCGATATCCGGCTGGGTTAAGCCCTCTTTCAGGTAGGCGGAAATAACCAGGTCTTCCTTGATATTGGCTTCCTCGTATTTAAAAGATAAAAAAAGCACGCTCATAATGCCCAACATCAACAAGGCCAAAGCCGTAATGAGGATGGCATTGATGTAGTGTGTTTGCTTCTTTTGTAAGGATTTTCCGGCCTGTGTCGACATCGGCAACAAAAATACCTGCTATTTGTCCAAATACGCCATATTTCATCTACATGCAATTGTGGGTAACTGTTTGCAGACAACATCAGGGGCTGTATGCCTTGAAAATACTAACTTTGAGGCATGGAATTCAGTATTGGTCTCATTCGTGAGATGGAACAGAAATGGCGGGCTAAGTGGCAGGAAACAGCCTTATATAAAGTAACGGAAGACACCTCAAAGCCTAAGTATTATGTGTTGGATATGTTTCCTTATCCAAGCGGCAGCGGTTTGCATGTTGGTCACCCTCTAGGTTATGTGGCCAGCGATATTCTATCGCGCTATAAAAGATTAAAAGGATTTAATGTTTTGCATCCGATGGGTTTCGATGCATTCGGATTACCCGCCGAACAATATGCCATTGAAACTGGTCAGCACCCGGCAGTTACTACGGAAAAAAATATTGCGTATTTCCGTGAGCAATTGGACCGGATGGGATTTTGTTATGACTGGAGTCGACAGGTAAAAACCAGCGAACCGGAATATTACAAATGGACGCAGTGGATTTTTATGCAATTGTTTAACAGTTGGTATGATCCTTTTGAAAATCGTTCGGCGAAAATAGATACACTGATTGCCCGTTTGGAGCAAGAGGGGAGTGCTGCTTTGTTTGCAAAAGAAGTATGTAATCAATCTATATCTGCTGCTGAGTGGAAAGCATTTACTGCTGAAGAGCAACAAAAGTTTTTGATGCAATTCCGTCTGGCTTATTTAGATTATGCGGATGTATGGTGGTGTGAGGCATTGGGAACGGTTTTGGCCAATGATGAAGTGAAAGATGGTGTGAGCGAGCGCGGCGGACATCCGGTGGAGAAAATAAAAATGCGTCAATGGTTTTTGCGCATTACCGCCTTTGCCGATCGTTTGCTGGAAGGATTGGAGCGCGTAGATTTTAGCGAGAGCATGAAAGAAATGCAACGCAACTGGATTGGCAGAAGTGAGGGCGCATTAATTGATTTTCCGGTTTCAGATGAGGTGCAGATAAAAGTATTTACCACACGTCCGGATACCATTTATGGCGCCACCTTTATGGTATTGGCTCCTGAACATGCGTTAGTAGAAAAAATTACAACAGATACAGAACGTGAAGCTGTTGACGCATATATTAAATATGTAAAAAGTCGTAGTGAACGCGACCGGATCTCGGATGTGAAAAAAGTTACCGGGCAATTTACCGGTGCGTATGCAACAAATCCGATTAGCGGAAAAAAAATACCGGTTTACATTGCGGAATACGTATTAGCCGGTTACGGAACAGGTGCCATCATGGCGGTGCCGAGCAATGACGACCGCGATCATGCATTTGCTGAAAAATTTAATCTGGATATTATTCCGGTAATTGATCAAAGTGCATATCCTAATGCTGTGCGTGAAGATAAAATCGGGGTCATGATAAATTCTGATCAGTTGAATGGTATGGAAGTGAAGTCGGCCATTCAGCACATGATCAACACGATAGAAGAAAAAGGACTTGGACGCAGAAAAGTAAATTACCGTTTGCGTGATGCCGGATTTTCACGTCAGCGTTATTGGGGTGAGCCATTTCCTGTTTATTATGTGAACGATATTCCCTATTTACTCAGTGAATCGGAATTGCCGGTCATTTTACCGCAAGTAGAAAGTTATAAACCTGCAGGTGCCGGACGCTCACCTTTATCAGGCGTTACAGATTGGGTTGATATGGGTAATGGTCGCACCCGCGAAACGGATACCATGCCGGGTTATGCCGGATCGAGCTGGTATTATTATCGCTATATGGATGTGATGAATAAAGATGCCTTTGCCTCAAAGGAAGCTATTGATTACTGGCAGGATGTGGATTTATATATCGGCGGAACAGAACATGCAGTAGGTCATCTGTTATACAGCAGGATGTGGAATAAATTTTTGTTCGATATTGGATTAGTGCCTAAAGATGAACCATATAAACGATTGGTAAATCAGGGGATGATTCAGGGCTGGTCGAAAATTGTGTATCGCATCAATGGCACAAATACATTTATATCGAAAGGATTAAAAGCAGATCATGAGGTAACTGAACTGCGTGTTGATATTAAATTGGTAGATGGCGATATACTGGATATTGCTGGTTTTAAAAATTGGCGTACCGATTATGCAACTGCTGAATTTATTTTAGAAGATGGTCAATATATCTGCGGTACGGAATTGGAAAAAATGTCGAAATCAAAACACAACGTCGTTAATCCCGATGAAGTAATTGATGTTTATGGCGCCGATTGTTTCCGTATGTATGAAATGTTTTTAGGTCCGCTGGATCAGGGTAAGCCATGGGATACAAAAGGCATTACCGGTGTGCAGGGATTTTTGCGCAAGGTATGGCGTTTGTGTGTGGATGAACAGGGGGCGATGCGTATTTCAGATGATGAGCCAACACATGATGAATATGCTATCCTGCACAAAACCATCCGTAAAGTGGGTGATGATGTAGAACGCTTGAGTATGAACACAGCCGTTTCCACGTTTATGATTTGTGTAAATGAACTCACGGCTGCAAAATGTTATAAGCGCAAAGTGATAGAACCACTGCTCATCATGCTGGCACCTTTTGCGCCTTTTATTACAGAGGAATTATGGGCGTTTACAGGTCATACCTCATCCATTCATAAAGCGGCATGGCCGGAAGCAGATGAGCAATACCTGATACAAAGCACCATTAATTATGCGGTACAGGTGAACGGAAAGTTACGGGCAACTGTTCCTTTACCGGCCGATATGTCTGATGCCGATGTGCAGGCGAACGTTTTGGCACTGGATCAGGTTATTAAACACATGGAGGGTAAATCGCCCAAAAAAGTGATAGTAGTGAAAGGAAAAATTGTGAATGTAGTCGTTTGACAAAACCCGAACGGCAACCAATTTTACAATACAGCATATGTCAACAGCGCAACCGATTAAACTGGTAGAATGTCCGAGAGACGCCATGCAGGGGCTTCATCAAATGATTCCTACTGCACAAAAGGTGGCGTATATCAATCAATTATTAAAAGTCGGATTTGATACCATTGACTTCGGCAGTTTTGTTTCGCCAAAAGCTATTCCGCAAATGGCGGATACGCGAGAGGTGCTGGCGCAATTAGATGTGGCCGGTTCCAAAAGTAAATTGCTGGCTATTGTAGGTAATGTTCGTGGTGCGCAGGATGCGATTATTCATGACCGTATACATTATATCGGATTTCCGTTTTCTATTTCTGAAACATTTCAGCAACGCAACGTGAATTCCAGCATTGCTGAAAGTGTTGAACGCGTGCAAGAAATCAAACAACTATGTGCAGATCACGGTAAGGAACTCATGATTTATATTTCAATGGGTTTTGGTAATCCTTATGGTGATCCCTGGAGTGCGGAAGTTGCTGCAGGATGGGTAGAAAAATTGGTGGCGATGGGCGTGCGACATGTTTCACTGGCGGATACCATTGGCATTGCCGATCCGGAATCGATTCAGTATTTATTCGGCTATCTCATTCCTAAATTTCCTGAAGTAGAATTTGGTGCACATCTGCATACTACACCTGACGCCTGGCTTGAAAAAATAGATGCGGCTTATAAAAGTGGTTGCAGGCGATTTGATGGCGCTATCAAAGGTTTTGGCGGCTGTCCAATGGCTGCAGACGACCTGACCGGAAATATGCCTACTGAAAATATTATTCAGTATTTTAATCACGAACATGTGCAAACAGGCATTCAAAAATCAGCCTTCCGTGAATCGGTGCGATTAGCACTGCAAACTTTCCCTGTATAATTTTTTATTGAATAACAATTTTTTGAGTGGCGATATGATTGGCATTCGTCACACTTACGGTATATACACCGGCGGCAAGCACAGAGCAGTCAATCAGGGTTTGTGAAACATCGCCGGGAAGTTTTTTATACAGCACTTTTTTACCCGACAGGTCAATAATTTGGATGTTTTGCTCATCGTTGTTTTCACCAGAGTGTGCGATAAATATGGTTATTTGGTCTGATGCAGGATTTGGGTATACCTGAACATTCAGATAATCATCGCCTGAGCCAACTATCGGCAAGGATTCATAGTAATAAAAATGCCTTTCGGTCGGGTTCGTTTCTGTAATCATACATGGCACATCGTAACTGGTTTTTTCGAACACTTCTTTTTTTGTAATAAATCCGGCATTATTGTAGGAATACAAGGTATCGTATAAATGGCAATATGTTGGGTATTCAATTTGCAATGACCTTTCTACCAGTTGGCCATTGGCATTATACGTGTGGATAATGGTTTGTGCGTCCGATAAATTTCCGTTATCGTAATTGTAGGCATAATAGTTTGAAAGCAACTCACCGGTATAGAAAAACTGCTCAATTAATTCTAACTCCATTTCAGTTTCGCCAAATCCTTGTTTGTAGCGCTTCATGGAGTCAATTCTGGTATCCGTAAAATACAATTCAAGCCGTAACGTGGAATCCCATTCTCCGATACCGACAGGGGATGTGGTGGTGTCTATTTGCCGGTGAATGATAGTATGTTTTGTTACCAGATCGCCTGCATAGGTGTAATCGAAAACATCGGTTTCATAATACACTCCGTCTGCCTGTGTCCATAATGTCCTTTGCGCAACTTTTCCAGAGGTGTTATAAGTATATGTCCATCTACTGCTGAATGCCGCTTCCCCATCAGTATACGCATATGCGATTTGTTCTATAGGCCTGCCATCATCACGCAGTTCATAGTGTTCACTCTCGGTGCGTTCTAATGTACCATAATAATTGCTTGATCGGGCATATTCATGTAAACCTTCCGGCTGGTAATAAAAATCGTTTCTGGTTATATTGGCTGAGGGATTAATCGTTTGCAAAAATACAGGCTGTTGGTTGGCGTTATAATCAACGTTAAATGTAGTTCGCGAACCCTGAAATTGATAATATATGCTGTCGATTTTATTTGTCTCGTAAGTCATATGCAGCCATTGATATGCGCTCCATACACCGGTATCCGGCCATACATCATACCAATAAGAAATAATACTGTCTGCCATCCAGGGGCTGAACGAATAAGTCCTGTAACTTTCACTGGTCGGATACATTCCGGTGTAATAGTAGGGTGCATCCTGACCGGTGATTAAAGGTAAATTGTCAACAAGTCCTGGATGTATATAGGTATAGAGAGGTGTTTGATGTTCTGTGCCAAAGATGGTATAGACCAAGCGACTACTATCGCTTTCCAGCCAGCCTAGGGTGTTGAGATAATATTCCGATTTGGTGCCTATAAGACGGGTTATGGAATCTGTCTGAGCCGTAACCGGTTTCAGGCAAAACAACCATAAGGTGCATAGGGCTATGTGTTTAACGGTTGATGTTGGCATAAGGGGATTGAGTTATAAAAATAGCAATATGACTACTTCCAGGCGCTGTTTCTGGCGGAAATGCTGCCTTTTAACTGTTAAGTTAATAAAATTTTGAGGCAGTTTGAGACGCTTTCACTGATAAAATTTAATATTACATTAAAATTAATTTAACCTGTCGGTTATGCGTATAGCTGTTCTCCTCGCCCTAACAACCCTGTTTTTACAGGTAAAAGCCCAAGTTGTCATCAACGAATACTCTGCCTCAAACTGGCAGCAGTTTCAGGATAACCATAATGATTTTGAAGACTGGATTGAATTATACAATGCAGGCCCTTTTGCCGTGAATTTGCACGGATATCACCTGTCTGACAATCCGGATGATCTGACCAAGTTTACTTTCCCTGCAGGATCCTTTATTTTACCAGGAGATTATTTACTTGTTTGGTGCAGTGGTCGCGATACCATTGATGATGGTAATTACCATATGCCGTTTCGTTTAACCCAAACAAAAAATAGTCCAGATATGATTGTGTTGTCCGACCTGGATGAACAGATTATCGATTCAGTTACTTTGGATATTACTTTAACACATCATGCCCGTGCCCGTTTTCCGGATGGTGCTGCTGAATGGCGTATATGCACTGCACCGACACCCATGGAAAGTAATACACCTGCGCCAATGTTTGTGTCGTACACCGACCGCCCGGATTTTTCATTGGATGGCGGATTTTATGATACACCTGTATGGGTATCCATCAGCACAACAGAACCCGATGCTGTGATGCATTATACATTGGATGGTACGGAGCCTAAATTGGATGATCCGATTTATGTGGATTCTTTTTTAGTAAGTACAACAACGGTTGTGAAAGCACGCGCCTTTAGTACGCATGCAGATATTTTACCCGGTAAAATTCAATACAATACGTATTTCATTGATGTACATCACACCTTACCTGTAGTGTCCCTGGCCGGCGATACCTTATTAGAACTGGCAAATGGCGATCAGGATTTAGAGCCTATCGCATCCATTGAAATTTATGGAGCCGATGGCGACAGTAAAACAAGGTCGTATGGTGAAATGAATTCACATGGTCAGGATAGTTGGGCAAATGATCAGCGCAGTCTCGACTGGGTAAGTCGTGATGAATTTGGATATAGTCGTGCATTAAAAGAAAAATTTTTCGCACAATCAGACCGCGAAGATTTTCAACGCATGATTTTCCGCGCTGCAGGTGATGATAATTATCCTGCAGCACACCATGAAGAAAATGAAGGCAGTGCACACTTGCGTGATGATTATGTTCAAATGCTCGCCAAAGAAGACAACCTCGCATTGGATGTCCGCACTTCGGCCAGATGTGTGGTATATCTGAATGGTCAATATTGGGGTGTTTATTCATTCAGGGAGAAAACAGATGACCATGACTTTACCGAATATTATTATAACCAGGGAAAATATGACATTCAGTATCAAATGACCTGGGGTAATACCTGGAGTGAATATGGCGGCTCAGCAACTTTAAACGCCTGGGAAGATTTACGTGACCTGGCAGAATTGCAGGACATGAGTCAGGACACCAATTATGCAGAAGTGGAAGCCTTATTGGATGTTACCAGTTTGGTTGATTATATGTGTGTGAATACATCAGCTGTATGTAAAGACTGGCTGGTGTATAATACAGCAGTTTGGCGCGGATTTAATCCGGAAGGCACACACCATAAATGGGGATATACACTGTGGGATCTGGATGCCACTTTTGGATTTTATATTAATTATTCCGGCGTGCCGGAAGTTGGTCCAACTGCTGAACCATGCGATGTGGATGAATACGACCCTGATTTTTTTCCACCGGCACAGTTTGACGGAAAAGGTCACGTGCGTTTGCTGAACGACCTGCGTGAGAATGCCACCTTCGAACAATTTTATTTATCGCGATATACCGATTTATATAATACAACCTTCAGTTGCGAGAATATGCTCTTCAAGTTAGATAGTATGATCGCCATTATTGAACCTGAAATGGAAATGCATGCCGACCGCTGGTATGGCACTTATGACGAATGGTATACAAATTATATGGATTTGCGCAGCTGGATTGAAGAGCGTTGTGATCAACTCTATACAGGTATGACCAGTTGCTATGATTTAACCGGCCCTTATGAAGTAACGTTCGCAGTAGAACCACCTGAAGCCGGTTATCTGAAAGTAAATACCTTAACGCATACCAACCTGCCATGGGATGGCACTTATTTTGGCGGAATGGAAAATAAAATCATTGCATACACCAATAATGCCGATGTGTGGTTGTTTGATCATTGGGAAGCATCAACAACTACATTTAGTTCGCCATATGATTCAACTATGGCAACTTTATCCGGGGATGATGTGATTACAGCCGTATTTAGATTAACTACTGAAGTAGAAGATTATAGCGTAGAAAATTGGAGTGTCCAACCTACATTATTTGACCAGGCTGTTTCAGTTTCTTACACCTTATCCGAACCTGCACCTGTTCTGTTAACTTTATATACGTCTACAGGTGAGTCTGTAGCACAATTACAGTCAAATGCACCAAGCGGTAACAATAGGTTGAGTTGGGATTTGGAAACCTATCATTTACCTTCCGGTATGTATTTAATTGAAATGCGTGCAGGTGATTTTCATAGTTCGCAGAAGGTGATTAAAAGATAATGCTGTCTAATGAATGTGCATGATTAATTAAGTAAGACCAGGACATCTTCGTGTCTGATTCATATGTTAAAGTTAATGTGCTTTGCATAGGATCAATTTCAATTCGACACAGAAGTTTCAAATTGTAATATCGGGTATCCTCGAGGGTTGTTCCCATATTTCGCCCTAAACTTAAGGGCAATTGTCCCGCCATTTATAGTGCACAACTTTGAATCTAAATCACTTTTCACTTGTGCCATTGCGGACTCTATAGCGTTCCGCTGTCCGGTTGCTTTGCAGGTATAGCGCGCATGAACTGTGAAGTTATAGCAGCTTCATTATTTCAAATGCTGTCAAAAATGTAGAAATAGGCTAAAAAAGTAAAAAAAAAGCATAAAAATTAGGAAAATCCATTTCTTTTCTAAAATTTTGATAAAGAAACACGCAAATGGAACTTGACGAACTCGACTACCAGATACTGGAACAACTTATACGGGATGGCAGAAAATCCTTTACGGATATTGCCGATGAATTGAATGTATCTGTAGGCACTGTGCGAAACAGATATAATGCCTTTATTGAACATGATCTGTTGACGATCATTGGTAGGGTAAATCCGGAAAAAATTGGATTTCATACTTATGCGCAGATTTTAATTAAGGTGCGACCTGTCGACAGGATTGCCGAAGTAGCCAACCTGATTTCGAATTTACCGGAAGTGAGTTTTTTAGCCATGACTACCGGTCAGTATGATTTAGAAGTAAACGTCATGTGCCGCGATAATGAACATCTCGTGTCATTAATGACTAATCATATCACCAAGATGGATGGCATTTTCGAAAGCTCTACTAATATTTACTTTAAAGTGTATAAATATGCTCAGCCGGATTTGTATTTATTGCGCAGAACCGGTGCCGAATCATAAGTTATTGAAATATGTAAACCCTTCATTCTTAACCCAAGTCCGCCCTCAAACTCGGACCTTAACCTACACCAAGCATGCCCTACTCAAAACCCTTACTCAAGCTGTGCATGGCATTGATGATATGGCTCACTGCAATATCAGCCGATGCACAAACGGTCATTACCGGAGTTGTTCGCGATGCAGATAGCAAAGAAACGCTTGTCGGCGCAAACGTCAGATTGAAATCGGATCCGACGGTTGGAACCTCAAGTGATATTGATGGTTCATTTACGCTATCCGTTACGCCTGTTAGTGATGTTTTAATTATTTCCTTCGTCGGTTATACGGATCGTGAAGTGAGCTTTTCCGGTTCAACGACATTGGATATTGAACTGACGAATGAGCGCGAATTGGATGAAGTGATTGTAGTGGGCTACGGCACCCAAAAGAAAAGTGATATTACCGGGTCAATCTCTTCCACCAGAAATGAAGATTTTCGTGATCAGCCCATTTCTAATGTGGCCGGAAGTATTCAGGGAAAAGTGTCGGGTATCGATATCCGCAATGCATCAGGCACACCCGGAGCAGGATTATTGGTGAGTGTGCGAGGACAATTTAATCCCTTGTATGTGGTGGATGGTATTCCAATGATTAGCGAAAGCAATTCCAGTATCAGTACTTCTTTCGATTTACAAGGTAATTCCGTGGGTGCTGGACAAAATATTTCTTCCATCGCGGATATCAATCCGGATGATATCGAATCTATCGAAATTTTAAAAGATGCCAGTGCTGCTTCTATTTATGGAGCAAGAGCTGCAAATGGTGTCATCCTCATCACTACAAAGCGTGGTAAAGCAGGTAAAACAAAATTTAATCTGAACTATTATACCGGCATTCAGCAGGTGAGCCGTCCACTCGACTTTTTAAGTTCAGAAGAGTTGGTCGATTTAATAGAAGAAGCACGTCAAAATGATTACAACGCCTGGCTGGCCGATCCAACCATTTTTGGTGAAGATTATGATCCGGCCTTAAGCACAAACCCACTGCCTGATTCCTGGTATACCGGTGTGGAAACAAACTGGATGGATGAAATATTCAGAACAGCCCCAATTAATAATGTTGAATTCTCTGCTTCCGGAGGTAACGAAAAAACAAAATTCTACATTTCGAATGCGTATTTTGATCAGCAGGGTATCGTTATAGAGTCTTATTATAAACGATTTAATTCCAGAATAAATTTAGATCATCAGGTTTCAGACAAATTAAAATTCGGTGAAAATATTTCGTTGACCGTTTCTAACAACCGCAGGAGTCTGAACGATAATGTGTATACCGGAACAGTAACCAACGCAATTGGTTCTTCTCCGTTAATGCCAGTATATGAAGAGGATGGTTCTTATGCAAATTTTGAAGATTATCAGTCGAGCTGGTTGAGTGATAATCCTGTTTTGTCTACCATTGAAATTGTCCCTTTTACGAAAACAACTCGCATGCTGGCTTCCGTATTTGCGGAGTATGCGATTCGCCCGAATTTGCGTTTCAGATCTACATGGTCGGCAGATGTTACCGGGTTAACAGATGATATTTATTTTTCTCCACTAACCACTGACGCGGAAGCAGTTGGTGGTAAGGCTACCAATAGCGTATTTAATCAAAAAGTATGGCTGGGTGAAAACATTCTCACCTACGACACACAAATTGGCGCAGGAAATTTCTTCACCTTAATGGGTGGTTTTAACCTGCAACAATCTATGGGTGATTTTGTGAGTATTTCCGGACAAGGTTTTCCAATTGGCAGCGGACTGCAGGATGTATCCAGTGCAGCTATCGTAACAGGTGGCGAATCATTTTCTTCCGGATATGCACTGGTTTCTTTTCTGGGTAGAGCGAATTATGCAATTCAAAGTAAATATCTGTTTTCCCTCAGTGCCCGTGTGGATGGCTCATCCAGATTTTCTCCGAATAACCGTTACGGATTTTTCCCTGCAGGTTCTATTGGCTGGCATATCAGCGATGAGGCTTTCTGGCCATCCAACTTCCTGATTTCCAGTTTGAAAATCCGCACCAGTTATGGTATTACCGGCGATCAGGAAATTGGTGATTTCCAATATATTTCTTTCTGGAGTCCGGTAAATTATAATGGACAATCCGGTCTCGGACCGCGTAACCTGGCCGATGCAGATTTGCGCTGGCAAGCGAATAAAATGTTTAACGTAGGTATTGACTATGCGTTGTGGAAAGGCAGAGTGAACGGTTCGATAGAATTTTATCAGGGCAATAAAACAGATTTGTTAAGTGATGATGTGATTAGCGGTATCACCGGCTTTTCATCTGTAACCCGCAATTTTGGTAATATCCAAACTACAGGATTCGAATTTTCCGGTCAGGGTTATATCGTAGATAAAAAAGATTTTGACTGGACACTCGGTATTAATGTATCCTGGATTCACAGCGAGATTATCGATTTGTCAACTGATAGTATTTTATTAAGTGCCTATACCGATTTAACTGCAACACATATTTTGGTAGAAGGACAGCCTTATGGTGCTTTCTGGGGCGTTCCTTACGAAGGTGTTGACCCTGAAACAGGTGATCCGATTTATACTGATACCAATGGCGATGGTGAAATTGATGATAGTGATGCGCAAATTATCGGCAAGTCAATTCCTGATTGGTTTGGTGGATGGAATACACGTGTGCGTTACAAACAATGGGATGCACAAATTGCAGCAACATTCACCTGGGGTAACGATGTATACAACATGATCCGGTCTACTTATCAAACCGGTGGTTGGAGTGATTATGGTTGGGATGAAGAATATAATTTGTACCAGGTATATGCCAATAACACACATGTCATTGACGACAGATGGCAACAACCCGGTGATGAAACAGATATTCCGCGCGCTTCTTTATTTAATTATAATTTTTATCAGAATTCTGGTCAGGCCATTGAAGATGGTTCACACATGCGTATTCGTGAAATCAGTGTCGGCTATACCATTAAGCCTGCTGATACCCGATATTTTGAATCGTTGCGTCTATATCTCCAGGTACAAAATGCGTTTGTATTTACCAATTATACCGGATTTGATCCTGAAGTAAGCTCAACCGGTGGCGATAATCCGCAAACTGCAGGCGTTGACTATGCGGCTTATCCGCAAGCACGCACATTTATGTTTGGTTTCAATTTTGGTTTCTAACCTTGAAAAAATTATTGAGATGAAAAATAGTATAGCAATTATATGTTTTGTTTCTCTGACAGGCATCCTATCCTCTTGCGATAGTTTTCTTTCGCAGAACAGCACAATTGATGTAGCCGATAGCGATATGTTCACCGATGCTGCAAGCCTTGAAAGTGCACGTATCGGTTTGTATAATTCGTTGCAAAATCAGTACTACTATGGTGGCTATTATCAACTTGTATTAGATGCATATAGTGATAACGGTGCAACGGGTGGTTATGATAACCTCGACCTGGATGAACTGGGATTAAAAGAAGCCAGTGCAGATAATATTTATATCCAAAATGTATGGACAGCCATTTACAATACAATCTATGCAGCCAACCAAATTATTGCAAACGTTGATTTAATTGAAGATGAAACGCTAAGCGATGCAGTTCGCAATGATATTAAAGGTGAAGCACTTGCCATTCGCGGTATGGCACATTTTGATTTGTTGAAAATATTTGGTGAACATTGGGATGCTACATCTATGTATGGTATTCCGGTTGTCACGGAAGTATTAGATGCAACTGCCACGCGAGGCAGAAATACAGTTGCAGAAACCTTTACAGCGATACTCGACGATTTGCTGGCTGCTGAAGCATTATTAAGTGATACAGATCCGCGATATGAAGATGTGATGAAGGGCAAACAATTTATGACTAAAACAGCATGCACGGCTTTATTAGCGCGAGTTTATCGTGCCAATATGAATATGCCGATGGCGTTAGAAAAAGCAACAGCCGTAATATCGAGTGGTTATGCCACAGTGGCGGATGGTGCATTGGTGGGCGAAATTTATGCAACAAAATTTTCAGACGAATCCATTTTTGAATTGGCATTCAACGCACAGGATAAAAGTGCTTTTAACTCACTTACCTATGCTCGAGAAGATGCCCTGCGTAGCGAAGTCAATTTTTTAGCTGCTAATGATTTGAAAACGTTTTTTGAAGATCGTACAGGTGATGTGCGTGCAGACTTACTCGATTTTGAAAGTAATGATGTAAGTATTGAACCCGATGGCCGGACACAAAAATATCGTGGAGAAGTGTTTCAGGATAATTCGGCATATATCATCCGCATTTCGGAATTATTGCTGATACAAGCTGAAGCGCAAGGCTTTCCTGCCGGCAATACTGCTCTTTGGGATTTGCAGGCGAACAGAGGTATGGATGCCTCAATTATTGATAATGAGGATCAATTCTATTCGGCTATTATGGCTGAGCGTCGTGCAGAGTTAAATTTTGAAGGTGACCGATATGCTGATCTTGCACATTTTGGCAAGGTGGCTGAGGTGCTGGGTGATGGTGTGTTGCCTTGTTTGCCAATTCCAAACAGAGAAATTGGTGCAAGTGGCGGATTAATTGAACAATATCCCGGCTATTGATTTTTTTGCAGCAGATACATACAGCATGACAAAAGTTTTCACATCTGTTCATCCTTTTAATCAGGAAGTAATTGCGGAATATCCGGTAATGGATAGTGTTGCGGTGGATGTTGTGTTGCAACGCAGTGAACAGGCCTTTGCACATTGGAAATCCGTATCGCTCAATCAGCGCTGCGACCTGATGCTGCAGATGGCACAAACGTTGCGCAATCAGCAGGAGGCACTCGCCCGGCTCATTACGCTTGAAATGGGAAAAATCCTGAAAGAATCGATGGGCGAAGTGGAAAAATGCGCATGGAATTGTTCGTATTATGCAGAGCATGTAGAATATATGCTCGAACCGGAATTCATTTCCAGCGATGCAGATGAAAGCTATGTAGTATGCGATCCTATCGGATGTGTATTTGCCATCATGCCCTGGAATTTTCCTTTTTGGCAGGTCTATCGTTTTGCCGCACCTGTTTTATTGGCCGGTAATACCATCATATTAAAACATGCGCCAAACGTTACAGGATGCGCACTTGCCATGGAACGTTTATTCCTGGAGGCGGGCTTTCCGGAACATGTTTTTCAAACGGTTGTGATAGACACGGATGAAACAGAGCACATTATTGCGCATGATATCGTACAGGGTGTTACACTTACAGGTAGTGAACGTGCAGGAAGTGCCGTTGCTGCATTGGCGGGAAAACATATTAAAAAAACAGTGCTTGAGTTAGGTGGCAGTGATGCCTTAATTGTTTTGCGTGATGCGGATATTGAACTGGCCGCACGTGTAGCTTTACAAAGCAGGTACCAAAATGCCGGACAAAGTTGTATTGCTTCCAAAAGATTTATCGTTCAACAAGATATTAAAGATGCTTTTCTCGAAGCCATGTTGAAAGGATTGAAAGATTTGCGACAGGGTGATCCACTTCTATCGGAAACAACAACCGGCCCGATGGCACGAATTGATTTAGCCGGGCAATTGCATAATCAGCAAAATGCTTCGGTAAAAAAAGGTGCGCAATTATTAATTGGTGGCGATTGTCAGGATGCAAATTATATGCCTGCATTATTAGACTTTGTTAAACCGGGGATGCCGGCATTTGATGAAGAATTGTTCGGACCGGTTGCGGGTGTGATATCCGTAAGCAGTGTTGAGGAGGCAGTGCAATTAGCGAATAGCAGCCGATACGGATTAGGCGCCAGCGTATTTACACGAGATATGGATGAGGCAAAAATGATTGCCCGAAATATACATTCCGGATCAGTATTTATTAATGCGCTCGTAAAATCAGACCCGAGATTGCCTTTTGGCGGAGTTAAAAAAAGCGGCTATGGTCGCGAATTATCTCACTACGGATTAAAAGAATTTACAAATATTAAAACCGTATATATCCGCGAGTGATAATAAAAAATTACAGTATGTCGAATACAGACCAGATTTACGAAAGAAGAAAACAATTAGTACCAAATGCTTTGGGCATTTTTAATCCGTCTACTATTGTATCTGCGGAGGGTGCCCTGATAACGGATGCGGATGGCCGCACATTGATTGATTTTGCAGGTGGTATCGGTGTTATCAATGCCGGACATTGTCCTAAACCTGTCGTGGAAGCCATTCAAAAACAAGCTGCGCAATTTATACATGGATGCTTTAATGTTTCTGCCTATTCCCAATACCTGGATGCTGCGGAAAAAATGATCGCAATATTGCCACATGGTGAGCATACTAAAATCATGTTCACCAACAGCGGTGCAGAGGCAATTGAAAATGCCATCAAGTTTGCACGTATGGCAACCGGTCGTTCTGCTATCATTTCCTATTCACAGGCATTTCATGGCAGAACTTTATTAGCGGCAACACTTACCAGTAAGGTAGGCTATAAAACCGGTTTTGGTCCGTTTGCGCCGGAAGTATATAGAATTGATTTTCCTGCTTTTGATTATTATACCGGTCCGCTTGATGAAGATGCATTTTCATTGATGCATATTGAACAGCTGGAATCCTTTTTTCACACACATGTCGCAGCATCGCAAGTAGCGGCTATTATTATTGAGCCGGTTCAGGGTGAAGGCGGATTTCATGTTGTGCCGAAAACATATTTACAAAAATTAAGAGCCGTTTGCGATGCACATGGCATCCTGCTTATTTTAGATGAAGTGCAAACCGGTTTTGGACGCACGGGTGCATGGGGTGCTTATCAGCATTATGATGTTATTCCGGATATCAGCACCTGGGCAAAAAGTATGGGCAGTGGTATGCCGGTAGGGGCGGTGATGGGTAAAGCGCATATTTTAGATGCGGCCATGCCCGGAACCATAGGCGGAACGTATTTAGGAAATCCTTTGTCGATGGTGGCTGTATCGACAACTATAGACTATATGCAATCTATCCACATTAATGCGCGTGGTAAACAAGTTGGTGAACAACTCAGAACACGTTTCAATCAGTTGAAAGAAAAGTTCCCGCAGCATATTACATCTGTCAGAGGCTTAGGCGCAATGATGGCCTTTGAATTATCGGAACAAGGTGATTATAGGCGACCAAACACTTCTTTAGCCAAAAAAATGGTGCAAAAATGCTACGAAGAAGGACTTATCATTATCAGTGCCGGCGTGCATGGAAATGTCATCCGAAATTTAGCACCTTTGGTAATTACAGATGAGCAATTACAATCTGGTCTTGATATTATCGAATCTGCATTAACTGAACTTATAAATGAATGATAATGATGCAGGGTGTTACCTATAAAATGTATATAAACGGCGCGTTTCACGATGCACCGGATGGAAGCATCTGGGAATTGCGCAACCCGGCAACAGATAAAATATTTACAACTGTGCCTTTCGATGCAGGTGATACCACACCATCAGCTATCGATGCCGCAGCAGCTGCTTTTAAAGGTTGGTCAAAATTATCACCTTGGTCACGAGCTGAAATTTTGAAAAAAACAGCAGATTTTATTCGTCAACACGTGCAGGCTTTTGCCGAAACCATGGTGATGGAAAGTGGTAAACCGATTGCAGAAGCAAAAGGTGAGTGGCAGGTGGCAGCAAATTTATTTGAATGGTATGCCGAAGAAGGAAAGCGTTCGTACGGAAAAGTGATACCATCTTCTCGAACCGATAAGCGCATGCAGGTTATTTATCAACCCATGGGCGTAATTGGTGTCATCACCGCTTGGAATTTTCCCGCGTATAATCCGGCTCGCGCCTGGGCAGCTGCATTAGCTGCCGGTTGCACAGTAGTGGCCAAGGTAAGTGAATTTACACCTCTTTCGGGCATGTTATTGGTGCATGCATTAGTGCAATCCGGTATACCTAAGGGTGTAATTAATTTGGTGCATGGTAAAGCCGATGCAATTGGTGATGCTTTATTGCAATCACCACATGTAAAAAAAATCAGCTTCACGGGTAGCACGCGAGTTGGCAAAATATTGATGCAAGGTGCAGCTCAGACACAGACAAAACTGGCTCTGGAATTAGGTGGAAATGCGCCGGTAATTATCATGCCGGATGTGGATATTGAACTGGTGGCTAAATCGGCAGTATCGGGGCGTTTCAGGAATTGCGGTCAGGTATGTGTAGCACCTCAACGTTTTTTTGTGCATGCTGCTATTTTCGACCAATTTAAATCGCTGGTTGTAGCACATACACAGGCACTTTCGGTTGGAAACGGATTGTCAGTAGAAACAAGAATAGGTCCTTTAATTAACGCTACACAAAAACACCATGTGCTTTCTATTATTGATCAGGCCAGACAGGAAGGCAATACCATTTTATGTGGTGGAGATGTAGCAGGCCCTGGTTATTTTATAGCTCCTGCCGTTATTGATGTGCAACATAAACAATCGGATTTTTATAACAGGGAAATATTTGGCCCTGTCATGCCATTGATTCCGTTTTCTTCCATGGAAGAGGCCGTAGAAATGGCCAACAATACACCATATGGTTTGGCAGCCTACATCTGGACAAATGATATCCGCCAGGCTACTTATTTAAGTGAGGCATTGGAATTTGGCATTGTGGGCATAAACGAATGGGCGCCACATGCAACCGAAGCACCTTTTGGCGGATGGAAACAAAGTGGACTTGGTCACGAAAGTGGTCCGGAAGGATTACTCGAATACATGGAGAAAAAATTAATTAGTACAGGCGGACTCTGATTTGCCTTTTTTATCATTCAATAGAGTAAACATGGACAATCAGGCGGAAATTTATTACGGATGGTTATCACTCATTCCGCCTTTGGTGGTGATTGTGTTAGCATTGCTCACACGTTTATCGCTTGAGCCTTTATTAATCGGCATACTTTCAGGTTATATCATTGTTGATGTAAAATCTGAAGCCGGATTTTTTAATGCGACAATCGATTCATTCTACGCAGTTTTACAGGATGAATTGATGGTTTGGGTAATTATGGTCTGTTGTTTGTATGGCGCATTGATACAACTCATGATTAAAAGTGGAGGTGTAGCCGCTTTTGGAAATGCCATATTAAAAAAAGCCAAAACTGAAAAACAGGCTTTGCTCTCTACATGGCTGTT
>JAKQVC010000019.1 GCA_029571985.1 Bacteroidota bacterium | reverse complement strand
AGAGATTGTATTGATAATACTTATCAAAGTTAATAAATGCCGGTCAATCAGTGAATATTTTATGTCACAATGAGGTAATATTAGGTGCTGCGCAGGAGGATCTGTTCTTATTGCGTTTTTCACAAACGGGCAGGATTTTATTACTGATTGACATCGTCCAGGTTGTTATTTTAAGAAAAATATTTTCAATAAAGTTAGCGCCCACATGTACATGCCCTGCGTAGCTTTTGCTTTCGGCTGTAGTGAACAACAGCGTACTTGAAAGAAAACAGCCATAGCAGGCCCACGCGCTGACATTTCCCCCAAAAATTGGGTTTGAGCCGTGTTTTTCGATAGTTTTTAATGAAAATTGACTGAAAAATGCCCTGAAAAGGCCTGTTTTATGCTGTTTCTATTGGTTTGTAAGGGCATTTTGGCTACCTTTGCAGCCCTTTCCTTTGCCTCGAATGAGGATGGGATGGGTCCCGGAAGGGAAGTATTTATTCACTTTTTAAAAACAATAACTTGGAAAACCAAGAAAATCTGGAGTCCTCAAACTCCGAAATGACCGAGACAACTGAGGTTGTTGAAACGGTAAAAAAAGCCCCTCAAACACAAACTGCTCACGACGATTTCGATTGGAATGTAGACAAACGTAACCGCGGCACCTATGCCAAATCGGATGCGGATGCTATGGAAGCGAGCTATGAAGGTACTTTCCGCACGTTAAATGATGCTGAAATTATCATGGCTACGGTTGTGGGTTTAACTGACACGGATGTAATCCTGAACGTAGGATACAAAAGTGATGGTCTTGTTTCACGCACCGAATTTCGCGATGTAGAAGATTTGCGTGTAGGTATTGAAGTGGAAGTGTATGTGGTAAGCAAAGAAGATGGTAAAGGGCAATTAAATCTGAGCCGTAAGAGCGCGAAGATGATGAAGGCCTGGGATCAGATTGTGGATGCTTACAAAAACGAAACCATTGTTACCGGTAACATCATCAGCAAAACCAAAGGTGGTCTTATTGTTGAAGTATTTGGTATCGAAACGTTCCTGCCGGGTTCACAAATTGATGTGAAGCCGATTACTGACTATGATGGTTATGTGGGCAAGAAGATGGAGTTTAAAGTGGTGAAAATTAACGAGACGATTAAAAACGCCGTTGTTTCGCACAAAGCACTTATCGAAAGCGACATCGAATCTCAGCGTCAGGAAATCATCGGCAAACTCGAAAAAGGTCAGGTGTTGGAAGGTGTTATCAAAAACATTACCGACTTTGGTGCCTTTATCGATTTGGGCGGTGTGGATGGTTTGTTGTATATCACCGATATTTCGTGGGGTCGTATCAACCACCCAAGCGAAGTGTTGCAGCTTAACCAAAAGCTCAACGTGGTGGTATTGGATTTTGACGACAACAAAAAACGTATCAGCCTCGGTCTTAAGCAACTTACTCCACATCCGTGGGAAGTGCTGGATGCAACCATTCAGGTGGGCAGCGTAGTGAAAGGTAAAATCGTAAACATTGAAGATTACGGTGCATTCCTCGAAATTATGCCTGGTGTTGAAGGTTTAGTGCACGTATCAGAAATTACCTGGAGCAATCAACCGATGAACAGCAAAGAATTCTTTACGCTGGGCAACGAATACGAAGCGAAAGTAGTTACACTGGATCGTGAAGAACGCAAAATGTCGTTGTCGCTGAAACAACTTTCTGAAGATCCATGGAAGAGCGCGAAGGAAAAATATCCTATCGGCAGTCGCCATAGTGGTCTGGTGAAAAACCTGACTAACTACGGTGTGTTTGTGGAATTGGATGAGAATATCGGTGGTATGGTACACATCAGCGATTTAAGCTGGATTAAGCGTTTGAACCATCCTTCTGAATTTGTAAAAGTGGGTCAGACCCTCGACGTGGTTATTCTCGATATCGATGAGGAAAATCGCAAGATGAGTTTAGGTCACAAACAAATTGAAGAAGATCCATGGGATACTTTCGAACAGGTATTCCCTATCGGCTCTGTGCATGAAGGTACCATCACCCGCAAGGATGAAAAAGGTGCGCTTGTATCATTGCCATACGGATTGGAAGGTTATGCGCCTAACAAACATCTCGAAAAAGCTGACGGCACAACCGCTCATGCTGAAGAGGTGTTACCATTTAAGGTAATAGAATTTGATCGTAACGATAAACGTATTCTTGTTTCACACACCAAATTCGCGAAAGAAACTGTAGAAGAAGAAAAACGCGAAGTGAAAAAAGAACGTCAGCGCGACGACAAGAAAACAAAAACACAACTCAGCAAAGTGCAGAAAAACGTAGAGAAAACAACGCTCGGCGAATTGGATGTACTTTCTCAATTGAAAGAGCAAATGGCTAAAGATTCAAAAGAATCTCAAAGCACAGAAGCTACTGACGATTCAACTGAGGCGTAAGTATTTGTTTTGTGAAGATAAAAGGCCCTGCTTGAAAGAGCGGGGCTTTTTTTTGGGCAGTACTGGTTGATTTACGAGGCCGGGAAGACTGTAAGACGGTAAGTCAATGCAAAATAAGACTAGGACTCTAAACAAGGCCGAAGGCCGCCTGCATTAGTCTCACTACCCACTACTCACTACCCACTACCCGCCCTCACGAAGCTGAATGCCCATCCGCACTGTAAAAGATATTCTCGTAATTTTACCGCATGCAATACTGGTTAATAAAAACAGAGCCCGGCACTTATTCTTGGGAGGATTTTGTGGAGAAGAAAAAAGATGTGTGGAACGGCGTACGCAATTATGCTGCTCGGATACATTTGCGTGCGATGCAGAAAGGTGATTTGTGTTTATTTTATCATAGCGGTGATGTATCGGCTTGCGTTGGCATTGCGAAGGTGGTGAAAACAGCCTACCCGGATCCTACGGCTGATGAGGGTGACTGGAGTGCGGTAGATGTGCAGGTGGTGAAGAAATTAAAGAAGGAGGTCTCCTTAAAAGCAATTAAGCAGGTACCTGCTTTAGCAGATATGCCTTTGGTAAGAATTTCGCGATTATCTGTTTCGCCGGTTACGGAATTTCAGTTTCAAACGATTTTGGATATGGCTGAAACGAAAATGTAAAACAGCATTACGACAACGGCAGCATGATCCGGAAGGTAGTGCCTTTGCCGGGTGTTGATTGTTTTACAAATATTTTTCCCTTGTGATAACTTTCTACAATGCGTTTTGCCAAGGTGAGACCGAGTCCCCAGCCGCGTTTTTTGGTGCTGTAACCCGGTTCAAAAATAGTTTGTTGTTTAGAGCGCGGAATACCTTTTCCGGTATCGCTAACATCAATTATAGCATGTTGCGCATCATGGGTGAGGTCAATCGTAATTTCACCTTCACCTTCCATCGCGTCGAGGGCGTTTTTTAATAAATTTTCAATTACCCAATTAAATAAAATCACATTCATACGCACTTTAGGATGATCAACCGGCGGATGAAAAAAGAATTGTGCTTTTTGCGAACTGCGACGTTTAATATAATCGATGGATTTATCTAATTCCGTAACTAAATCAACCGGTGTGATATCAGGTTGAGAACCAACTTTGCTGAAGCGGTCGGCAATGAGTACGAGTCGCTGCACATCCTTATCCATTTCCTGCAGTACAGAACCTTTGCTTTGCAATTCAGGTATGTTTTCCAGGTATTCGACCCAGGCGGCGAGTGAAGAAATGGGTGTGCCCAGTTGATGCGCCGTTTCCTTGGCCATGCCCACCCATACGCGATTTTGTTCTGAGCGACGCGCAGTATTAAATAAAGTATAGGCGACAATTAAAAAAATGGCAATGATCATTAATTGCACATATGGATAATACAGCAGTTGCTGATATAAATCGGAGTGTTGATAATAAATATATTGATAAATGCCACCGCTGATTTCAAATTGAATCGGGTCGGCAAAATCTTTCATTTCTTTCAGGCGCTTTGTCAGATAGGTGGAGTCATGCGCAACTTTTACGGAATCGATATTCAGGAAGGCAACGATTTCGCCACTGTTATCGGTAGATATAATCGGCACCGTTTTATTGGCCTGAATCAGCGAAACAAAAAATCCGAAATCGGTAATGTCTTCAGCTGTGGCGAGATAGCGGTATACTTCTGCAATCTGACTTACTTT
>JAKQVC010000145.1 GCA_029571985.1 Bacteroidota bacterium | reverse complement strand
ATAATTGTGATTTGAGTACTTAACCCCTTGATTATTATGTGGGCCGCTATTGACTCTAACGTTCGGCGGTATGTGCAGTTGGTGCCGAGTCGCGGTGGCGCGTGTTTTTGCACTCGTGGTGCGGTGCAGGGTTATGATGTTGTTTTGTTTATTGTCGCGTTGGCAAAAACCGTGACACCAGTGGGAGTCCCCGGCGGGAGCCGGGGCAGGCCGCACCGCCGACCACTTAACAGTCCTCTTTAGCCAGAAAGTTCTCGCGGTGCGGAGCACCAATTGCATATACCGACCTGTTAGGCCCAGGTTTATTCAGATATCACAAACTCCTTTATAGTTAAGTTGCCTCCGATATCGTTATCTAGTTTAATCCAACCATATCTGTTCCCAATTTTAAATCCAAGATATTTGTTTATAACCAAGTGGTAATTGCCAATAGGATACGATGTTGAGCGTTGGGCGTAACTTGCTAGAACAAGGTTGTTGGATGATAAGGTGGTCCACGTCAGGTTGTCATCTATCAGTGTTCCAACATTTAATGAATCTGGATAGTTATTGATCCCTGATAACGCAATTTGGGTTCCATCTGTTATTCCGAGGAAAGTCGCAGAAGTATAACCAGTCATCAATGGTGTTTGTGCTTTCATGAAGAATACGTCATAATTATTATCAGCATTTAGATCCAGTGAATCCTTTTCATTTATTGAAATTGGAATTACAATATTGGGTACAATTTTGAAAACATGTAGGTTGTCTGTGTAATGGCCGATTATTACTTGCTTGTCTTTATCAGGATTACAAGCAATTAACCATGGTATTAATGAAATGATGAGTAGTTTCTTCATGATTCTCTATTTTAAGTTGATAATACTCCAACTTGGGCCTAACGTTCAGCGGTATGTGCATGTTGCCGCAGCATCGCGGTGGCGCGTGTTTTTGCACTTGTGGTGCGATGCAGGATTATGATGTTGTTTTGTTTATTCTCGCGTTGGCAAAAACCGTGACACCACCAGGGGGTCCCCGGCGGGAGCCGGGGCGGGCTGTACCGCTAACCACTAAGCGTTCCTCTTTAGCCAGAAAGTTCTCGCGGTACAGAGCGGCAATTGCATATACCGACTTGTTAGCCACAGTTTATTTATTCTGAGTTATCAATCTGTATTCTGTAATAATCTGATTACCCTTCTGAAATAGGGGAG
>JAKQVC010000143.1 GCA_029571985.1 Bacteroidota bacterium | reverse complement strand
GGCTAAGTAGTTGCTAGTCATGTCAACAAAAATTATGTTTAACTGCTCTATTGAAGATCTTCTTTGTTTTGGTAATGAACAATATGCCGCTACAATTCCTAACAGGTCGGTATATTCCATTTGCTTGTCATGGTTTTTGCTACTCCTTCAAGTATAATTGTTGCTAAAGAGAATAATCCGAATCATCTACTCCTTAAAATAACGGCGTGTAAGTATGTAATCGAAAAAATGCTTTGGAGTGCGCCGTACAGGCAAAAACCACGCCATCCCCTCCCTGAAGGTCGGGGCACGCAAACGTAACATACCGCCGAACGTTAGCTGGCATAATGAGCACAACATGAGAACAAAGCTCTACATATTAATAGTGGCAACACTTCTTACTTCATGCGCAACATTAATACATCAGCCGTATGTTGGTATTTCCATCCAATCAAATACGGATTCAGTAAGAGTATTTTCAAATCAAAATGGTCCTTTTTGGGATTATACTCCAACGGAGTTAAAAACAATTCGCTCCAAAGAGGACATCTCAATAACAGCTGTAAAAGATACCATACAACAAACATATAGCATAAAGAGTAGACTATCAACAGCCTTTTGGTTAGGCAATCTTTTCTCAGGGGCAGGTGTAGTCGGCTACGCGATTGATCTGTTTAGTCCTAAACGTTTTACCTATCCACAATACATAACAATCAATTATAATGAAGTTGAGAAAACCTTCTCAACCCGTTTTGATAATTGGAAAACACCAGAAAAAGGATTACTTACATTTAAGATCTCAATTCCTGAGGGTAATTATATATATCATAACAGAGGTAGTGGTTATGGCGGCACTTTTGGCTTCCTTGGCATTTCTGGTGGAATTGAATACTATCTCACAGATAAAAAATGTATTAATGCAGATTTCGGAACATTAACTGATTTTATGCTACCATTCCCTGCTCCTGTTGATTACATGGGAAGTTATAACCGATCATTCGCACATTATGGTGATATTCAGCTTGGAGGTGACTTCAGAAGATTGCATTATGATTATGGTATCCAAATGAATAGAACTGAATACTATGAAAGAGAAACTGTTGAACTATTACCTGAGTATATTGATACTTTAAAATATTCAATACAACAAAATAATGTTGGTATTTCCTTGTCTGGCTACTGCCGTCTATCAAATTGGTTTAACCTTGGTATAAATTATTACCCCTCATTTATTACCTGGCAGAACAAACGATGGACACCCCACTATTCACATTTACTATTTGTTGAGATAATGTTTCGGATAGAAGCTCTTAATCCTAAGAAATCAAAATAATTACGCCAGCTAACAGGTCGGTATATGCAATTGGCGCTCCGCACCGCGAGAATCTTCTGGCTAAAGAGGAATGCTAAGTGGTCAGCGGTGCGGCCTGCCCCGGCTCCCGCCGGGGACCCCCACCTGGTGTCACGGTTTTTGCCAACGCGACAATAATCAAAACAACATCACAATCCTGCATCGCACCACGAGTGCAAAAACACGCGCCACCGCGACTCTGCGCCAACGCCACATACCGCCGAACGTTAGAGCACATTTTGAGTATGAAAAAGAGGATAGTAATTATATTCCTATTAATAAGTAATCTCACCATCATATTTGGCCAGGATACAAAAATCTATGTTGCCAAATGTCGCGAATTCAGAAGGATCATGAAATACGAGTGCGCTAGATTAACTCTTAATCCTAACATGTCA
>JAKQVC010000141.1 GCA_029571985.1 Bacteroidota bacterium | reverse complement strand
GGAGATAACCACGCATACAGTAAAGTTTCTGCGGCCTCGTGCGACATAACAGGCTTAACAGGCATATGCACCTCTGCACCATGCGTGCTGAGCCACTTCCGTAAAAGCACATCCACACGTTCCTGCATTAACATAAATCCTTCCCGAAAATGGCGTGCATTTTGCTGCATGGTACTTATAAATGCCGGATTTACCTCGACACATGCCGGTAGGATTTGATGGCGGACAAAATTTCTTCTGAATGTAGTATCAACATTGCTGCTGTCTTCAACAAATGGAATTCTGTTATCAATAGCATATTGTAAAACAGCATCCCTTGTTGCAAAAAGTAAAGGCCTGATTACATGTCCATAAACAGGTGTAATCCCGGTCATCCCTTTTAAGCCTGTTCCCCTGATGAGGTGCATGAGCATCGATTCTGCCGCATCCTGAGCGTGGTGTGCAGTTGCGATAAGTGTATAGTTTTCTGAAGCCCGAATTTCTTCAAACCAGGCATATCGCAAGGCTCGGGCAGCAGTTTCAATGGATAATTGATTCTCGGCTGCAAAGGAGCGGGTGTCTACCTGCTTTTCATAAAAGGGCACACCGGCAAGTATAGCCTGCTGCCGTACAAATGCACTATCTCGGTCTGATTCCTCACCCCTCAATCCAAAATGCATATGCGCAATGCCAAACTCGATTTTTGCTTCCCGAAACAAGTGCATCATCACCATACTATCTGCACCACCGCTAATCGCAAGCAAAACGCGGTCGGTTGGCTGCCATGTACAAATAGAGATGATGTATTGCCTGAATTGGTCGAGCATGGGTTTAATCGTCGGAAATACCGAGTTTAAAATTTAAGGAAGCGTTTTGTAGTTCGGCTAGCGCATGTTGATCTTGCAATTTTTTTGCAACAGCGATTCCGTTTTCATAGGTCATTTCGGCCTTATCCGGCATCTGCAATTGAATGTAGAGTTTGGCCAAATGATAATACGTACCCACATAATCCGGATGTTGTTGAACAAGGCCCTCAAAATACTTTAAACCATCTTGTAGATTGCCAGATTTAATATGCTCCAGCGCCAGGGCATACTGGATAAAGGGATCATTCGGACTATCGCTTAAAAACGCCTCTAATTGTGGAATACGGCTCATA
>JAKQVC010000133.1 GCA_029571985.1 Bacteroidota bacterium | reverse complement strand
ACTCACCATTATTCTCTATGGCATCCACAAATCCCGGCAGTGTCGGATTGTTCTCTTCATCAGTTGAAAGCACCAGTGAGTCGGCCGAAAACACAAAAATATCGGTGGTATACCTTTTAAAATAATTCGTTTGCAAATCCTGCCTGATCTGACTGACAGATCCCTGCCGGAGATTACCGGTATTTGACACCAGGTTACGTGCAATTTGTTTTTGAAAATCTTGCTGCAGATCCCTGAACAAGTACTCCGTTATCGGGTCTTTTTCGATTGATTTTTTTACAGCAAATAAACGTTTTGTTTCTTCCTCCTTCTTATAATTACCGGTATACAGGATAAAAGCACTCAATGCCGAGAAAAATATCAGCCAAACCATCATCCCGGCCAGCGAACGCGTATTCACTCGTTTCGACATCAATAAAATGCGCACCGCTGTAAAAACCACTGCCACCAAAACCATATCGGTTTGCATGGCATGGCCTGTAAACCTTTGGAACAGCAACCAGATAACCCCGGCCGCAGCAACATATAAGACGAATGTATATTTCCCGGATAATGATCTGATGACCAATTCTATTATCCTGACTACAATAAAAAAATAGCTGAGCACCAATAACGCAATACATAAAAATCCGGCTAAACTGAAGTAGTTCAGCGAAAAGAAATTATATATATCGAATGAGATGGATGAGTCCATGATGAGACTTCTGAAGACATAGCCCAGGAGCATGGACATTGACATAATAGCCAGGGCTGCCAAGCCATAAATAACTACCCGCCATTTTACTTTAAACACATCCGTTGTAAGAAAAAAATACCTGGAGAAAAACAGCGAGAATCCGAACAGCCATACGGTTTTAATAAGTAAATCTCCGGTAGACCCTGCAATACCCGGTGAACCATAATATTGCGGATCAAATAAAGGCACATTGCGAAAAGGACCATCATATAAAAGCAACCTGACCAATACATAAAACAGTGTCAACAAAACCGCCAGCATACCGGTTGCAGCAGGTCGGCCGAATTTTGAAATCAGCCATTTTGCACTGTGAAAGAGAATGATAAGGAGGAGAATACAGCTCAGGATGATATATATATACATCACCATGGGGAAAGGCACTCCCGCTTCGGCTGTATTATTTTCTGCAATATAAAACACCGGATGGCCCACATTGCTATATACCGGAATAGCACCTTCAGCAGCGCGCGGTTGAACTGTAATTTGATTTGGAATATGGAGTCCTGATGAGCGGACGTTATTTAAATACTGGTTGCGGATATCATATTCAAATTGCAAAGGCAGAAATCCGATTACATGAAATTCGCCCGGATAATCGTGCTGATAAATGACATATTCACCATTCGTTTCACTAATCAATAATGGTGCATCATCAAAAGGCATTTCAGCCCTAACAGGTGAAATAAAATTATTCGTCCAAATCAGGGCACTATCGCCCGCATACACCACAATTCCATAAGGCCTGCTGGCAAGGCGGGCAAATTCTTCAAATGTATAACTGTCCGTTATCAGGTTGCTGACGATATTCGAATCAGATATAACCGCCACGATCTCTCTTTCGAGATATTGATAATCTGCCTGTATGCGTTTAGCGATTTCATCAATACCATTTTGTTGCACGGCACGGTTGTAGGTAACATAGGCAACCACTGCCAGCAACAGGCATATTACAGGTAAAAGGATATGTAGTAACCTTACTTTCAACAGTTCCTGATTTTGAAAATTGGCAGGATGTGTTTAGCTTTCACAACTTTACGTCCGAAGATACGCAGAAGACCGATGATACCCTATACCAACCAGTCCGCCTATTTCGGGTTGTAAAGTTAGTAAGCAAACGAAAAAAACAGTCAAAACCCTATTACGCATGAGAAACGTTTTACTCGCAGCCTTGTTTGTATTATGCCATGTATTCACTTTATCCGCACAAAACCGAACGGTAACCGGTGTGGTAAAGGATCTGGCCACCGGAGAAACGATACCCGGAGCATCTATTATTGTAAAAGAAGATCAGACACAGGGAACCTCCACCGAAGTGGATGGCACTTTCAGTTTAGCCATTACAGGTAATGCTACCGCACTCCTTGTTCGTTCAGTGGGATATACTGAGCAGGAAGTAGCCCTGACTGCAGCATCGAGTTATACAATCAGCCTGAAACCGGCCGACTATAATTTGGATGCCGTAGTAGTGAGTGCCTCGCGACGTCAGGAAAAAATTCTGGATGCGCCGGCTTCGATTACATTGATTACACCTGAAATGATTAAAAACACGGTTGCGATAACGCCAATTCAAAATATTAAGGGAACACCGGGGGTGGATATTATTAATACCGGTTTGGTGCAAACCAACGTTGTGGTGCGTGGATTTAATAATATTTTTTCCGGAGCCCTGCTTACAATGGTGGATAACCGATATGCAGCAGTGCCTTCCTTACGGGCAAACGTAGCCACCTTTATTCCTACCGATAATACTGATCTGGAACGTATAGAAGTATTGCGTGGACCAGCATCTGCCCTGTATGGTCCTAACTGTTCAAATGGTGTATTTCATATGATAAGCAAATCGCCATTATCACAGGAAAAACCTTACATGACAACAGCCAGTATCGGCATCGGCTTTCGCAGTATGATGAGTGATACAATTTTAATCAGCAATCCGTTAGATCCTTCTACCGGTGTAGTTTATGGTGATTATACGCCGTTGTTTGATTCATCCTCAGTTGTAGACCGCATGCTGTATACCGCTTCATTCAGACATTCGGGAAAAGTGAATAATAAATTCGGCTATCGGATATTATTTACATATCTCAACGGTATGGATTGGTTCTATGATGATCCTTTCGAACCGTCACGTGTGCAACTCGGTTATCAAACCTCTGAAGGCCGCGTGAATGTTGGAGATACAATTGATAACACCCGCGATAACCGTATTGAAAAAATTGGTCTCGATTTGCGTTTTGATTATAAACTGAATAATGGTGCGGAACTGATTTTAACCGGTGGCATGACAGAAAATGATGGCATTGAATTAACCGGTATTGGTGCCGGACAGGCGGTGGGTTGGAAATATTATTATACCCAGCTCCGCTATTTACATAAAGATTGGTTTGTGCAAGGTTTTATTAACGGAAGTGATGCAGGTGATACCTATTTATTTCGCACCGGCGATTTAATTATTGATAAATCGAAGCAATATGTTGGTCAGGTGCAACATGCCAATCAGTTTATGGATAAGCGTATCAATCTCGTTTACGGATTGGATGGTATTTTAACTAATCCGGATACCGAAAATACGATCAATGGTGAAAATGAGGAGGATGACCAGATTATTGAAATAGGCGCCTATGCGCAGGGTGATTATATGCTCAATACTAAATTCAACCTGATTGGCGCTATTCGTTACGACTATCATAATTTCGTTGATAATCCTTTCTTCTCCCCACGTGCCGCAATCGTTTATAAAGCGAATCAGAAAAACACTTTCCGCTTAACGTATAATCGGTCATTCAGTGCTCCGAGCAGCAATAACCTGAATCTGGATATTCTCCAATTATCAGACCTTACCGGATATGCCCCATTATTTCAGGGATATCTTGGCACTCCTTATTTGCCCAATATGCCGTTATACGCAGTTGGTAACCGTGATGGATATACCTATTCCTACGACCCGTCAACAGGTTTGCCCATGTATACCACACCATATGCTCAATATGTTGGAGATGCGTCTGATTCCTATTATTCTTTAAATAATAGTCTGGAACTCAACAATGTTATCTGGGATTTAACAAGAGGTTTGTTGGAAGATGCCTTTGATGCTACTATTCCGGGATTAGGCGCAGGACTCGTTGCCTGGTTGCCATTAGATATCGATGTTGCCACAAACACCGTAGCACAATTAAACCTGACCACCGAGGAGTTTGACCAACTTGACCCTTCTAATATTACTGATTACAGCAGTATTAAAAACTCTGCAACAAATACTGTGGAATTAGGCTGGAAAGGAAGCCTGTTTAATGATAAAGTATTTGCAACGGTTGACGTATACTATAATATGATTCAGGATTATGTGAGTCCATTAACCGATATTACACCAAACGTATTTATTGATGGCGCTGACTTAGCGGCTTATGTAACGCCAATTATCACTGAAAACTTCCTCGACACCACCGGATCAAACGATTTATTGGCCGCACTGGTAACCAGTACTTTAGATGACAACCCTGAATATAATGGTAATAATAACGGTACCGGTTTAGATGAATTTATAAACCTGGTATTGGCAGCAGGTGCCGGATTACCGGTTGGAACCATCTCACCAACCCAATATCCAAACGGTGCAAAATACGTTACCTATGTTAACCTTGGTGATGTAAGTGTATTAGGTGTTGATTTTGGTATGAGCTGGTATGTAAATGATGACCTTACCATGATGTTTAGTTATAGCTGGGTCGATAAAGATTCCGTTGAATTGGCAGGTGCCCAACTTGGATATGTAGCCTTAAACGCACCTAAACACAAAGTGGGTGTCAGAGGTAATTACAACATTGAAAAAGCCGATTTAAATATCGGTTTGAACTGGCGCTGGCAAAGTGAATTTCCGGCAAACAGTGGCCCTTATGTTGGAACAGTTGTGGCCATACACGATATGGACTTAACCTTAAATTATACACCTGACTATTTAAAAAACACGCAAATAGCCTGTTTAATCACCAACTTGTATAATAACGAACAACAGTATTTTGTAGGCGCTCCAAAAATCGGAAGCACCTATATGCTGAAAATCACTAAATCATTCTAAAACAAAAATATTGTCTGATTAAGCACCCTTCGGGGTGCTTTTTTTATGGTGGAGAGTTGATATCAGCGCGCAAACGGACAATAAAACAGAACCAATTTCAATCACTATCTTCGCAACATGTTTGAGGGATTATTTTCATTATTCAGAAAAAAATTACCGGCAAAGCGTATTTTGATGTACGGTTTACAACGCAGTGGAACCAACTACTTCGAAACGCTGATGCACCTTAATTATCCTGATGCTACATTTCTGAATGGCGACCTGAGAAACGAAATTACACACAAGCATTTTCGACTTTATCCCGATAAATCCATCATCCCTGAACCACAGTTTGACAATACACTGCAAGTACCCGACTTCGCTGATTTTGAACAACAGCTTGGAACAGCGGCACCCGACTTGTATGTGATTATTTCTAAAGACCCAATTGGCTGGTATACCAGTTACCTGCGCTGGAGCAAAAAGAATAACTGGCCAAAGGTTAATCATCATTATATAGAAGAATACAATATGTTTTATGGTATGTGGATGCATTATGCGACCCAAACCCATAAGATACTTTTTGTGCAATACAAGACATTGCTGAAAAATCCGGATGCAGTATTACAGGAGGTAGCGGCCAAATTGCACTATCCGGTGCGTGATGCTATAACCAATACCCGGAAGGTTTATGCCAGTAAACGATTTACAGATAAAAAAAAGCAGGATACTCTAAACGAAGCTTACCGGAGCGAATTATCTGAAGTTGAATTGCAAGACCTGTATCAGCACCTCAACACTGAGGTAGCAGCTTTTTTAGGATATACATCAGGTAGATAATTTTTCTTTTGCCTCATTCCACAGGGCATCCATTTCTGCCAGTGTCATGTTTTGCAATTCTTTGCCTGATAGTAATGCCTGCTCCTCAATATAGCGGAAGCGTTTGATAAATTTCTGATTGGTACGCTCCAAAGCATTTTCAGGATCAGCTTTCATAAATCGCGACATATTCACCAGGGCAAAAAATACATCCCCTAATTCATCTTCAATACGGTCGATTCCTTCCTGCTGGATATAAGCTTTATGTAATTCCTGCATTTCCTCTTCCACCTTCTCCCATACCTGATCTGCATGTTCCCATTCAAACTTTACCTGAGCCGCTTTTTCCTGTATGCGGTAAGCTTTTATCAGCGCCGGTAATCCATCCGGTACACCTTGCAATACAGAACGCTTCCCTTCTTTGAGTTTAAGTTTTTCCCAATTGCGTTTCACCTCTTCTTCATCCTTCACCTGAACATCACCATAAATATGTGGGTGTCTGTGAATCAGCTTTTCACATTGGGCGTTTAGAACATCTGCTATGCTAAACTGCGATTGCTCCTCCCCTATTTTACTATAAAAAATCATGTGCAGTAAAATATCCCCTAACTCCTCCTCAATACCCTTCCAGTCGTTTTTAGTTATGGCATCCGTCAATTCATAAGTTTCCTCAATCGTCAGGTTGCGCAACGTATGGATGGTTTGCTTTTTATCCCATGGGCATTGCGCGCGTAGGTCGTCCATAATATCCAGCAACCTGGAAAACGCGGCTAATTTTGCTTGTTTTGACTGCTGCATCCTTCAGAAAGTTTAAAATACAAAGGTCGCTAATTATCTTGGCATCGCAATTGCATAGTGAGAGATATGATTCATCCACAATCAGGTTGGCGTCGGTTTACACTCCTATATATATATATAGGGATGCAATGTGTATGCCGTGCTCAGGTTCAACCGATAGCAGTTGATTCCCAACAAATACAAACGCCTTTGCCAAAAGTTGGCATTCAGGAAGAGGTAAGAGATACACTATTGGCTACAGTGCGACTCAACCGGGTTGACCTGGAAACCATATTCCCGGTTTTATTATTGGGTGATGTAGGAGAACTGGAATTATCCTTTGATGATTTAACCGGAGGCGTAAAAGATTATTATTACACCTTTACCCATTGCAACCGGAACTGGGAGCCCTCCCCTTTGAGCACATACGATTTTTTAGATGGGTTTGAGGAAAACAGGATTGAAGATTACCAATTCAGTTTTGGCACCTTACAATCCTACACACATTATTCAGTGAAGTTTCCTAATGATGATGTTCAGTTTTTAGTGAGTGGAAATTATGTGCTGCGGATCTGGGAAGGAGATAACCGCGATACCGCTGTGATTACTAAAAGGTTTATCATCTGGGAAAACGGTGTTTCTGTAAGTGGTGATGCCATGCGGCCAAATCTGATTCCGTATCGGAATGAATATCAGGAGGTCAACTTCACGGTCAATATCAGTAATACAGATATCATGAATGCCTTTGATGAGGTTTCAGTGAGCATTTTACAAAACGGCAGATGGGAAACAGAACGCACAAATGTTCAGCCAAGGATGATATCCAACAGTGTATTAACCTACGACCAGGATGATATTGTATTTGAAGGTGGCAAGGAATATCGTGATTTTGATACCCGCACGCTGAAGTTTCAATCAGACAGAATTGTGCGCAATGAGACCCGAAATGGGGTTTACCATTCTTATATCAATGTTGAAGAAAGTCAGATCTTTCAAAAATACATGTATCGGAAAGATGCGAACGGGCAGTTTGTTATTCATGCCGACCTGGCCAACAACGTAAATACCGAAGCTGATTATTCCAGGGTGCATTTTACGCTGAACTATCCTTATATGATTAGCAGCGGTCAGGTATATGCGATGGGGTTTGGTTTGCCTAACGGTAAAATGCCATTAACGTACGATTACGATAAACAACAGTATACCGGCAGCGCGTATCTGAAGCAGGGGTATTACAATTACCTGTACATCGTGCAGGAGCCTAACGGAAATATCACACCCGTATATACGGAGGGGAATACTTTTGAAACGGAGAACGATTATCAGATTATCGTATACCACCATATATTCGACAGGAATTATGACAGCATCATCGGATACGCAGTCGTAAACAGTTTGCGATAAGCAAGCCTGATTTCAAATAGCAACACACAATGTTCGTTATATTTGAGGATTAATGTATCAGGTATGAAAGAACTACTTACTTCAATGACAGGTTACAATGTATGGGCGAACAGAAAACTGGTTGATGCCTTGATGGCCTTGCCAGTGGACATGCTGGATGCCGAGGTTGGCGGAAGTTTCAATTCTATACGCAAAACCATTTACCATATCTGGGACGCGCAGGTAATTTGGTTGTCGAGATTACAAGGTGCGTCACCAACCGACTGGCCGAGTAAAAGTATAACGGATGATTTTTCCGGATTTGATTTGTATTTCCTGCAACAGTCGGAAGACTTCAACCGGTTTGTTGAAACCAGGCAGGAAACGTTTTTTGACGACATGTGTTTTTATCGCAACCTGAATGGTGATACCATGAAGACACGCAATGGCGAGATTATTTTGCATTGTATGAATCACTCTACTTACCATCGGGGACAAATAATCAGCTATATGCGACAAGCTGGCATAACCGAACTTCCGCACACTGATTTCATCGTTTTTACACGAGAGCGAAATTGAAAATTGAAAATCAGACACCTCTTCAACAGTTTATCAACCACTTGTAAACAGATTATTGAAGTCATTATTACCACAAAACGAAGGATATCAGATTGAGGTTGTATACAATAATGTGCAAAACATGTGAAAATCAACAAAAATCTTTTCTTTTTTTTTTGATAATATAATTTTATACATAATTTTGCAATAACCAAATATTTTTTCCAATGGCAAAAACAACAAAAAAAGCCGGCAAACGTGGACGTCCTGCTGGTAAGAAAGCGGCTAAAAAAGCTGCTCCAAAAAAAGCTGCTAAAAAAGCAGTAAAAAAAGCTGCTAAAAAAGCTGCTCCAAAGAAAAAAGCTGCTAAGAAAGCTGCTCCTAAAAAAGCTGCTAAAAAAGCTGCTCCTAAAAAAGCTGCTAAAAAAGCCGCTCCAAAGAAAAAAGCTGCTAAAAAAGCTGCTCCTAAAAAAGCTGCTAAGAAAGCCGCTCCAAAGAAGAAAGCTGCTAAGCGTGGTCGTCCCGCTGCAAAGAAAGCTGCTGCTCCTGCCGCTCCATCAACTGGAAACGCATAAGCAAACGGCTTAATTTTTTTTTAGGGAGGTCAGTAATGACCTCCTTTTTTTATGCCCGATATGGCCGCCGAGATGATATACCACCTGCCAGGCAAGTTCCCTTTTTTATAACCCCACCTTCCTACCCTTGTCGAAAAGTTGTGTAAAACAGCTGAAAACGGGGCAGATTCCGTCATTTTTTAGCTATAATTGACCTTTACACAGGTTAAAAACTTAAAATTTATCGTATTTTCAAACAACTTTTTATCTTTACGCTAAAGTCTATCTAACGAAAAATTCAATGCTATGAGAAAATTATTACTTACTGTAGCAGCGGGTGTTCTTTCAGTTTCCATGTTTGCGCAAACAGTTGCGCAAAAGCATGACCGTGCTGTCATGCTGGCGAAATTTAAGAACGCTCAGGCTGTTCCCTATGCACCAAAGTCTGATATGGACCTTTCTGGTGCTCCCTTAAACACATCAGTGTTTTACAAATCCGGTTCACGTACCGGTGAGGCTATCGGTGCTACCGGTTATCCTCTGCAATCAAACTCTGCAGCTTTTGATCGCGTGATTGCTTATGCAGATGGAAGCATCTCTGCAATCTGGACTGGTTCAACAGTTGCTGATGGCGCCTGGGCTGATCGTGGAATGTTCTACAACCACAATGATGGTGGCTCTTGGGGTCCTGCTCCAACTGCACGAGTAGAAACCGTTCGTTCAGGTTTCGGCGAAATCGTATTTTGTGAAGACCACGAAGTTGTAGCATCGCATGATGGTGCAGCTATCCGTTTGTTCGCTAACTCTGCACCTGGTGCAACTGATTGGACAGAACTCGGTGGTTCAGCACAGCACATTGGTTTGTGGCCACGTATTTATTGCCCAGCAGGTACTGATGATTTGTACCTCGTAAGTCCTAACTCTGGTACACCAACAGCTGTTAACTTCAGCCGTTCTGATGATGGTGGCGCTACATGGACTGTATTAAATGATGTACTTCCTTTAGATGCAGCGAACTGCGTTACTTCAATTTCTGCAGACTGCTACCAGATTGGTGTAGTTGGTTCTACTGTATACTTATTATATGGTTCAAGCTGGACTAACCTGTATATGCTGGTAAATGAATCAAATGGTGACCCAGGTGCCTGGGTTGTAAATGAAATCATTTCTACCGGTTTATGTAACTATCAGGGCGACCTCGATCAAACAACTGATATTGATGGTGATGCAATTGCTGATACTGTTGAAACTACTGATGGTTTCCATGAAATGTTGATTGACGATGCAGGTGTTGTACACGTATGGTCAGGTTACTCTTTAATCTTGGATGACGATCCGGCAACAGAAGGCTGGAGCTATTTCCCAGGTGTATATGGCTTGTGGTACTGGAACTCAACTATGTCTTATGGCGAACCTACATATATCGACCTTTTACTCGATTGGGTTGAAGGTGACGATGGCTATATTGCCGGTATCGGTCAGGATTTAGGTATGTATGATGGTGTAACATTCACATCAATGCCTGTGGCTGCTGTGGATGAAACAAGCGGTCGTATTTACGTAGCTTATACTATGCCAATTGAATATACCGACTATTTCGAAGATCCAACTGTTGCTGAAGCTCAGTCATTCCGCGATATCTTCGGTATTTATTCTGATGACATGGGTGCTTCTTGGAGCGCACCGGTTAACATGACTTATACAGCTCATGAAAACCGTGAATCATCTTATCCTTACGGTTTCGATCGTATTGTTGATGGATGTTTACATACTATCTGGCATGAAGACGAAGAGCCAGGTACTTCACTTGACGTAGGACAGGTTGCAGCTGATGCAAACTCTATGGGTGATATCAAATATCGTTGTTTTGATGAGGCTCGTTTCAACCCTTATCCACCAACTGCTGAATACGATTATATTCCTGATGGTGCTACCGGTTTTGTAAACTTTACAAACCTTTCAGTTGATGCTGATTCATACAGCTGGGATTTTGGTGATGGTGGTTCATCAACATCTAAAAACCCTGCTCACGTATTCACATCTTCAGGCGATTACAACGTTTGTCTCCTCGCTATTAACAAATACGATGATGACAACACATGTAAAATCATCAACATCAATGTAGGTGTTGTAGATTACGCTTTAGCTCAGGCATTATCTGTTTACCCTTCACCTGCTACCAGCAAT
>JAKQVC010000132.1 GCA_029571985.1 Bacteroidota bacterium | reverse complement strand
GGCGTTTTCTCAAAAAGTGGAGCAAACGAACGTTTCTTTGAAACACGGTACGGTATAAGGTCAATGAGGCTTCAAACGGAGGCAAAATCCTCCGAAATCCGCTCCCGGAAAGGGGTTAGGCGGATAGGGAAGCGCCCTGATTCAATCGGCACCACGCAACTGAGCATGAAGAAATTTTTGTTAGCCAATGTAGCTCAGTTGGTAGAGCTGCTGATTTGTAATCAGCCGGTCGGCGGTTCGAGTCCGTCCATTGGCTCTTGGCGGAGGGAAGATACCAGAGTGGCCAAATGGGGCAGACTGTAAATCTGTTGTCTTACGACTTCGGTGGTTCGAATCCACCTCTTCCCACTAACCTTCAGTTCTTTGAAACTGAGAAACTACGCCGAAAGCATTTTTGCATCCTGGGGTTTTTGCCTCGATGCAGCACTGTCTTCGGTAGTTTCCGGTAAAAATGTATTGTTAAGCGGGAGTAGCTCAGTTGGTAGAGCGTCAGCCTTCCAAGCTGAATGTCGCGGGTTCGAGTCTCGTCTCCCGCTCACCAAAAGTGAATATGCCAATGTAGCTCAGTTGGTAGAGCACATCCATGGTAAGGATGAGGTCACCAGTTCGATCCTGGTCATTGGCTCATAAACGTGAATAACAAAAAAAACACCGGCCCGGTGTTGACGAAAGTGTAAAAACGGCCGTCGCAGGGCAAACGAAAAAACCTTTAATATAACATCTATAATATAAGTTCTAAATCGAATAAAAATGGCAAAAGAAACATTTGTACGTTCTAAACCCCACGTGAACATTGGTACAATCGGTCACGTGGATCACGGTAAGACAACTCTTACCTCAGCAATTACAGCTGTTCTTTCTGAACAAGGTCTTGCTCAGAAGAAAGACTACGATTCAATCGATGCTGCTCCTGAAGAAAAAGAAAGGGGTATCACCATCAACACGGCTCACGTTGAGTACGAAACCACCAACCGTCACTATGCGCACGTTGACTGTCCGGGACACGCCGACTACGTAAAGAACATGGTTACTGGTGCTGCCCAGATGGACGGCGCGATTCTCGTGGTTGCTGCTACAGATGGTCCTATGCCTCAAACTCGTGAGCACATCCTGCTTGCACGTCAGGTAGGTGTACCGGCTATCGTGGTTTTCATGAACAAAGTTGACCTGGTTGACGATCCTGAATTGTTAGACCTCGTTGAAATGGAAGTTCGTGATTTGTTAAGCTTCTATAGCTTCCCTGGCGATACCATCTCTATCATCAAAGGTTCTGCATTGAAAGCTCTCGAAGGAGAAGCTGGTGGCAAACAAGCGATTATGGATTTAATGGCTGCAGTGGATAACGACATTCCAATTCCTCCAAGGCTGGTTGACCAACCGTTCTTGATGCCGGTTGAAGACGTATTCTCTATCACTGGTCGCGGTACCGTGGCTACTGGTCGTATCGAGCGTGGTGTAATTAACTCTGGTGAAGCTGTTGATATCATCGGTCTTACTGCCGAATCATTGAAATCAACTGTTACCGGTGTTGAGATGTTCCGCAAATTGTTGGAGCGTGGTGAAGCTGGTGATAACGCTGGTCTCCTCCTCCGCGGTATTGAAAAAGACCAAATCAAACGTGGTATGGTTATCTGTAAGCCGGGTTCAGTAACTCCGCATACAGAATTCAAATGCGAAATCTACGTATTGAAAAAAGAAGAAGGTGGTCGTCATACCCCATTCTTTAACAAATATCGTCCTCAGTTCTATTTCCGCACAACTGACGTAACTGGTGAAATCACTTTACCAGAAGGTGTTGAAATGGTAATGCCTGGTGATAACATCACAATGACTGTAAAACTGATCTATCCAATCGCTATGGAGAAAAACCTCCGCTTCGCGATTCGTGAAGGTGGTCGTACAGTAGGTGCCGGTCAGGTAACTGAGATTATTAAATAATTAATCGAACAATTTGGGATCCGTCTTCGGACGGATCCTTTTTTCCCAAACGGGTGTAGCTCAATTGGTAGAGTGGCGGTCTCCAAAACCGCAGGCTGGGAGTTCGAGCCTCTCCACCCGTGCATTAAGGAAATGATATGAATAAGATCAAAGCATTTATCAGCGAAGCGTACCAGGAATTAAGGTACAAGGTAAGTTGGCCAACATGGGCAGAATTACAATCGAGTACCCAATTGGTGCTGGTTGCCTTCCTGATTATTTCCGCAGTGGTATTCCTGATGGATTTGGCTTCGAAGGAATTGCTTGACCTGTTCTATGGTTTATTTTAACACAATCTTAGTCGCAGCCGATGTCAGAGGATAAAAAATGGTATGTATTACGCGTAATCAGCGGTAAAGAACGCAAGTTGCGCGAGTATGTCGAGCAACATGTGAAGCGCCACGGTTGGGAACATATCATTTCTCAAGTATTGGTGCCCACTGAGAAAGTGTATAAAATCAAGAATGGCAAAAAAGTCATCCACGAGAAAAACAGCCTTCCGGGTTATATTCTTATAGAAGCTACAGAAGGCAAAATGACTCCGGAAATGAATCAGATTATAACGGGTATCACCAATGTAATCGATTTCCTGGGTAAAGAAAATCCGATTGCATTACGCAGAAATGAAGTAAACCGGATTCTGGGTAAAATGGATGAAATGAGTGAAGAAGGTGTTACCCTGAACGAGCCTTTCATTATCGGAGAAACAGTTAAAATCATCGACGGCCCTTTCAACGAATTTTTGGGGAATGTGGATGAGGTGCACGAAGACAAAAAGAAACTTAAAGTAATCGTAAAAATATTCGGTAGAAAAACACCGGTGGAGCTCAACTTCGCGCAGGTGGAAAAAGTAAACTGATATGGCAAAAGAAATTCAAACGTATGTGAAGTTGCAGGTAAAAGGTGGCCAGGCTAACCCGGCTCCACCTATCGGTCCTGCTCTGGGTTCCAAGGGTATTAATATCATGGAATTCTGTAAGGCATTTAATGCCCGCACCCAGGATAAAATGGGAAAAGTGCTCCCGGTGGTAATTACCGTGTATAAGGATAAGTCGTTCGACTTTATCATTAAAACACCTCCGGCACCAATCCTGATTCTGGAGGCTGCTAAAAAACAAAAAGGTTCGGCTGAACCAAACCGGAATAAGGTGGGTTCAATTACCTGGGATCAGGTGAAAACCATCGCTCAGGAAAAAATGCCCGACCTCAATTGCTTCACAATCGAAAGCGCTATGAAAATGGTTGCCGGTACTGCCCGCAGTATGGGTATCACCGTTACCGGACAGGCGCCATGGTCTAATAATTAATTTCAGTCAACTAAAAATCGTTAACACGTGAAACTGACAAAGAACAGAAAAAAAGTTCAGGCATTAGTTGACTCCAACAAAATGTATACGTTGAGGGAAGCTGCTGAACTGGTTAAGAAATCGACGACCTGCAAGTTCAATGCATCTGTAGACCTCCATGTGCGTCTCGGTATCGACCCACGTAAAGCTGATCAGGCGATTCGTGGAACTACCGCACTGCCGCACGGCACCGGAAAAGAAAAGAAGGTGTTGGTTCTCTGTACTCCTGAAAAGGAAGACGAGGCGAGGAATGCAGGGGCTGATTATGTAGGTCTTGATGAATTTATTGATAAGATCTCTAACGGCTGGATCGATATGGATGTAGTTATTGCTACGCCATCCGTGATGCCTAAGATCGCGAAACTCGGTCGCGTGCTGGGTCCTCGTAACCTCATGCCAAACCCGAAAGTGGGAACGGTAACCAATGAGGTGGGAGATGCCATCACCGAAGTGAAAAAAGGTAAAGTGGCCTTTAAAGTGGATAAATATGGTATCATCCACTCATCTATCGGCCGCATTTCTTTTGAAACCGATCAAATTGCTGAGAATAGCGAAGAATTAATTCGCGCACTCGCAAAATTGAAGCCATCGTCTGCTAAAGGTGCTTACTTCAAAAGTATCACCATGGCCAGCACCATGAGCCCGGGTATCTCAATAGATCCTAAGAGCATTATTGATATTCATTAAGTAATCATCGAAATCACAATAAGATGAATAAGGAACAAAAAACAGCGGCAATCGCAGACCTGACGGACAAGGTGTCACAATACGACAACTTTTACCTCACCGATGCATCTGCCATGACTGTAGAAGACATCAATAAACTTCGTCGCGTTTGCTTCGAAAACGGTATCCGTTTTGAAGTAGTTAAAAATACCTTGTTGCGCAAAGCTTTTGAAGCACACGGAACAAAGTACGAAGGATTATTTAACCTCTTACATGGTGAAACCTCTGTAATGTTTAGCGAAAGTTCTAATCAGCCGGCAAAGGTGATTAAGAAATTCCGCAAAGAAAACGACAAAGAGAAACCACTGTTAAAAGGTGCTTATGTTGGTGCAGATGTATTTATTGGCGACACCAGCCTCGATACACTGATCAGCCTGAAGAGCAAAGAAGAACTCATCGGCGAACTTATCGGCTTACTCCAATCTCCTGCTAAAAATGTTATTTCTGCATTGATGTCAGGTGAGCAAAAATTGGCCGGTATCGTAAAATCGTTGGGCGACAAAAAAGAAGAGAATTAATTACACATTTATTTACAATCATTTATTAAATCAATAAAAACTCAAAGCAATGGCTGAATTAAAAGAATTCGCTGAGAAGTTAGTTAGCTTGTCTGTTAAAGAAGTTAATGAACTCGCAAAAATCCTGAAAGACGAGTATGGTATCGAGCCTGCTGCTGCTGCTCCCGTAATGGTTGCTGCCGCAGGTGGTGGTGCCGGCGCTGGTGCTGATGCAGCTGCTGAGAAAACATCTTTTGATGTAATCCTCAAAAATGCAGGCGCTGCTAAACTTTCAGTGGTTAAAGTTGTAAAAGACCTCACCGGCCTTGGACTTAAAGAAGCTAAGGACCTCGTTGATGGCGCTCCAAAACCTGTAAAGGAAGGAGTAGATAAGGCAACTGCTGAAGATATTGCTAAGCAACTGCAGGAAGCAGGTGCTGAAGTAGAGGTGAAGTAATCTCTGCCCGCATGACTTCCACACGCCTATACGGCGTGCACAAAATACAAGGCTAATCCGCCGTACGGCGGATAGCCTGTTTATTATTTTACTGCTATAAAGCTTTGAAAGCGTATGCCTAAATCTACTGTTATCACCAGGAGACCAGAACGAATAAACTTCGGAAAGACCAAAAAAGCAGATTCATACCCGGACTTACTTGATATTCAGGTAAAATCCTTCAAAGACTTCTTCCAGCTCGAGACAACACCGGAAAACCGTACCTCTGAGGGTCTGTACCGTGTGTTTACCGAGAACTTTCCCATCACGGATGCCCGTAACATCTTTGTGTTGGAATTCCTCGATTATTTCGTGGATCCTCCAAGGTATTCGATGGAAGAGTGTATGGAACGTGGACTTACCTACAGTGTACCACTGAAGGCTAAGTTGCGCTTGTCTTGTAATGATGAAGAACATATCGATTTCCAAACGATTGTTCAAGATGTTTTTTTGGGTAATATCCCTTACATGACCCCTAAGGGTACGTTCATCATCAACGGTGCTGAACGTATTGTTGTATCCCAACTACACCGCTCTCCCGGTGTTTTCTTTGGTCAGTCTATTCACCCGAATGGTACCAAAATCTACTCCGCCCGTGTAATTCCTTTTAAAGGTGCATGGATGGAATTTGCTACCGATATCAATAATGTCATGTACGCCTACATCGACCGGAAGAAGAAATTCCCGGTTACTACGTTGTTGCGCGCTATTGGCTATGATACGGATAAGGACATCCTCGAACTCTTCGGCCTCGCTGAAGAAGTGAAAGCGGATGATAAAACCCTCCGTAAACATATCGGACGCAAATTGGCTGCACGCGTGTTGAAAACATGGCGTGAAGACTTCGTTGATGAGGATACCGGTGAAGTAGTGTCTATCGAGCGTAATGAAGTTATCCTTGAACGCGATACGGTTTTAACTGATGACAATATCAGCCTGATCATCGAAACCGGCGCACCGAAGGTTATTCTTACCCGCGATGATGTTACCGTTGATTATGGTATCATCCTCAATACATTACAAAAGGACGTTTCCAACTCAGAACTGGAAGCGGTTCAACATATTTATCGTCAGTTGCGTGGTGCTGAACCACCAGATGATGAAACAGCTCGTGGTATCATCGAGAAGCTCTTCTTCTCCGATAAACGTTATGATCTAGGTGAGGTTGGTCGTTATAAAATCAACCAAAAATTAGGTCATCACCATATTCCAATTGATACCAAAGTATTAACCAAAGAGGATATCATTTCAATTATCCGCTATTTGGTTGAGTTGTCAAACAATAAGGCAGAAATCGATGATATCGATCACCTGAGCAACCGCCGTGTCCGCACAGTGGGTGAACAGTTGTACGCTCAGTTCGGCGTGGGTCTTGCCCGTATGGCTCGTACCATCCGCGAACGTATGAACGTGCGCGATAACGAGGTGTTTACACCAATCGAATTGATTAATGCCCGCACACTTTCTTCTGTTATTAACTCTTTCTTCGGAACCAGCCAGTTAAGCCAGTTCCTCGACCAGGTGAACCCGCTTGCAGAGATTACACACAAACGTCGTATCTCCGCTCTCGGTCCCGGTGGTTTGAGCCGCGAACGTGCAGGTTTCGAGGTGCGCGACGTACACTACAGCCACTACGGCCGTTTGTGTACTATTGAGACGCCGGAAGGACCAAACATTGGTCTGATTTCGACACTATGCGTGCACGCGAAGATTAATAAAATGGGTTTCATCGAAACACCATATCGCCGCGTTGAAGACAGCAAGGTGGATATGAAAGGTGAAATTACCTACCTGAACGCCGATGAGGAAGACAGATATGTAATTGCCCAGTCGAAAGTGGCTATCGATGAAAAAGGTAAATTCCTTCAAACGAAAATTAAAGGACGCCAGCAAGGTGAATTCATGGAATTCGAACCGGAACAGGTTGAATACATGGACGTTGCACCAAACCAGATCGTAGGTGTTTCTGCATCACTCATTCCGTTCCTCGAACACGATGATGCGAACCGTGCGCTCATGGGATCAAACATGCAACGTCAGGCAGTTCCACTGTTGCGTCCGCAATCACCAGTAGTTGGTACAGGTCTTGAGGAAAAAGTTGCATCAGATTCAAAAATGCTGATCAACGCCGAAGGAAATGGTGTAGTAGAATATGTGGATGCCAATGAGGTGATTATCCGCTACGATCGCAATGAAAATGATCAGCTGGTAAGTTTCGAAGACAGTCGCAAAGTATATAAACTGCGTAAGTTTAAAAAGACTAACCAAAGCACTTGTATCAACCTGAAACCAATTGTGGTGAAAGGTCAGCGTGTAAGTGTTGGTGAAGTGATTTGCGAAGGTTACGGAACTGAAGGCGGTGAATTAGCACTCGGTACTAACCTGAAAGTGGCATTCATGCCATGGAAAGGTTACAACTTCGAGGATGCTATCGTAATCAGCGAACGTATTGTGCAGGAAGATATCTTCACATCTATTCAAATTGAAGAATTTGAATTGGAAGTGCGCGATACTAAATTAGGTGAGGAAGAATTAACCAGTGATATTCCAAACGTATCAGAGGAAGCAACTAAAGACCTCGATGCGAATGGTATTATCCGTTTAGGTGCGCATGTTAAAGAAGGCGATATCCTGATCGGTAAAATCACGCCAAAAGGTGAAACAGATCCTACACCTGAAGAAAAACTGTTGCGCGCCATCTTCGGCGATAAAGCCGGTGATGTGAAAGATGCATCATTGAAAGTACCACCTTCAATTGAAGGTACGGTTATCGATAAAAAATTGTTCGCACGTGCGAAGAAAGATAAAAATGCAAAAGCGCGTGAAAAAATCGCTCTCGAAAAATTAGAGAAAGATCACGCTCGTGCATTGGATGAGTTGCGTGCAATTTTGATTGATAAACTGTCAGTTGTACTGAAAGATAAAAAGACCAACGGAATTAAATCTTTGTATAAAGAAGAAATGGTTCCGTCAAAAACGAAATTCACGAACAAAGTGCTGGAAGGTATTCAATATGCAAATGTTGATCCTTACAATTGGACCGGCGAACCTGAAACAGATGATCAGGTGCGTATGATGTTGCACAATTACGGCATTAAAGTGAATGAAGAATTAGGTCGTTACAAACGCGAAAAATTCAATATCAGTGTAGGCGACGAATTGCCAACAGGCGTATTGAAACTGGCTAAAGTATTTATTGCCAACAAACGTAAATTACGTGTGGGTGATAAGCTTGCCGGTCGCCACGGTAACAAAGGTATTGTTGCACGTATTGTGCGTCAGGAGGATATGCCATTCCTGGAAGATGGAACACCGGTTGATATCGTATTGAATCCGCTTGGGGTGCCATCTCGTATGAACCTCGGACAGATTTATGAAACAGTTTTAGGTTGGGCCGGAATTAAACTCGGAGTGAAATTTGCAACACCAATTTTCGATGGTGCAACATTAGCAGATATCGATGAGCAAATTGCTACCGCCGGTTTACCGAAATTGGGTTCTACCTATTTGTTCGACGGTGAAACAGGAGATCGTTTCCATCAGAAAGCAACGGTTGGTGTGATCTATATGATCAAACTGAACCACATGGTTGACGATAAAATGCACGCACGTAGTATCGGACCTTACTCGCTCATTACACAACAACCATTGGGTGGTAAAGCTCAATTCGGTGGTCAGCGTTTTGGTGAGATGGAGGTTTGGGCACTTGAAGCATACGGTGCATCTAATATCCTGCAGGAATTACTTACGGTTAAATCAGATGATATCATCGGCCGCGCTAAAACATACGAGGCTATTGTTAAAGGTGAAAATCTGCCTACACCGCAAATTCCTGAGTCGTTCAACGTGCTTGTTCACGAATTACGTGGTCTTGCACTTGACCTGAAATTCGAATAATTTTTTTACCTGGTAAAAACAACATCAGCATATGCCTTTTAAAAAGGATATCAAGATCAAATCAGAGTTCTCCAGAATTACCATCGGGTTAGCGTCTCCGGATAGCATTCTCGAAAGGTCATATGGCGAAGTACTGAAACCGGAAACCATCAATTACCGCACCTACAAACCGGAGCGCGATGGCTTATTCTGCGAACGTATTTTTGGTCCAATCAAGGACTATGAATGTTATTGCGGAAAATATAAGCGCATTCGTTACAAAGGAATTGTGTGTGACCGCTGCGGTGTTGAAGTAACCGAAAAGAAAGTACGCCGTGAGCGCATGGGACATATCAAACTGGTTGTTCCTGTTGTGCACATCTGGTACTTTAAATCGCTTCCCAATAAGATTGGATATTTGCTTGGTTTGAGTTCGAAAAAACTTGAATCGATTGTTTATTATGAGCGTTACTGCGTGATCCAGCCCGGACCACTGACAGAAGGTATCATGATCAACGGCGAATTGAAAAGCTATAAAGTGCATGATTTAATCACTGAAGAAGAATATCTGGATATCCTGGAAACGCTTCCACGTGAAAATCAAATGTTGGATGACAGCGATCCAAATAAATTTATCGCCGACATGGGAGCGCCAGCTGTGTTCACGATGTTGTCGCGCATACAGTTAGATGACCTGAGCGCAGCATTGCGTCACCAGGCTGGAACTGAAACTTCACAACAACGTAAAGCAGAAGCGCTGAAACGTTTGAGTGTAGTTGAAATGTTCCGTGAAGCATCCGGCCGTTACGAAAATCGTCCTGAATGGATGATCGTACAATATCTGCCTGTAATTCCACCAGAACTGCGCCCATTGGTGCCGCTCGATGGTGGTCGTTTTGCAAGTTCTGACCTCAACGATTTATATCGTCGTGTGATTATTCGTAACAACCGCTTGAAGCGATTGATCGAAATTAAAGCACCTGAGGTGATCCTGCGTAACGAAAAACGTATGTTGCAGGAAGCAGTTGACTCATTGTTTGATAATTCACGTAAATCAAATGCGGTTAAAGCAGAAGGTGGTCGTGCATTAAAATCATTGAGCGATGTGTTGAAAGGTAAGCAGGGACGTTTCCGTCAGAACCTCCTCGGTAAACGTGTCGACTATTCCGGTCGTTCTGTTATCGTGGTAGGCCCTGAATTGAAATTGCATGAATGTGGTTTGCCGAAAGATATGGCCGCTGAATTATTCAAGCCATTTATTATTCGCAAACTGATTGAAAGAGGTATCGTAAAAACGGTTAAATCAGCAAAAAAACTGGTTGATCGCAAAGAGCCTGTCATTTGGGATATTCTTGAAAATATTTTGAAAGGACATCCTGTTATGTTAAACCGTGCACCAACACTGCACCGTCTTTCTATTCAGGCATTCCAACCTAAGTTGATTGAAGGTAAAGCCATTCAGTTACACCCGTTAGTTTGTTCGGCATTCAACGCCGACTTTGACGGTGACCAGATGGCGGTGCACGTGCCACTGAGCAATGCGGCTATTTTAGAAGCACAGTTGCTCATGTTGTCGGCGCACAATATCCTCAACCCGCAAAATGGTAATCCGATTACCGTACCTTCTCAGGACATGGTATTAGGATTATATTATACCACGAAAGGTAAAAAGAGCACAAGCGATGACCCTGTAAAAGGAGAAGGTAAAGTGTTCTATTCTGCTGAAGAGGTAATTATTGCCTATAACGAAGGTAAAGTGGATTTACATGCATACATTAAATGTCGTGTGCAGGTATTAGAAAATGATAAGCTTGTATACCGAATCGTAGAAACTACTGTTGGACGCGTTATGTTTAACGAAGTGGTTCCAGCAGAGTTGGGATATGTAAATGCTTTATTATCGAAAAAAGCCATTGCAAAAGTTATCGGCGAGGTAATCCGCAGAACAGATGTTCCGCGCACAGCGAAATTCCTGGATGATATTAAAGATCTCGGATTCCGCTCTGCATTCCGTGGTGGTTTGTCATTTAATATTTCTGACCTTGTTGAGGTTGAAAATAAATCAGACCTGGTAGCTGCTGCTCAAACAGAAGTGGATGAAGTAGTAAGCAACCACATGTATGGTGTGATTACACAAAACGAACGTTATAACCAGATTATCGATATCTGGTCGCGTTTGAATACACGCTTAACAGGCGATTTAATCAACAAATTGACCAACGATAAAAAAGGATTCAACTCTGTATTTATGATGTTGGATTCCGGAGCGAGGGGTTCAAAGGAACAGATTCGCCAGTTAGGTGCAATGCGTGGATTGATGGCTAAACCGCGTAAATCAGGTGCATCAGGAGAAGGTGGTATCATCGAAAACCCAATCTTGTCGAACCTGAAATCCGGTTTGAGCGTATTAGAATACTTCATCTCTACACACGGTGCGCGTAAAGGTCTTGCCGATACCGCCTTGAAAACAGCCGATGCGGGTTATTTAACTCGTCGTTTGGTTGACGTGGCGCAGGATGTGGTTATTACTGAAGAAGATTGTGGTACACTGCGTGGTATTGCCATTGCGGCACTTAAAGACAACGAGGATATCGTTGAACCATTGAGTGAACGTATTATTGGCCGCACCAGTCTCCATAATGTATACGATCCGCTTACAGATGAATTAATCGTAGCTGCTGGTGAATTAATTTCTGACCGTGTGGCTGCAAGAATTGATGAAACGGCAATTGAGCAAGTTGAAATCCGTTCTGTATTAACCTGCGAATCTAAAAAAGGTGTGTGCGTTAAATGTTATGGTACCAACCTGGCAAATAATCGCGTAGCACAACAGGGCGATGCAGTAGGTATTATCGCTGCACAGTCGATTGGTGAACCGGGAACGCAGCTTACACTCCGTACCTTCCACGTGGGTGGTGTTGCCGGAAGCATTGATACTGAATCAAAACTCGTTGCCAAATTTGATGGTAAACTGGAATTTGACGGTCTGCGTTTCGTTGATACTAAAAATGAAGAAGGCAAGAAAATTCAGGTTGTAATCGGCCGTACCGGTGAAATCAAAATCATCGATACGAAGACTTCAAAAATGCTGATCAGCAATAACATTCCTTATGGTTCGATACTTTCTGTAGCTGATGGAGATGAGTTGAAAAAAGGTGATGTGATTTGTTCATGGGATCCATTCAACGCCGTAATCATTTCTGAGTTTGCAGGTACTATTGCTTACGAACATATCATTGAAGGTATTACCTACCGTGAAGAATCAGATGAGCAAACAGGTCACCGTGAAAAAGTGATTTCTGAATCTCGTGATAAAACAAAGATTCCGACACTGCTTATTAAGGATAAGAAAGGTAACGAAATTAAAGGTTACAACTTACCTGTAGGTTCGCACATCGTTGTTGAAGAGGGTGAAGAAGTGAAATCAGGTCAAACCATTGCGAAGATTCCACGTGCCCTAGGTAAAGTACGAGATATCACGGGTGGTCTTCCACGTGTAACTGAATTATTTGAAGCTCGTAACCCTTCAAACCCTGCTGTAGTGGCTGAGATTGATGGTGTGGTAACCTTCGGAAAAATCAAACGCGGTAACCGTGAAATTGAAATCGAAAGCCGTGAAGGTGAAAAACGCAAATACCTCGTGCCACTGTCAAAACAAATCCTGGTTCAGGAAAATGACTATGTGTATGCAGGTATGCCATTATCTGATGGTGCAATTACACCTTCCGACATTCTGGCTATCAAAGGACCATATGCCGTTCAGGAATATATCGTGAATGAAATTCAGGAAGTATATCGCTTACAGGGTGTAAAAATCAACGATAAACACATCGAGGTGATTGTTCGCCAGATGATGCGTAAGATGACGATTACAGATCCGGGCGATACCCGATTCCTGGAAGATTCTTCAGTAGATAAATTAGATTTCCTGGAAGAGAATGATCGTATCTTCGACAAGAAGGTAATTACTGACGGAGGTGATTCTGTTAGATATAAAGCCGGTCAAATTGTTACGCTGCGTCAATTACGTGAAGAAAATTCACAATTGAAACGCGCTGATAAAAAACCGATTGAATATCGTGACGCGGTTGCTGCTACAGCAACACCACTCCTCCTCGGTATTACCCGTGCTTCCTTAGGAACTCAAAGCTGGATTTCTGCAGCTTCGTTCCAGGAAACAACGAAAGTACTGAGCACAGCTTCTATCTCTGCTAAAACAGATTACCTGATGGGTCTGAAGGAAAACGTGATCGTTGGTCACCAAATTCCTGCAGGTACCGGTCAGCGTGAATTCCTCGATATCATGACTGGAAGTAAAGAGGAGTTAGAAGAATTAAATGCGGCAAAAAAACGCAAGCATACTGACGAAGCTGAATAAGCTGTTGTCTGACAAAATAAAAAGAGGCTGCCTGATCGGTAGCCTCTTTTTTTTATGCTTTGTTTACAAGTAAAGTATACGTCAGCAGGGAATCTGGAAATGGATACTTTACACGTCCTTAGTAAAACATAAATTTTCCGGAATTAACAGACATGACAAATCAGGTCATTATGCAACCTGATCATGTGTTATCCAATTATTTTACTTCTGTAACTGCGGTTTTATTTGTATTTGCCGGAGCAGTTGCATACAGCGTTTTTTCCAATTTCGCATCATGGCCATAAATATCGCGACTAAAAAACACGGTGCCATCGGGTTCAACTCTTGCTGTGAAGTACACAATGAAAACCGGAATTTTTTGTTTCAGGGTAACAATGTTTTCCGTGCCCAGATAGTATAGACTATCTATTTTTTCAGCAGTAAATGTTGTATCGTTGCGCAGGAGGTATTGTGCAAATTCCTTTGGCTTTTCCAATCGAATACAGCCGTGACTAAATCCCCTCGATTCGCGACTAAATAACTCACGTGAAGGCGTATCGTGAAAATAGATGCTATGTTCATTTGGAAACATGAATTTCACCCAGCCTAAAGCATTGTGATTGCCCGGTTTTTGTCTGACGGTGTACGGTAAAGTTGTTAATGATTTCCAATCGACACCCGAAACATCAATGGTTTTTCCGGTTGACGGATCGTAGGCTTCCATTTGTTGTTTTGCGAGGTAGTTTGGATTTTTCTGCAGTCCCGGCAGAATTTCATTGTTGCGGATACTCGCAGGTGGAATCCAATATGGACTAAATACAATGTATTCTAATTCATCATTAAAAATGGTGGTACTTGTAGAAGTTTTTCCTACTACAACACGCATTTCCCAACTGAGTGTGTCTGCATCATAAATACGCATGGTGTATTCCGGGATATTTACCATGATATATTCCCCTTTAGGTGCATTCGGTAGCCAGCGGCAACGTTCCATGTTAATGGCAATTTGTTGTGCGCGCAAAGTTGGCGTGCAATTAATATCACGGAAAAATTTCTCTCCCATAACACCATCTGCAAGTAAACCATGTCTGTGCTGGAACAGTTGAACCCCAATCATGGTAATGCTGTCATACTGGGTTGTAGAATCCTGCATCTGCAAATCGCCCAGCAAAAATAGTCGGCGTTTAATTTCCTGAATTACCGGATAATCTTCGCCGGGTTTAATGGAGCGTACACCTGATGGCAGATAGATGGAATCCCAGGGTTCATCTGACAGACTTCTGTATTTTTTTAAAGCCTGTTTGAGCAATCCATATTGATTGTATACCGGTTCAAACGCGGTAAAGGCATTTTTTCCACCTGATAAAATAGAATCTAAAATAGAAACAGAAGGAATTGTTTTTCGATTGACATACCAGTCGAGTGAGCGGGTTGTTTTTTCGCTGAGACCGTACCATACTTTTTGTGCGTAAACGAAAAATTCAGCGGTTAATAACAATTCTAATTGTTTGAGTGTATCCGTGTTTTTAGCATAGTTAAAACCAGGCTCAGTTACCGTTTTATATAAATCCTGAATGTTTTTAAAATAAATAACAGAATCTTTTAATCCTTCATCATCAAAGTGATTGAGCTGTTCAACAAATTGCCCTGCCTGCTCAACGATACCATAAGTATTAAACCAGGCGCCCTGATAGTATCGATGCGCATAGAATGCGTGAATTTCGCTCCCATGAAACTCAAAAAGCGGATATTGCTTCAGGAAAGCCTGTATTTGTGCCGAGTCGGTAATCAGGATATCCATTACCGGTTTAATCACGGCTTCTTCTTCAACAGGGGTTACAGGCGGTTTAGCAGCTTCTTTTTTACAGGAAAGCATCTGCGGGCTGAGGCTAATCAGCAGGCATAGATACACTAAATATGTTTTTGTCATAGGTGGATGGCTACTAAGTTCGATGAATATTTCGAATTGAAGCTAAATTCAGATAATTTTACCAACAAAATCAGTACCATGAGTGAGCAAAAGGAAAAAAATCAATTAAATATTGAACTTACCGAAGAGGTAGCAGAAGGCACATATAGCAATTTGGCAATCATTACCCATTCCAGCGCTGAAATGGTAATTGACTTTATTCGCGTGATGCCGGGTGTGCCTAAGGCGAAGGTAAAGAGCCGCATACTCATGACGCCACAGCATGCAAAACGTTTGCTCAAAGCGCTTTCTGACAATATCAGCAAGTATGAGCAGGCGCATGGCGAAATTCATGACAATGAAGGATTTGGTGGTATTCCAATGAATTTTGGCCCAACAGCCAAAGCCTGATAGTTGGTAATATGGAACAACAGCCGGTTATTTCTATTGTAAGTCCGGTATTTCAGAGTGCAGATATCTTACCTGTATTAGTTGAGCGCATTTTGGCGACATTCGCTGCGCGCCATATTGAAATTCTGCTTGTTGATGATGGGTGCACCGACACAAGCTGGGCAGTTATTTGTGCATTAGCAGATAAACATCCGCAATTGCGCGGAATCAGACTCGATAAAAATTACGGACAACATACAGCCATTTTTGCCGGGTTACATTTTTGCAGAGCTGAAAGCATTGTGGTGATGGATTGTGATTTACAGGATTTACCCGAATCTATTCCGGAGTTAACAGATGCGCTGAAACCAGATGTAGATGCAGTGTTTGCCTATCGTGAGAAACGATACAATACTTACATGCGTCGTCAATTTTCAAATTGGTTTTATTTTGTGTTGAGTAAATTAACCGGAACAAAACTGGATGCAAGCGTGGCGAATTTTGGCGTCTATAAAAAATCCCTTGTGGATGAAATCCTACGTAAACCGCCGCATTTTTTTTATTTGCCATTAGCGATTCGAAAAAAAACAAAATCGACCGTTAAATGCAGTGTGCCACATGCTGAAAGGTATTCCGGCACATCCACTTATTCAGTGAAGCGATTAATAGCACTAGCCTTTCGGGTTTTTATGGCACAATGCTTTTGCGCCCCTCTGCTCATCAGATCAAATACGACCTATAAAGTAGCAGCCGACACCTCTGCTGCGGGTCAAAGTTGAGGATTCAGCCGGTCCCGCTGACTCGAGTTTAGCCATCGGATTTGGTTTTCGTGAGATATTATAAATAATTTTATATGTATCTCCGGGTGGTTTACGCCTGAAACATGCTTTGGTAGCCATGAATCGAGGGTTTCAACAGGCTATAATCTGTGCTGATGGCTTGACATGTTGGTGGGTCAGGTAGGGCAGGTAAGGTGCCCGGGAGGCGAAATATAATACCTGGAAGCGCAATTTCGTTCTTAAGGCAAACATTCCGGTACATTAGGTCTAGGTTAAAACTGTCACAGAATGTATAGGATTTTTGCAAATGTTAAAAAAAAGTAGGACTTTCGTAGTCCCTAGCCGAATACAGACTCACATGCTCAAGAAAGTAGTTTTTACCTCTTGGTTAACAGTTTTATTGCACTGTTTGCTTGTCACACAACTGCATGGGCAGCCTGTAACCCTATCCCGCGAATTCGGCGCAAATCTCGGTTTTTCAAGCTTTTTAGGTGATTTAGGGGGTTCTAATGATATCGGTCGGCCCTTCTTTTGGGACATAGATCCGGAGATTACCCGCCCTGCTATTGGTTTTGTTTTCAGGCAGGAAATTATCCCGAGAACCGCATTTCGCTTCAATGCCTATGCGAGTATGTTAAGGGCTAACGATGCCTTAACCCAAAACGAATGGCGCAACTGGCGAAATATGAGCATGCGCACGCCAATTGTGGAGGCTTCGGCTATGTTGGAACTGAGTTTAAACAGATTTACCGGGATGAAGAAAAAGCGGTGGACGCCTTATATCTATGGTGGCGTGGGTGCGTTTTATTTCAATCCTCAGGCAAAATACAATAATGAGTGGGTTGATTTGCAACCGCTCGGAACGGAAGGTCAGGGATTACCGGAGTATCCGGATAGAAAAAAGTATTCTCGTATTGCCGTTTGTTTTCCGATTGGCGCAGGATTTAGAATCCTGACATACAATAATTGGGTAATGGGTTTCGAAATGGCATCCAGGTTTACCACTACGGATTATATTGACGACGTAAGTACCTATTATCCGAATCCAGATTATTATTTCCTGCATTATGAATTAGAACAGGCTATTATGGCCGCTGCGCTCAGTAATCCTTCGGTTACTCCTGTTCCGGTTGATCATCCATTATGGGGAACACCTGAAACATTAAAAGGTGATCCAACCAATAATGATTCTTACATTTTTGGCGGTATGTTAACCTTCACTTATCACATTGAATTTAAGCGCAAGGTGAATAATATCCGTTGTTACTTTGATGAAGACAACAAGCGATAATTAATCGTCACTTTCCTCTTCCGTTTCTGCTTTATTCCAAATTTCCCATGCGTATTCAGCCTGCAGTCGCAGCATCTCATACCCATTGGAAACGCTTGCGCCCTGTGCTTTTCCTTTTTGCATAAACAGGGTTTCTGTCGGATTGTAGATCAAATCGAATAACAGGTGGGCAGATGAAAGGGCGGTATAAGGAATATCAGGACAATCTTCAACATGCGGATACATGCCAAGTGGCGTGCAATTAATAATCAATTTATGCGATTCGATAATAGCCGGCGTAAGGTCAGCATATCCAATTCGTTTATGGTCAGGATTTCTCGAAACCCATGTATAGGCAATGCCTAATTCACGCAGCGTATAAATAACAGCTTTAGAAGCACCGCCGGTTCCCAGCACCAATGCCTGTGTATGCTGTGGTTTTAATAATGGTTTTAAGGCATCGCGAAATCCTGCAAAATCGGTGTTATAACCGATGCGCTGAATGTCATCTACCACAATACAGTTTACCGCGCCAATTTTTTGCGCAACAGGGTCTAAACCATCCAGATATTCAATGATAGACTCTTTATAGGGGATAGTAACATTTAGTCCCTTGATATTTTTTTCTACTTCAAAAAGCAGACGAACATCTTCAATATTTTCGAGCGGGAATAATTCATATTTACAATCCTCTATATCCTCATCCAGAAATTTATCTGTGAAATATTTTTCTGAAAAAGAATGAGAGAGCGGAAAACCAATTAATCCGTAGCGTTTCATGGCTTAGCCTGATTTTTTTTACTGCGGGCACGATACATCTCCCAAAAAATCGGAAGAACAGAAATAAATATGATAGCCAATACTACTGTTTCAAAATGTTCTTTCACAAATGCATTTTGGCCGAAGATGTATCCCAAAATGGTAATAGAGGGAATCCATAATAAGGCACCGATAATATTGTAGCTAAAGAATTTCTTATAGGTCATGGTACCCATACCTGCAACAAACGGGGCGATGGTGCGCACTATAGGCACAAAACGCGCCAGTACAATGGTTTTGGTGCCGTATTTTTCATAAAAGGCATGGGTTTTATCCAGATGTTCCTTTTTAAGAATTGGCTTTTGGCGCCATTTGAGTCGCATTGCACGCTCACCAAAAAATTTACCGATAAAATAATTACTCGCATCGCCACTTACCGCCGCAATGATGAGTAAGGGGATAATCAAATAAATATTCAAAGATCCTGCAGCGCAAAAAGCACCTGCTGCGAATAACAGACTATCGCCCGGCAACCATGGCCAGATTACAATGCCTGTTTCAATAAAAATGATGGCAAACAGAATGATATAAATCCAGGATTGGTACTGTTCAATCCATGCAGCGAGATATTGATCAAGATGCAGGAAGGTGTCAATAAACGAGTGGAGTATATCCATATTTATAAGAAATGATGGAAAGTGTCTCCACGTAATCCTAAACGAAGTGTTTCGAGAGGAATAACTTCATTTGGTGGAATGTTACCCAGATTAACATTTGATCCCAGCAATTTAATAAAATACACCTGTTGACCTTTAAGCGGGGCTTCCCAGATGATTTTTTCTTGTGGAACCTGTGTGAGAATTTCATCAATCAGGTCGCTGCGCACTTCACCTTTACTGTGATAAATACCAACCGTGCCACTTTCGCGGGCTTCAGCAATTACTTTATAGCTACCGGCTTCAATTTCTTTTTTCATCAGCTCTATCCATTTGTATGGGGCGAGCATTTTATTTTCATCTTTTGAGCCAACTTCGCTTAAAACGGTAACGTGTTTTGACAACCGATTGATGTAAGCACATTTTTCATCATGGTCTAATTCAATGGAGCCATCGCTTACTTCGGCATATTCCATTTTATATTTTTCGAGTAATCGCAGGTAGTCATCAATCTGACCGCGAATCAGGAAAGCTTCAAATAAGGTGCCACCAAAATAGCAGGGGATGCCTGCTGTTTTGTATACAGCAATCTTCTTTTCAATGTTCGGAGTAACAAAGGCGGTGCCGAAGCCCAGTTTGATTAGGTCGATGTAGGGTTCAGACACAGATAGCATGTCTTCAGCTTCACGAACGCTCAGGCCTTTATCCATGACCATGGTCAGGCCCTCTTCACGTGGTTTCGCGGTACGTTCCGGAAGCTTGGAAAGGGTAAAGTTCATTCAGAATCACTAATTGATATAAGGTGCAAAATTACGTAAACAGAGGCAGTTTTTCAGATAAAGGCCCTGAAACTCAATTGTTTGGGCCGTACTGTAAAATCAGCTTCTGGAAGCTGGGCAACATGGCTGTTTCTTTGCTCGCTTCGTACAGGATATTATGCCGGGCATAGTCCAGTGTAAGCGCATGTTCCAGTAAGATGATGGCACTACGCATATCGCCCAAAACGGCAGCAGCAGATGCCTGCAGGTAGTAAAACTCGGCATAATGTCCGCATTTACGTATGGCCTGATCCGCCACTTCTACCACTTTTTCAATCTGGTTGGTTTCGAACAGAAAAATCAGGTAATCGAGCCAGTAATTGAGAATATCGGGTCTGATGTCGACTAACTGGATTAAATATTCAATTACATCAGCTTCACGATCCAGCATTTTGTAGATACTGATAATGGTGCAGATATAATCTTCATTGCTTTCATCCAGATGTAAAGCCTTCTTGTAATTTACCAGGGCTGGTTCTAAACGTTCTTCCATTCTGTACGTTTCGCCGATGCGGAAAAACGCCTCATGCATATATGGATCCTGACGCGTGGCCTTGCGGTAATGGAATCGTGCTGATTTAAAATTATTCAGACGTTCAAAGCACAAGCCGACACGGAAACTGTAATCCTCAAAACCGATCGATTTTTCCTGAGCGGTTTCAAACATGCCAATCGCCTCGTTGAACTTATCCATTCGATAATAGATATCAGCAGCATCGCGATACACCAAATCGAAATTTTCTTCAATGGCCATCACGTATTCATAGCATTCAAGCCCCTTTTCATATAAACCGAGACCAACGTAAGCTCTTCCCAGGTTATACCAGGCCAGCCAGGAATAAGGGTCTTTGTCGATGATCGACGTATGGAGGGCAACACTTTCATTATACCGGTCGGTCATATCAACAATATGCGCCAGTTTATGCAGTGCATCTTCACTGGAAGGGTTGTATTCCAGGGCTTTCGCCAATGCATCGAAAGCTTTGTTGAAGTTTTCCTGAATCTCGTAAATGTCGCTTAACTCGGCATAAACCCCGTCCTTATCCTCATCATCCGCTATTTCAAGAGCTTCCATGAGAATCTGTTCGGCTTCTTCTAATTTATTTTGTTCCACAAAGATGTCGGAGCGAAGGAGGTAAACATCAACCTCGTGGGTGTCGAACAATTGCGCTTTATCCAGGTATTCGAGCGCTTCGTTATATTTTTTCCGGTTCAGGAGCTGTTCTGCCTTTCGGGTAAGGAAATCTGTGCTGAAGGGATTCAGGGAAAGCGCCAGGTCAATAACAGCCTCCTCCCGGTCAGGCAGGTTTCTGGCTTCGTAGTATTCGAGGAGCATTTCTAGCCCTTCTTCGTCGAAATAGCTATAATCATTGGTTTTCAGATATCGCTCAAACTGATCTACCAGCGCGGCAATATCTGCGTTATTAAAATCGTTCTGCTCGTAATCCATCTATACCTCTAATTTAGCTGTTCAAAAATAAGTTCCGGATTCAGTTTTTTAACCAACCTGTAACTTTTCTACCGGCTTTTTCCTCTTATGGTCAAATCTCGTACCGTTATCTTTACCCTAAAATTATTTACATGAAACGTGGCTTACTGGTATTAACGCTTATTCTAACGCTTAAGTTACAACTTCCCCTTTATGCGCAACAAACAGGTTATTGGCAGCAAAGTGTGGATTACGACATTTCCGTTACCCTGAACGATGTGGACCATACGCTGGATGGCATGCTGGATCTGCGTTACAAGAACAATTCACCCAATACTTTAACTGAAATCTGGTTTCACTTATGGCCGAATGCTTATCGGGATAATGCAACAGCTTTTGCCCGCCAGAAGGCTCAGCAGGGCGCCACAGATTTCCTTTTTGCAGGAGAGGATGAGCGTGGATATATAGATAATCTTCAATTTAAGGTGGATGGCGAGGCTGTCACATTGACATATGATGCAAACAATCCTGACATCGCGAAGCTTACCTTAAACAAGCCTTTAGGCAGCGGAGAGACCATTCGCATCACTACGCCGTTTCATGTGAAATTACCTTATTGCTTCAGCAGATTAGGCCATGTAGGGCAACAATATCAAATTACCCAATGGTATCCGAAACCGGCAGTGTATGATGCAAAAGGCTGGCATCCGATACCTTATTTAGACCAGGGTGAGTTTTATAGTGAGTTCGGCAACTTTCATGTGACGATTACCTTACCAGAAAATTATGTGGTGGGTGGTAGTGGCGATTTACTTACCGCTTCGGAAGTAAAATGGCTTGACAGCTTATCGGCAGTAACCCAGAATAAAGACTGGAGTAACACATCAATGGAATTTCCACCATCATCGACGCAAACTAAAACATTGGAATACCGGATTGAAAATGCACATGACTTTGCCTGGTTTGCAGATAAAAGATTTAATGTGATACGCGGTGAAGTTGAATTACCGGAATCCGGCAGAAAAGTTATTACCTATGCGTATTTTCCTGACAAGCATGGTAAAAATTGGATGTCGGCTGCAGGTTATGTTGGCCGGGCTGTTTTATTTTATTCTGACCATGTTGGTGAATATCCATGGAACGTTGCACAAGCGGTTGATGGCACATTAGAAGTTGAAGGCGCGGGCGGGATGGAATATCCGACCATTACAGTAATTGCGGGCGACCATGATCCGGAAACTCTGGATAATGTAATTACGCACGAAGTAGGTCATAACTGGTTTTATGGCATTTTGGGCAGTAATGAACGCGAACATGCGTGGATGGATGAAGGCATTAATAGCTTCTATGAAAACAGATACATGGATACTTACTATGAGCGCTCAAACGCGCTCGGTTTACCTGAAGAAGCGATAGCCTTTTTGGGCGGTGATGCATCATCACCTGATCAAACTGTCTGGATGTTTAATCAGGTGATGCAATGCCAAAACAGGTATCAACCGGTTGATATACATGCAGCAGAATATACACCTATCAATTATGGTTTGGTTGTATACATGCAAACAGCCTATTATTTCAGGTATTTGCAGGATGTTTTAGGTCGTGATGAGTTTGATAGAATCATGCATATTTATTACAAGGAGTATCAGTTTAAGCATCCTTATCCGGAAGATATTCAGGCTGTATTTGAACGCGAAACCGGCGAATCTTATGCATGGTTCTTCACAAAATTATTGCAGGCTGATCGTGGACCGGATTACAAGGTTTCACATATGCAAAAGGCGAAAACAGCTGTTGCGGTTACAGTTTCAAATAAAAGTGATATCCCTGCGGCATTTTCGATTTCTTTGATGTCGGGCGATTCTGTTTTACGCACCGATTGGTATCGCGGATTTACAGGCAGTCAGACGGTGTTTTTAAATATTGAACCTGGTTGGGATGTTACCTCAGTGTATTTAGACCAGCAAAAGTATCTGCCTGAAACAAATCGTGAAAATAATAACATCAAAACCTCCGGATTATTTAAAACTGTTGAGCCACTGCAACTTAAATTTTTAGGTTCAATAGTTGATGATCCCACTAAAACGACAATTAATTATATGCCGTTAGTTGGCTGGAATAATCACGACCGCTGGATGTTGGGACTTGGCGTTTGGAATACGAAATTACCTACACCATTAATCGATTTTGTGGCTGCGCCTATGTATAGCATTACCACTTCCAGTTTAGTAGGTCAGGGTAGTATTGGTTTAAATATCTATCCGGATAATGGTCCGTTTGATCGCATACGATTATCGGAATCGGTTTCCAGATATACTTATACAGAATTCTTTTTGCCAACCACACTTGATGAAGTGGCATTATATACACCGAAGTTTTTGCGACTGCAAACTAAATTAGAGGCTGATTTACATCAGAAAAGTTTGCGTAGTAAATTATTGCAAACCATTTCTTTGCGCTCTGTTATGGTAAGAGAAGATGATCAGTTTTTTGCCTATGATGTAAATGGTGATTTGCTAGAAACATTAGATGATAGTTATCTTGTTTTTGAAGGCGCTTATCGCCTTAAACGCTCAACCAAATTATTTCCACAACAATTTGACATTACAGCTGCTGCCGGAGAAAGTTTTGGCAGGGTAGATGCTACTTATCAAACCCTTGTTCATTATCCGAAAATGACGAAAGGAATCTCCATACGCGCATTTGCCGGTATTTTCCTGACGGATGATCCGTTTAACAGCAAATACAATTACACCTTAGCAGGTGCTAATGGCACTTATGATCCGTTGTATGATGAGATATTTTTAAGCAGAAATACAACAGAAGGTTTTGTCAGCAATCAAATGCGCAAAACGAATGGATTTTTCAAAGTGCCTGTCTATTCATATGATGCAACCTCAGACACCTATCTTGCCGCTTTAAATTTACAATTTGCGATTCCGAAAGTGCCGTTGGTAGAGTTGTTTGCCGATTTCGGTTATCTGGAATCTGCTTTAGATGGAACAATTGGCACGGCACCTCCAATTGATGGTTTTCAATATGATGCCGGTGTAATGCTGACTTTGCCTTATGATATTTTCGCTGTGTATTTCCCTTTGGTGATGAGCACTGAATTAGAAAATGGTTTTGCAGAGGATGCGCCTTACAGCGAAAAGATTTCATTCATGTTAACCCTGAACAGAGGAAATGTATTTGAATTGATGCGTAAACTCGGGTTGTAAATAAGTACATCTTATTGATATCAATATGGAAAGCGCCCATGTCTATTTGACGTGGGCGCTTTCCTTTTATATATGTTTTGTGCTCAACGCACTTACCGCATATATTTCCAATTGCGCGATTTGCCTTCCGAAATCCAGGCAATGGCATCGAGTAAACGCTTTTCTCTGGTAGCTTGTGTTTTAGCTTCAAGTAGCCAGTTGATATATTCTTTTTTATATCCTGGCGTTGCCGATTTCCATGTAGCTGCTGCTTTTTTATTTGCTTTGATTGCCTTTGTGAAATAATCGGGCTCATCCGGCATAGATTGTGCAGCGGTCACCCGTTTTATTTTGATGCCCTGCTCATTTAATTTCATGGCTTTTTTAATCCAGGCTATCATTTTTTTGTCTGAAGGCAAATCCTTGAGGGAGGAAACTTTTCCGATATGCCCCATGGCAGATTCAGATGCGGCATTTTCCATTAAAACCGGCTCGTTCATCAAAGAGGCTTTCCAAAAACCAAATACGGCATGTTTACTAAACGCAGCCATGTGACACATCACATCGCCTTTATATTCAAAAAAAGGCATGCTCCATTTCATTTTTTCTTCCACCTCGGGACAAACAGCATGCACTAATTCGCGCATGTGGTTGAGAATAGGTTGCGCAAAAGGTTCTGCTTTTAAAATGTATTGATCAACCGCATTTATTCTGGTGCCCATTTGACTACTGTTTAAATAATTTATGCGTGAAACTTTGTCCTTCAGCATTTTGAATATACACAACATATACGCCGGTCGGTAATGCCGAAACATCTATGAAGCCGGTGCTGTTTTCCGCATATGCGCTACATACCTCCATTCCGCTCAAATTGTATAACACAATCGTGCACTGCATTGAAGGTAGTGAAAAATAAAATTGATTGCTTGCAGGGTTTGGCCAAATATAGGTGTCTTCCAATTTATATTCCTCCTGTATGCCAACTGTTGGATCAAGCAGATCGCACTGAGCCGTGCCGATCAGATACAGGTCATCTTCTTTATAACAATTGAGCATAATAGCACTTTCGAATGGCGGATATTGCAGGGAGCCAAATAAACCGTATATGGCATCACCAATGCCTTCGTAATAGGTATTGACTCCGGTTACATTATTGTTTACCTGTAAATATTTTCTCAGCAGGCCATCATCCAGCGTAATATTATCAACCACTATAACACTATCAAATGTAAGTGCACCATCAAGTTTTATAATAGGAATAACATCTCCGGGATTAACTGAGAAGTCATATAAAAGTAAATCGGCATCATCGGGTATTCCGCTGCCTAATAAATTAAAAAGACCATTATTAAACTCACGGAAATAAATTTTCGAGTCTTCGTTTCTTAATCCGCCGATTACACCATATGAGAAATTTACCGTGTCGGAGCTGCAAATTTGATTGGTATTTATATTTTGTGTGTAAGAGCAGGTGCGTTCCATGGAAAGCAGGGTATACGTGAGCCCGTCAACAACCGAATCGGTACCGGCGGTGATGCTGTAATTTATGCCGTAAAAACATGGGTCGCCAAAAGGGTCCCCGCCGGAAGCGGTGATGTTCCATTGTGCACCCGGGCCGGGCATGTTTACCTGGCCGGTTGCGGACAATACGTGTAATAGTGTCATTCCTGTGAGGAATACTGCTGTGATTTGAGGATATAAACGCATGACTTCAGTCATTTTTATGAACAGATGAAACCAGGCCCAATACATCTGATGGGCATGCCGAAGCGTATCTAAAGTTACCAATTTTAGGATAAAACGCCCTCAAAAACCTGTAACTTTGCGGCATAAACAGTAAACAAATGGATACTTTAACGAAATCGAATGCCATTGCTGCCGAGTTGAAAGCATTGGGCATTCAATCGCATAACAGTGGCGTAAGCACAGGTGTGGAGTGGCTTAAAGGCGAAGGCAATGCCCTCGAAAGCTTTAGTCCGGTTGATGGTGCCTTAATTGCAGGATGCACTTCAGCCTCTCGCGATGAATATGACCATATCATGACCACCGCCGAAGCAGCTTTTCGCGAATGGCGCATGTGGCCTGCTCCAAAACGCGGAGAAGTGGTACGTCAATTAGGCGAAAAATTGCGCGCACATAAACAGGATTTAGGTAAGCTGGTCAGCTACGAAATGGGTAAAAGTTTGCAGGAAGGTTTGGGTGAAGTTCAGGAGATGATTGATATCTGCGATTTTGCTGTTGGATTGAGCCGTCAGTTATATGGTTTATCGATGCACAGCGAACGTCCATTACACCGTATGTATGAACAATGGCATCCGCTGGGTATTGTGGGTATTATTTCTGCTTTTAATTTCCCGGTTGCAGTGTGGAGCTGGAATGCTGCATTGGCATGGGTGTGTGGTGATGTTACCATTTGGAAACCCAGTTCTAAAGTGCCGTTAAGTGCAATTGCTACACAGAAAATTGTGTCAGAAGTATTCAAAGCAAATGGGGTACCTGAAGGTGTATCCTGTTTAATGGTTTCACACAGTGCTATCGGTGAAGAATTAGCGAAAGATAAACGTGTGCCTTTAGTAAGTGTTACCGGTTCTACGAGAGTAGGAAAACGTATAGGTGGCATCGTTGGCGAACGCTTAGGTCGTGTCATTCAGGAATTAGGTGGAAACAATGCCATCATCATTTCTGAACATGCCAATATGGATATTGCGATTCGCGCAGCCATTTTTGGTGCGGTAGGAACAGCAGGACAGCGTTGTACCACCACTCGTCGTTTAATCATTCATGAAAAAGTATATGATGATGTGATTGCCCGTCTGAAAAAATCATATGGACAATTGCGTATTGGTGATCCATTAGATCAAAATAACCATGTTGGACCACTGATTGATACAAAAGCAGTAGCTGATTATTTAGATGCTATTGAGCAGGCGAAAGCAGCTGGTGGAAAAATGATTGTTGATGGAGGTGTTTGCACCGGTGCCGGATATGAAAGCGGGTGCTATGTGCAGCCATGTATTATTGAAGCAAAGAATGATTTCCCAATCGTGCAGCATGAAACCTTTGCACCTATTTTATATGTGATGAAATACAGCACAATAGAAGAGGCCATCGACATGCAAAATGCAGTGCCGCAGGGATTGTCAAGTGCGATTATGTCAACCAATATTTACGAAACCGAAAAATTCCTTTCTCAGGCAGGAAGTGATTGTGGTATTGCAAACGTAAATATCGGCACAAGCGGTGCAGAAATTGGTGGCGCATTCGGCGGTGAGAAAGAAACCGGCGGCGGTCGTGAAAGCGGTAGCGATAGCTGGAAAGCATATATGCGTCGTCAGACAAATACCATTAATTATTCTACAGCCCTTCCGTTGGCTCAGGGAATTAAATTTGATATTTAATTAAAGCAAACAAACAAGAAACACAGTTGGGTAGTAAAGAAACTCAACTGTGTTTTGTTTTATACGATGGTTCCGGAGATTAGCATCAGAATTGAATCACCACTCTCGGCAGAATATGCCTGGGTGATGCGACTATTTGGTGCCTATGTCGGCTTCACAGTAAAAGAAGTTGAATCAGGAGAAGATATTTTAATTGCAGAACATGGCATGGGCGATATTCAGGTATCGCATTTTTTCAGACAGATTTATCAAAGCGGCGATTATCATTTTAAGGCCTATTTTCGGAAAGAACCTTTGCATCTGACAGCCAGTGGTAGGCCAGACTTTCTCAGTACCAGTTTTTTTCTGCTCGCTTATCTACAGGAGTACACCGATTACGTGCCTGATCAGTATAATCGGTTTCCTTATCAGGCCAGTGTGCAACATCATTTTAAGTGTGTTGAACAAAATTTAGTCGCTCACTATTTTGATGCATTGTATGCGTCGATACCTAAATTGCATAGCCGCATCACACCCAAGAAACATGCAACTGGAATCTTTTTATCCCATGACATCGATCATGCTTTTGGGGCTTTGCGTCAGAATGCTCCCTACCTACTGAAAAAAGGAAAAATAGGTGCATTGTTACAGGCGATGTTCAATCATTATTTGCGCGTGCCAGATCAGTTATTGTTGAATAAGATAATGGATATTGAAGATGCCTATGATGTGCGGTCTGTATTTTTCTGGATGGTGAATAGTGGTAAAGGCTCCCGAAAAATTTACAACGCTGATTATTCCATTGATGATGCGCGTGTACGCAAGATGCAGCAAACTATTCAGCAACGTGGGTGGGTAAATGGTTTGCACAAAAGTGTAAGCAGAGATACCTATTCCGGTGAATTTGACAGACTGGGTTCGGTGGCAAAACGCATTAACCGCAATCATTATTTGCTTACCGAATTACCCGGAACGTTTGAGCACCTGCAGGATGCCGGCGTGCAATTAGATGCCACTTTTGGATTTCCTGAAGTGATGGGTTTCAGAAATAGTTATGGCCTGCCCATAAAACCCTTTGATGTCAAACGCAAAAAGGCCTATGACTTTGTGGAAGTGCCGTTGCATATTATGGATACCACACTGCGGTATTATCAGAACTGTTCGAGCAAACAGGCCACAAACCATATACTTGAATTCCTTTCAAAGCATACCGATAATGCAGTGATCAGTATATTATGGCATAATAATTATTTCTTTGAAGCCGCAGAACCTGGCTGGGTTGATGCTTATAAAGAAGTACTGCAATTTATCCGCGACCACCAACTTCAGGCTATTCTGCCTGATACCATTTTGGAGCGGTACGCATAATGGCGTCGCGGTATTTTACCTATTTATTATTTCCAGGCTTTAACAATCAATCCGGTGCCGGTTTCATGTTTCATGGCCACATCCATTGCATTTAAAATGAGTGCGACCGGGAAGGTGATAAGGTAATATATAGGCAGGATAATGAAGAATAACTTGGATGCATTAAGCATTAATAAAGGGTATTTCATGGACAAGCGCCAGGAGATTTTACCCGGAGTGCCATAAGAAAAATAAGCTTCAGTGCGCGAGAATCCAGCTGTTTTCAGTTTCTCTTGAATTTCGTGAATATTATAGCCATCGCGCACATGTTCCTCAATAAAAGAACTCGCATCATCCTCATGCACATCAGAACCACCCTGATCAGAAGGTGTTGAAATAAGCACCATGCCGCCCGGTTTCAACGACGTGTGATAATTTTTAAAAACCTGAACATCTTCCAGTACGTGTTCCATTACATCTACACATACCACTAAATCAAAATGTTCGGGAATGGTAAATGTAGTCAGGTCCTTAACCTGGAAACGAATATTTTTTCTGCCAATACGCTGAAAGAAAGTATTGCAATCAGCAATTTGTTCCTCCTTTACATCCACGGCCAAAAATTTCCATTTCGGACTCATGCCGCTGAGGTAATAGGAATATTGTCCAAAACCGGAACCGGCATCCAAAATATGATGTTCGGTGTTTCTGCGGGAAGCAGCCCAAATTCTGAGTTCCTTATGAATATGCCAGGAACGCAGCAGCAGAATATCTAACAGTTTATAAAATACTTTTCGCAGAAACGGATTCTTATTAAAAACGTTTCCTAAACTGCGCTTAACCGGATCGTACTGCATGTTTATGAATTGGCTTCTGAACTTGGCGTTTGGGATGATTTACGATAGGCGAGAAATGCGCCCGCTGCTACTAACAGTAATATTAATCCTGAGGCAGCTGTCGACACTTTCTTTCCGGTATAAAATGATTTTGGTTCAAATTTGAAAACAATTTCATGATTGCCGGCTGGTACATCTAATCCACGTAAGAGATAATTAGCTCTGAAATGCTTAACTAATTTACCATCGATATACGCATTCCAGTCTTCATTACCACGATACCATATTTCAGAAAAAATGGCTACCTGATCTGAAGCAGCTGAAGAAGTATAACTTATTTCATTCAACCCATATTTTTTCAGCGCAATCGTAGCGGTGCTATCAACTGTTGGATTGGGTTGACTAATCATTTCAGAAAAATCCTTGTGCACGATAGCTGTTGTGTGCGGATTAAAATCAGCAAGTGCGCTGAATTCGTCATCATTGCTGTTTACCATGCGAATGGTGTCTACAAACCAGGCATTTCCACAAGCCAGTGGATTGCGATCGTAGCCTACCTGACCCTGACGCGAGCCGATTACATATTTTGTATTCAGCATGCTTAATACTTGAACGTTACCTTTACTTACATAGCCGTCCAAAATATCCTGGTAGCGTTGCAGCTTAGCGCCATGGTAACCACCGATGCTCTTGTATAGGAAAGAGGTGTAACCATCCTTATCAGGATCATGCATAGTGTTTAACACGCGATAGTATGGGTCTGTGTCCTTAATCACCGGCAGCGATTTTCTGAATTGTTGTTCATAAAAACCGGCTTCCTGGTAATTGTCTTTGCTCAGGTATTTGCTGTCGACAATTAATAAATCCAGAACAGGTAAGATGCAAATAATAATAACAGCAACCCTGACACTCAATGTTTTGCGGATGTATAAATACAGCGTTCCGGCAGCAAGCGCCATAAAGAATGAAGCAATTAAAATATCCTTTCGAATCATGGCCGCACGTTCATCCTTCAATAAATCGAAAAAGGTTGAGGTTTGGACATCAGTTACTTTCGACAAATATTCTGTTTCTTCAGGCTTAAGCAGGTCGAATGCATTGGTAGCCATCAACAAAATAACAGATAATCCACCTACGCCGATGCTCGCCCATTTTAATCCCCATAATTTTTTCTCCTGACTCAATTCATTTTTATCAGACAGGAATTGACTTGTGATATAATAAGCCAAAACCGGAATGGTAAAACACAACATGGTCATTGCCATGGAAACGGTTCTGAATTTATTATACAGCGGGAAGTAGTCGAACATGAAATTATTAAAGGCCGGAAAGTTTTTTCCCCATCCTAAAAACAGCGACAAAATGGTAGCAGCTATCAGCCAACCACGCATACGATTATTGGCCAGTAACGCGCCTAACAAAAACAAAAAGCACAATATGGAGCCAACATAAATTGGTCCGCTGGTAAATGGCATATCGCCCCAATATTTTCCTGCTTGTCGCGATGCGTTGAGCAATTGTTGTGCCGATTGTTGGTCTTGCTGATAGAGTTGTTGAATATAACGCATAAGCTCAGAATCAACCTGCGTGCCATCTTTGCTTTGCAGGAAGGAAAATCCTGAACCGCCACCTGCGAAATTTGGATACATGATACTGAAGCTTTCAGCAACACCGGAACTCCACCCAAAAGCATATTCGCGGTCAAGCCCGTCATCCTGATGTTCTTTTTTAAGTGCTTCTAATTCTGTGCCTCCCCTGATGGATTCTTTACTGTATTCGTAGGTTGTCCAAAGTTTTGATGTGTTGGCTACTACACCTAAAACAACGATGACAAATAAAATGCCGATATTTTTAAAGAAGGCAGGCAATTTTTTATCGACTACTGATAAATAGGCTTCTGATGCCATCCATAAGCCTATCATTAATAACATGTAATAGGTTATTTGCGGGTGATTCGCCGTTATCTGACAAGTGATTGCAAATAATGATATAGTGGCACCTAATAATGTTTGTCCTTTAAACAAGTAATTAATGCCTGTAAATACCAAAGGCATTAATGCAAGGGCCATGACTTTTGTGTTGTGCCCGGCTTCAATAAATGTAATAAGATAAGTGCCCAGTGCATAAGATAGTGCACCACTTACCGACAAACCCATGTTGACTTTGAAACTCCGCAACAGCAGGAAAAAACAGACCAGTGCGATAAACATATAATTCGCCGGACGGGGCAGAAATAAGCCGAGATAGATATTTACTTTCTCAAACATATTTCCGGTGTTGTACAAAGCTGTCTGATAGGTTGGCATACCACCAAACATGCTATTACTCCAAAGAGCGCCGTCACCGGTGGTTTCATGGTAATCAACTGCTTCTTTACTCGCGCCGACAAAATTCATGATATCACCCTGAACCAGAATTTTGCCCTGGAGCAGCGGATAGAAATATAAAGCACTGAATACAAAGAAGAATACCCCTGCCAACAGATAGAGCAGTATGGATTTGTTATTATTGTTTTGTTGCATGGCGAAACAAAAGTTTACGGCGCTAAAGTTAAGAACCTTTAGCTAAAGGGGCGGGGGCTGTTCGGGGAGTTGTTTTACCTTTGCCGGTAAACGCCAGCTGTGAAAAAAGTGCTTATCATCACCTATTACTGGCCTCCTGCGGGGGGTGTGCCGGTGCAGCGATGGGTGAAAATGGCGCGCTATTTGCATGAGTTTGGTTGGGAACCGGTCATTTACACCGTAGAAAACGGTGAACAGGCCGTGCTTGACCATACGCTGGCTGCTACCTTGCCGGCCAATCTGGAAGTGATGCGACGTCCCATTTGGGAGCCGTACAGCGCTTACCGGAATTTGCTGGGCATGCGTCAGGATGAAAAAATTAATGCGGCTTTTCTGCAGGAAAAAAAGAAAAAATCGTGGTTGCAGGAACTGGCTGTCTGGATCAGAGGCAATTTTTTTATTCCGGATGCACGCAGATTCTGGATAAAACCCTCCGTTTCTTTTTTGAGCGACTATCTCCGAAAGCATCCCGTTGATGCCATTATCAGCACCGGGCCGCCTCATAGTATGCATATGATTGCCCTGGGTGTGAAACAACAAACTGGTATTCCATGGATTGCCGATTTCAGAGATCCCTGGACTAATATTGATTATTACACCTCATTGCATCTTTCCCGATGGGCAGATAAAAAACATCATGCATTGGAAAAAATGGTGATATCCGGAGCGGATAAAGTGGTAACGGTAAGTAAAAGTTGGGCGGCAGATTTTGCATCGATGTATCACCGACACGTAGATGTAGTTACCAATGGATTTGATACACATGATTATCCTGAACAACCGATTAAGCTGGATACATCTTTTACGCTGCATCACGTAGGCATGATTAATAAAGCGCGTAATCCGGAAGTACTTTGGAAGGCGATTGCCAGATTGTGTGCGCAACATACTGAATTCAGGCAGGATGTGCAGATTGCTTTTACCGGAAAGGTTGATCACAGTGTTTTAGACATGATTGAGCAATATGGATTATCTGCTCATGTAAAACAATATGGTCATGTAGATCATCCGGTTGCTATTGCGCATATGCGGGCAGCAGGTGTGTTGTTATTATTAGTGAATGATGCACAGGATATTAAGGGACGTGTACCTGCAAAACTATTTGAATACATGGCAGCACAACGTCCGATAGTAGCGATTGGTGATCCGGAAGGAGATGCGGCAGCTATTTTAACAGAAACAGGTTGTGGGGTGATGCACGGTTTACAGGATGAAGAAGGCGTGTACCAGACACTTGAAACCTGCTATCAGCAATGGAAATCAGGCACTTTGCAACAAACCAGAATGGCGCCTGAAAAATATACGCGTCGCGCCCTGGCAGGTCAATATGCGCAATTATTAGATGCGCTTTAATTCAAGCCTGCAATAATTTCGAAAATGCGTTCAGAAGCTTTACCATCCCACAGCGGAGGAATATTTCCTGTTTTATACTTTCGTGACTGAATGGCTTCGATATGTAATTTTAATTCAGGAAGTCCTTCTGTAATCAGTGTGTTGGTGCCTGTTGTGAGGGTGATGGGGCGTTCGGTATTTGGACGAAGCGTCAAACAAGGTTTTAACCGAAAAGTAGCTTCCTCCTGTATGCCACCGCTATCGGTCACGATACATAAACAATGAGCAATCAGATTTTGAAATGCAAAATAATCGAGTGGTTCGATGCTGATGAGTTGAGGTATGTTGTTGCATTTTTCCCACAAATCATATTCAACCATTTTTTGTTTGGTGCGTGGATGCATGGGGAAAACAACAGGCGCTTGTGTGCACAGATACGATAAAGTAGCGATAAGTGATTCGAGTCCTTCACGTGTATCAACATTTGAAGGTCGGTGCATGGTCATTAAAATAAATTGATTTGCCGTCAGTTGTAATTCCGACATAATCGGATTCTGGCGAATCTGTTCATCAAAATGTATCAATGTGTCGATCATGGTATTACCAACCAGATATTGATGCGTATCCGGTTTTCCTTCCTGCGTTAAATTGTCGATACCGCTTTGTTCGGTAATAAAAAAATAGGTAGCTAAATTATCGGCCACAATGCGGTTAATTTCTTCGGGCATTGACTGATCGAAGCTGCGCAATCCGCTTTCAATATGAGCGATGGGTATATTATGAATTTGTGCGGCTTCGGCACCGGCGCGTGTCGAATTTACATCTCCTACCACCATCACTAAATCCGGTTTAAAGGTGGTGGCTATCAGTTTGCTGAGTTTCGCCTGCATCAGCATCATTTGTTGCTCAGGTGAAACGGAGGGCACTTCGAGGAGGTAATCAGGGTGAATCTGCAAATCGCGGAAAAATACGTCGGCCATTTTTTCGTCAAAATGCTGACCGGTATGCACGATGCGTAAATCAAATGCATGATGCAGGGCCAAAGCCTTAAAACGCGAAATTTTTATAAAATTGGGCCTGGTGCCCACTATCACGAGGATTTTTTTCATACACTGATCAGCAGTCAAAGGTAAGGTTTTCTGCATATACGGGCTATTTGGTGCCAGGTTGCATGAAATGTGCATTCGCGGTGGAAGAGAGTTGTCAATTCGTACACATAAACCTAATTTTGTTACTTCATATCATATTCATGGCAGGAGACACGATACTTATGATTGGCGCATGCGGCCAAATTGGTGCAGAGTTAACGATGCAATTGCGACAACAGTATGGCGGGGCCAACGTAATTGCAGCAGATATTAAAAAACCGGAAGGTGAATTATTAGAATCGGGTCCGTTTGCGGAAATCAATGTATTAGATCAGGCCGGCATTGCAGATATTCTTGATAAGTATCGCGTTACACAGATTTACAATATGGCAGCCATGCTTTCAGCAACCGGTGAGAAGTATCCGATGAAAGCCTGGGAATTAAATATGAACGGTTTGATTCATACGCTTGAGCTCGCGCGCGACAGGCAGGTGAAAAAAGTTTATTGGCCGAGTTCAATCGCTGCCTTTGGTCCAACTACACCAAAAGCTAACACTCCGCAAATTACGGTTATGGAGCCGAATACCATATATGGTATCAGCAAACAGGCGGGTGAACGTTGGTGTGAATGGTATTTTTTAAAGTATGGTTTAGATGTGCGGAGTTTGCGATATCCCGGAATTATCAGTTACAAAACAATGCCCGGAGGTGGAACTACGGATTATGCTGTAGATATTTATTTTAAAGCGCGTTCGCAAAAAGCATACACCTGTTTTCTTGCACATGATATGCTATTGCCTATGATGTATATGCCGGATGCTATTCGGGCGACTATCGAATTAATGGAGGCGGATGCAGAGCGAATTAAAATACGTTCATCTTATAATCTGGCGGCGATGAGTTTTACTCCGGCCATGGTAGGTGAATCAATTAAACAACATATACCTGATTTTCAATTAACGTATGATATCGACTTTCGTCAGAAAATTGCAGAAACCTGGCCGGGCAGTATTGATGATAGTGAAGCGAGAGCTGATTGGGGATGGCAACATGCATTTGATTTAGATAAAATGACAGCCGATATGTTACAGCATGTTCCTGCAGGGAGTCAATAGCGTTGGGTCACGATCAGGCAACAGCAGGTACACGCGCTGACATTGCGCAGCTTACCACTGCATTGTGCAAATGGAAATCGCAAGGATGATGTCGGATGAAAGTAATTGGTTTGAACAGGTTTAACGTTTTTTGGTTTTTAATGTGTAGATAAACAATGAAAAAGATAGCTGTAATGACATCCGGTGGTGATTCACCGGGAATGAATGCCTGTATACGTGCCGTTGTGCGTACGGGTTTATATAATGGATTGGAAGTTTACGGTATCCGACGCGGATATGAAGGCATGATTGATGGCGATTTTTTTAAAATGGAATCGTATCACGTGAGTAATATTATTCAGCGTGGCGGCACCATTTTGAAGACGGCAAGAAGTCAGCGCTTTATGACACCTGAAGGTAGAAAAACGGCGTTTGAAAATTTAAAGCAACACGGCATTGAAGGATTTGTTGCCATTGGTGGTGACGGAACTTTCAGAGGTGCAACTGTTTTTGAAAAAGAGTTTGGTATTACTTGTGTGGGCGTTGCCGGTACGATTGATAATGATTTATTTGGTACCGATTTTACTTTGGGTTTTGATACAGCGATTAATACAGCTATTGATGCGATAGATAAAATTCGCGATACTGCTATGTCGCATAACCGCATGTTTTTTGTTGAGGTGATGGGCAGAGATGCGGGATTTATTGCTTTATCAACCGGTATTGCAGGTGGTGCGGAAGCTATTGTAATTCCGGAAACGGAAACGAATATTGATTATTTAATTTCGACACTTGAGCGTGGTTGGTTGCGTCAGAAATCATCGGCGATTGTTATTGTGGCTGAGGGTGATGAACGTGGTGGTGCGTTTGAAATTGCGAAATTGGTGAAAGAGAAATTTGATCATTATGATACGCGTGTGTCTGTATTGGGACATATTCAGCGCGGGGGAAATCCAACTGTGCGCGACAGGATTTTAGGTAGCAGATTGGGTATGGCGGCTGTGGAGGGTTTGATTGAGGGGAGGAAAAATGTGATGGCGGGGCAGATAAATGATGAGATTGTGTTTACGCCGTTTGCGAATGCGACGAAGCATCATATGCAGATTAATAAGCAGATGTTGCAGTTGGTGGAGATTTTGGCTTTGTGAGGAAACGGGTGTCGAGTTGAAATGCACGAGGCCGGGAAGACTGGGAGACGGGAAGTTAAATAAGGATTCCTTCTCACAATGCATTCTTATTCCTCATTCCTCATTCCTCATTCCTTATTCAATATTCACCACTCACCACTCACCACTCACTGTAAGCGTTGGCGCGTGGTTTCGTAGAGAATTATGCCTGTGGCTACGGATACGTTGAACGAATCGAAAGTGTTGAGCATTGGAATTTTTACTGTTGATGTCAGGTGTTTTCTGGAGATGGCGCTCATGCCTTCATCTTCTGCGCCCATAATGATGGCTGTTGGCAAGGTCAGATTTTGCTGATAAATATAGGTATCAGCCTGACTATCGGCACCTAAAATTTGCAGACCATTTAATTTGAGGTATTGCAAAACCAGTTCAAAGTTTTTTTCGCGACAAATCGGAATTTCCTGTAAAGCGCCTGCACTTGTTTTCATGGCATCGCTGTTAATCGGGGCAGTGTGATGTGCAGGTATGATGATGGCGTGCACGCCGCTGGCATAGGCAGTTCTGGCAATAGCGCCAAAATTGCGCACATCTGTAATACCATCTAAAATCAGGATGAGTGGCACTTCGCCTTTTTCGATGATAAAAGGCAACACATCATCAATTTTTTGAAATTCAACAGCAGCGGTAAAGGCAATTACACCCTGATGATTGCCGCCGGTAAGTGCATTCAATTTTTCGACAGGCACATATTGAATGGGAATATTTTTCTCAGCGGCTTTTTGTTTGATTTGAGGAACAACATCGCCCTGAGCTGTTTTTGACAACAGTATTTTATCGACTGAAGCATCGCGCATCAGAAGTTCAACAACCGGTTGTCTGCCAAACACCAGGTTGTCGAACTTCTTGCGCTGAAATTTACCTTGTCCTTCTTTCATTGAGTGCAGGTATTCCGTAACGGAGACGCAAGCCATCATAATCGGCCTGTGCTTTTTCTGCAAAGGCAGTATCGCCGGCTTTTTTCGCAATTTCGATAGCCAGGTATACGCAGGTTTCTGACCTGTATTGGTCCTGACTAAACATACTGCCGGTAAACTGACTCTTTCTGTTCATACGGAAGTAATATTCCATTTCACTTAAAGCGCGTGGCACAATTACTTTTAAAATGTCCATTGCTTTTTCATTTTCACCCAAATCTTCGTAAGTGTCAGCAACGTTTACCATATTAAAGTCGTAAGGAATACTTTTATCCGGGAACAATTGCATCATCAGGTCAAGCGTGGTCAGCATTTTTTCTTTTTTCGCTGCGCTTTCCTGTAACAGTTGTTTGCCTACTTCGTTGTATTCCTGATTCACGGTATCTGTCATCATCTGGCGTGCTTGTGCCTGCAGATACAAACGTTCATCATTCAGACTTTTCACCAGATCATAATAATTCAGGTATTTAGCCGTAAGCAGTGATCCGAAACCACTTGGGTCAATATACATCGGCACACCTTCTTCAACACCACCATAGGTGAATTTATCTTTTTGATTCACGAGCATGTCGTACTGAATTTCAGTATCCATGTTTTTCGCAAATCCATCCATTTTGCCTTCTGCATTTTCCATTTCAACCGGCATGATCTGATATACCATGTTGCGCTGCATCAGATATTTTTGCATGCCCAGGTGAGATTCGCCTGTAACGCTGATAGCGAAACAGATAGGGCGTTCGTTGATATTATTTGCCACCAGATCGAGGGTCATTAAATCATTCTTCAGCAAGGTTTTGTTGCTTAAATCGAAGGTCAGTTCCTTGCGCAATCCACCCATCAGTGATTCAGGTACAATGCCATTTTTCTTCATGGCATCGGCATCAATGGTCAACTTGATTTTATTGGTTGGCATGTAGTTGAAGTATTCTTCAAGACCCTGATTGTAGATTTGATATTTAGGATCGTCCTGGCCGATGAAATTCACAAAATCTTTTAATTCGAGACGTGTGTTACGGAATTTACTTTTATCGTTAGAAACAATTTGATTCCGTTTATCGCCCAAAATTTTATCTGAGGATAATGTTAATTTAATCGGTTTAGATTCATTCGTTGCGTGACGCAATTGGTTGATATACCAGTCGACACCCAATAAACTCAGGTTCACAATACGCACATCCGTTCTGATACCTTCCACTTCCTGTGCATACCATAATGGATAGGTATCGTTATCGCCTTGTGTAAATAAGATGGCGTTTGGCGGACAGCTTTCCAGATAATTTCTGGCAATATCCCGCGCAAAGGTCCTGTTGCTTCTGTCGTGGTCATCCCAACCCTGTGTAGCCATCAGAAGCGGTCCCGGAACACACAGCAGGAAGGCGACTATGGCCAGTGTCAGCTCTTTTTGCGTGGCTTTTTGCACCAGAGAAACAATAAATCCCATGGCCAGGATAACGGCAATGGTTAAAGCCATTACCTGAATAAACGACATGAAATTATACATCGTAAGTCCGGTAATATACATAGCCAGAATAATTAAGCCGGTGTATAAAGCGTATTCTGAAATTACCTTTTTAGTATAATTTTTAGCGAGATCTAAAATACCCGCCAAACCGAATCCTATCCAGATAGCAAATGCAAAGAAGGCACCCACTTGTGCATAGTCACGTTCACGTGGCTCGGTAGGTGGTTGATTCATATTGATGATATTCATGAATCCCATAAAGAAGAATAAAATGAATACAATCAAAAATCCGCGTTTATCATTGCGCAGCTGATACACCATACCCAGAATACCGATAATAAATGGAATGAGGTAATAAGTATTATGTGCAGTTACATCACTGATGGAAGCAGGCACATCATCAATTTGCGGATTTTTAGCTTCATCAATAAATGCAATGCCGGTGATCCAGTTCCCATCGCGATAACCGTCATAGAAATTACCCTGAGTATCATTTTGCCGGCCGCTGAAATTCCACATGAAATAGCGCCAGAACATATGACCAAACTGGTAATTTGTCAGGAATTTAATATTGTCGCCAAAGGTTGGAACATAAGTTTCCTCCTGTCCCTGCGGCACATTTACAAAATCGTAGTACAGGCCGGAGTGACGCGACTCCATAGATCCCATACGTGGGAATATCACCTCGCGGTTGCGTTCAATTAATACGCGGGCTTCAGGTGAGTTTGCATATTCTGAAGGCACTTTATATACCGGAATAAAATCGTGTGATATTTCCTGATATTTATCCTGACCTTCAATAATACCATAATTAGCTTTGCCTTTTTTGTATTCTACCGGTGTGGCTGTCCAGTATGGGCCGTAGAATAATTCGCGGCTGCCATATTGCTCACGTTTTAAATAAGATAAAAATGAGTGCACATCATTAATGCCATTCATATTGATGACAGGTTCGGCTTTCGCGCGAATTAATACCATTGCATACGAAGTCAGACCGATGGTTAAGAAAGTAAATGACATTAAAGCCAGATACAATACGCGGTTGTTTTTCTGAATCGCGCGGCGAATACCATAAATGGTAGCGCCTACGATGATGATTCCGTAGAATATTAATCCGCTTCCGAAAGGCATGCCCATACCATTTACGAACAAACGGTCGATGCCGGCTCCTAATCCGATAAATTTATCGAGTAAGCCGTACAGCAGGAATGCCACTAATCCTAAGCCAATCAGTAAAGCGTAGATTAATCCTTTTCGTGTATAGGTATAATTGCGGAAATAATATATTAATGCAATGGCTGGAATAACCAATAAGGCTAATAAGTGCACACCGATAGATAAACCCATCATTAAGGCCATGAATAAAATCCATCGGTCAGAATTTGGGTCGTCGGCATGTGCTTCCCATTTTACCATCGACCAGAAAATAATCACAAAGAAAAAGGTAGCTAATGCATATACCTCCGATTCAACTGCAGAGAACCAGATGCTATCCATAAAGGCACAACTCAATGCACCGATAATACCACTCAAAATAATAAGCGCTGTTTGTCCGCTGGTAGGTTCATCATTTGGAGAAATAACCCTGCGTAATAAACGCGTAATAATCCAGAAGGTAAATAGTACGGCAAAAGCAGTACTCATTGCTGCAAACAGGTTTGTGTACAGCGGAACCTCCGATGGACTGCCTGCAAACAGACTGAAAATTTTACCCATCATCAGGAAGATAGGTGCTCCCGGTGGGTGAACAACTTGTAATTTATACGTTGCGGCAATAAACTCTCCGCAATCCCAAAAACTCGCAGTGGGTTCCATTGTGCTGGCATACACCAACGCTGCAATGGCAAACACGGCCCAACCCGTGAAATTGTTGATCTTTTTAAAACTATTCATGGTAGCTGATTAGCGGCCGTAAAGATATACAATTGCCCCTAAGCCCTCAGCCTTAAAACGTGGACAAATCGCGATAGCGGTTGTTCGACACTGATATGTTAACTAAGTTTAACCCTGTAACATCGGACTATGGGGTTGAATATTGGGTTTCTGATTGGTGGCATTGGCATTTTTGTATTCGGCATACAGCAGCTCGAAAAAGCGCTGAGAAGCTTGATGAGCAGGCGTTTCAAGCTTTTTTTGATGCGTATGACCAACAAGCCTGTAAAGGCCATTTTAGGCGGAACGGTGGTTACAGCCGTGTTACAGAGCAGTTCGGTTGTCAATTTTCTGGTGTTGGCTTTTGCCGGGAGCGGCGTTATTACCTTGAAAAATGCGCTGGCGGTAGTGATGGGCGCCAATCTGGGCACTACCGTAAATAGCTGGATTGTGGCTACCCTGGGTTTTCGGGTGGATATCGAGGCCTTTGCACTGCCCGTAGTCGGTGTGGCTGGCCTTGTCCTGTTTATGTTTAATAACCGGAGGCGCGTTCAAACTATAGCACAGTTTTTTTTAGGGTTTGGGCTCTTGTTTGTGGGACTGGCCTTTATGAAAGACAGTGTGGCAGGGGAGGAGATCCAAGGTGCCATTGAAAGGTTCAGGCAGTTTCCACCCATTTTATTTGTGGGCATCGGATTTATTGCCACAACCATCACCCAAAGCAGTGCTGCCACTGTGGCGATAACCCTGAGTTTATTATATCAGCAAGTAGTTGGTTTAGATGATGCCATGGCCATTGTCATTGGCAGTGAGGTGGGCACAAGTGTAAAGTTGCTGATAGGAGCATTAGATAGGGTACCGATTAAACAACGCATAGCTACAGGTAATTTTTTATATAATGTGCTGACAACTATTGTAGCATTTGTGTGCTTATATCCTGCACATCGTTTGATTACAACCGGCATGCATATTCAGGATCCGTTGATTGCATTGGCTACTTTTCAAACCGGGATGAATGTGATGAGTATAGCATTGTGTTTACCGTTTTTAAATCCCTTGAGTAATCTGTTGGGCAAATTTTTTACAAAAGAACAGCAAATTGCTTCGTTTGTATTAACTCATCACACTTCCCTGGAACCAGAAGCCGGTGTTGAGATGCTGAACAGAGAAGCGGGATTTTTTATTCAGCAGTGCCTTGTTTATAATGCCAGAAATTTTCATCTATCTACACGTCAGTTACCTGTAACGGATGATTTTGTGCATGCACCGCAGGCAAAGGCGGCTTTAGCAAAATCATTATCTGAACATTATGCTTTACTGAAAGAACAGTATGGCGAGATACAATCTTATTACCTGCGGTTTAAAGAAGTAGCCATGGACCAGGATGATGCACGCGCAACCGATATTATGATTGCAGCCGTTCGCAGTGCCATGCATGCGAGTAAATGCATGAAGGATGTACATCCGGATATAACAGAAATGGAACATGCGGTTGAACAGCATTTTGTGGAGTATCTGCAGCATATGCGTAAAGATGTGCAGCATATTTATTACCAGTTACATATTACACATTTCCTTGCGCAGGATAAACAGCTTGTTTCTGATACCTTGATGCATATTTTGCAGGAAATTCAGCAACAGTATACCGATAACGTGCAGCATATTTATCACATAGCTTCAGCCAATCAGACCGATGATATGACGATAGCCACTTTGATGAATGTAAACAGAGAAATATTTACCTCACACAAAGCCATGCTGATGAGTGTTAAGAATTATGTGCTGCCTTACGCATTGGCAACAGCATTTGACGATATCCCAACTTATCGTCCATAAAATAGCGATACCATTAATGCGCTGCTCCGGCGCCGGAAGTTTCACCCACCAAGGATTTCACTTTCCAGGCAAACCAGGCCAGATAGCTGAAACATAATACCGTTACCCAATAGCTTGGATGTATACCGATGATATCTGCAAGTTTACCTTGAATAGTTGGAATTACGCCACCACCTAATATCATCATAATCAGGAATGCAGAACCCTGCGCGGTATATTTTCCTAATCCGCTGAGTGCAAGTGCAAAAATATTTGGCCACATAATTGAGCAGAATAAACCCCCGCTCAGGAAGGCGTATACAGCAAATGTTCCTTGCGACATTAAACCGATCAGCATCGCGATGATACCTAATACGCTGAAAATAAGTAAGGTGCGTGCCGGTTTATCTTTACCCATAAAAAATCCAACTATTTGCACACCCACGCAAACAATATATGCGTATAATGGCGACATATCTGTTCCGGCTAATGAGTTTACACCGATTATGATACCGAAAGCCACCATTGGAACCAATATCATCAATAATTGTTTTTGTCGGGTACCGAAATTAAATACCGCAATAGAACCGGCCCACCTGCCAATCATTAAACTTCCCCAGTACATAGAAATATATGGTGAAGTTTGTGAAGGTTGAAGTCCTCCAAAATTCGGTTGTCGTAATAATTCAGATAAATTACTTTGTATGGTAACTTCAACACCCACATAAGTAAATATGGCCAGCATACCGAGCACCAGTTGCGGATATTGTAAAGCACCCCATCCATGTGGATTTTTTGTTGCACGTGCTTTCGACATCAGCAAACCACCCACAATGACGATTAAAGCACCGGCTAATAAGGCCATACGTTGATGTTCGAGACCTGCATTTTCGCGATGAATCAGGTCCTGCATCGTTTGCAATGCCGATGGTTCAGGGTTTTCCATAGCGGCCATTTCTGCTTTAAGGGCTTCTATACGTTTTGCAGTTTCAGTATTATAACTGCTGAAAATGATACTGAAAATAACGATCACAAAACCTGTTATAATTAATAGAGCCCGCATGGCTTTTCCGGCTTCCTCCACATGACTATCCATTTTACCATCCGGCACTTTTTTAGAGCTCCAGAATAAATAGGCGCACAGCAGAAATAAAGCACCAATGCCACAATACAAATAGGTGATACTACTCAATTGCAGTTTGGCAATCATTTCATCGGTTAACGACTGAGTAGTGCCAAATAAAGCGAGTGCAACAATTACAGGGCCGATGGTTGTTCCAAATGAATTAATACCACCACCCAGCGTGATGCGTGAATTACCTGTTGCAGGATCGCCGAGTGCAATGGCAAAGGGTTGCGCGGCTGTTTGCTGCAAAGAAAATCCTAAGGCAACTATAAACAAGCTGGCCAGTACAGCGCCGAAGCCACCATAATTTACAGCGGCAATCATTGCCAGCGAGCCTAACAAACTAAAGAGTAAGCCGTACACAATACTCCGTTTATATCCCCAGCCCGAAACTAATTCTGATTTTCTGACTGTGCTGATAATAAAAATAATCAGTGCACCTAAATAATAGGCGCCATAAAATGAAAAGTCGATGAGCTGACTTTGAAATTGATCAAGATGGAAATATTGTTTGCAAAAAGGAATAAATACACCGTTACCGGCTGCAATAAATCCCCAGAAGAAAAATACCGTTACCAGTGTAGATAAGGCTCCGTAATTTGTTTTAATTGGCTGTGACATGCTTGAGGCAGATTAATATGCCTGCTACAAATAAGCGGATTATTTACGATACCAACAAATGGGATATGCACAGAGGAGGGTAAAATCCTTACTTGAGTCCATCTGTAGCCCGCCGAACTGTTTGAACAATAGTTAAACAGTCGTGTGTGCACGTCAACGGGCCTAACCTATTTTTTCGTGTAGGTGAATGCAGTGCCCAGCCAATCGGGATTTGCCATACTTTGACTTACCTCTCTTCTGTAATTTTCGGTAGAAGTAACTGCGTCTACCCCTCCAACCAGCAAGGCAAAGTCAGAAGCAACCAGATTGCCTTCTGTATTAAACCAGTAGCAATAAGAGTAATATCCCGCACTTGCATCTGCGGCATTTTGAAAATAGACGAACTGTTTATCACCGAGGGAAGTGCACCAACCTTTGAAGTCATCCACATCTTCGGCATACATGCTACCTCTTTCGAGCACTTTCACTTTTAAAGAAAAGGCATCCGCTTTCTCAAAAACAAATGAAATCACCTCTGCACTTGTATCAGATGTAATCCAGGTGCCAATTAATTTGTCGTCAATTTTTTCCTTACCGGCATAACCGAGTGGATAATCAACAGATACAGGGCAACCGGTCAGCACCCACAAAAGGGGCAGTAAGCACAGAAGTATAGGTCGTTTCATACAGCGAATATAGATAAAAGTACCGACGTGTAATGCAAGTGTGCAAATGATTAGCCGACGTATCGCAGCGAAGTCCTGAGTACTCATGATTAGCCGATGGAATGCAGGTATTAAAGTGTGAAGTGTGAAATGCAGGAAAGATTTCTGATTCAACCGAAACCTAATTTATATACAAAAATTAAGCTCCCTCTCTACGACGGCAGGAGGCTTGCCGCTCCGACGCAGGAGGTGTGGGGAGAGGGCAGGGAGTGAGGTTCACTTTCATGAGTGCATACAACTATTAAACATGCACCACTTAAAGCATTCATATGGTGCCCAGATGATGATAAAGTGTAATTATTCGAAGTCAATCAGACACTTCAAAACCGCAACAAATGATTACCTTTATACATCCACAGATCATCCCTTTTGCCGTGACCTACTATCAGATTTTAGCAGTATCCAATACGGCAACGCAGGAAGAAATTAAGAAGTCGTATCGTCGTCTTGCCAAACAATATCATCCGGATGCAAATCCGGGTATTAAAGCAGCGGAAGAAAAATTTAAGCAAATAGCTGCTGCCTATGAAGTGCTGTCCGACCCGCAACGTAGGGCAAATTATGATTTTCTGCTCTATCAGCAATCACAACAGCGATACCAGCCGAACGCCCAAACAACATACACGAGGACCTATTCAGCAGAGCCCCAACCCACACGACCACCGCAAACCGAAAGCAGCCCCGACTGGCCAATAGGTCGTTTATTCCTCTGGGGTTTATTAATTATTCTACAATGGCGCAACTGCAACGAACCCGATTATGAAATCCAGTACAACGATATCCAGTTTTTCCAGGATTCAACCGGGGTGCATGTAGATACGATTAATGATAGTGTGATTATTAAGAGGGTGCCGGAGAGGACGATTATTTATAAATAAATAGTGCAAGCGCGAAGTGTTGGATGTATGACCAAGTACAGCAGCTTTATGCAACTTAATAGAACACAATTTTCTAAATTTTAATAAAAAGTATGAGCTACCCGGTAACTATAATCGGGCGATTTGAATTCAATTCCCCCGAAGACGCACAAAGTGCATTAGGACCCCCTGTTCCGAGAATGAAAATATTACAAGTTTTTAAGAAACCTTTTACCGGCCCCCGATTTCAAATAGATTTCTCTTTTTCTAGCTTCTGCCCAACCATTGCATTCTTCAGTGTAGAAAATTTGCCATGGCATAAATGCTTTTGTGTATCAGTTTTTTCCACGATTGTGTTCCAGTAATCTTATTTGTGGATCTAAGGCAATGCCTACATAAATTTCATTGTTGATGTTGTTTTTAAGGGTGTAAACGTACGTTTTCATTTTGTTGATTTAAGTGTAAAAGAGGCTGGCCAATAGATTACTGGTTGATCTAGTAAAGATTTTGAACTATTCTGTAGTATTCGGTTATCTATCCTATTGGTGATGAAAATCAAGGAGTTAGATAAACTTCTGGCATGAATTTCCGCTGAATGCCTCTTTTAGCTACTGAATAGTGTTCTATTCAAAAGCATGATTACTGCTCCATTTTTGCTCGGATTTAGTTTATCGTTATCGTAATTTTTTAACTTAAAATTAAAGTTCTCAGTTATTTTAAATGAAAAATCAGAAAATATCATTAAATTTGGTTATGATCAACCAAATTATAATTAAGCTAACAATATTTCTTTTCTTTTTTTCAGCTGAGTTTGTTGGTTTTTGCCAAGCCCCTGAAATTGAATGGCAGAATACAATTGGAGGCAATACCTATGATAACTTAGCTAGTATTATTCAAACAAATGACTTTGGCTACATCGTTGTAGGTAGTTCAGATTCCGATATATCAGGAGATAAAACAGAAAATAGTTTGGGTAATGATGATTATTGGATAATAAAAATTGATTCTTATGGTTACATAGAATTTCAGAATACGATTGGTGGGAATACATATGATGTACTTGTTGATGTAATATCTATGCCTGATTCAGCATATATATTAGCAGGCTATTCAATTTCTGGTATTTCAGGTGACAAAACTGCGCCGTCAATCGGGTTTAGCTATGATTATTGGGTAGTAAAAATTAATTACGCTGGGTTAGTATTGTGGGATAAGACAATTGGCGGAGATTACCATGATTTTCTATCTTGTATTGAGGCGACAGCAGATGGTGGATTTATAGTTGGAGGTTATTCTAGATCTGGAATCTCAGGAGTTAAGACTGAGCCTAATCTTGGGTTGCCGGGCACATATGACTACTGGGTCGTAAAATTAGATTCTCTAGGAGAAATTGAATGGCAAAATACGATAGGCGGCGCAGATGATGATCGAATGTATAGTGTTAAGCAAACTATGGATGGAGGTTACCTTTTGGGTGGTAGGTCATTGTCCAATTTATCAGGAGACAAAACTGAAAATAATATGGGGATGGATTTTACCTCAGATTATTGGGTAATTAAATTAGATTCTTCTGGATTTATTGAATGGGATAACACTATAGGAGGAAATAATGCGGACAATTTAATTTCAGTTGAAACGGCACTTGAAGGGGGCTATATTTTGGCTGGATATTCTGCAAGCGATATCTCTGGTGATAAAACTGAGGGGGCTTTAGGTATGTATAATACCTACGATTACTGGATAGTTAAGCTAGATGAAGATGGTGTAATTGAATGGCAAAATACAATTTGGGGGTATTTAAATGATTATTTAACTAATATAAGCAAAACCCCATCAGGGTATATTTTGAGTGGATATTCTTCTTCAAATATTTCTGGAGATAAATCTCAAAATGCAAATGGAGATGATGACTATTGGATTGTAAATATTGATATAGGAGGAAATATACTTTGGGAAAAAACTATTGGAGGTAATACCTTTGACTACCTAAGCGATGTTAAGTATTCTGTAGATGGCGGATATATATTAGGAGGATATTCCTTTTCAAATATATCAGGAGATAAAACTGAATCCAATGTGGGCAGTTCTGATTTTTGGCTCGTAAAACTCTTGCCAACAGATTGTGATTTGATACCATTCTTTAGAGATTTGGATGGGGATGGTTTTGGAGATGATACCACATTGATAATGTCATGTATAGCAATTGATGGGTATGTGGAAGATAGCACAGATTGTGACGACACAAACAACTCAATTAATCCTTTTTCTCTTGAGATATGCAACGAAATTGATGATAATTGTAATTTTGAAATAGATGAAGGCTTGCCACTTTACACTTATTTTGAAGATGTTGACCTTGACGGCTATGGGAATGCAATTTTTTCGACAATGAGTTGCTTGGAATTGCCACCTTTCGGGTTTGTTACAGATAGCACCGATTGCAACGATACAAATGAATTGGTATATGAGTTTTTGACAGTTTATACAGATGCAGATGGAGATTCGTACGGAGATGTTCTCAATTCTGAATTACTATGTGAGATTGTTACACCTGATGGATTTGTTACTAATTCTTTAGATTGTAATGACTCTGCTTATTTTATTAACCCATCCTCTAATGAAATTTGTAATGCCTTAGATGACAATTGTAACGGAATGATTGATGACGGGTTAACTTTTCAAACCTTTTTTCTAGATTTAGACAATGACAATTTTGGCGATGGGAATTTTGATACAGTCACTTGTTTGGATGAGATGGATGGGTATGTTTTTGATTCAACTGATTGTAATGATTTAAATCCTGAAATATACCCCGGTGCTATTGAAGTAGAAAATGGTTTTGATGATAATTGCAATATGACTATTGACGAAGGTTTTGTAACAATAAATACCAATTATCAGAGCCAAATTGCTATTTATCCTAATCCCAATTATGGCATTTTCGAAATTAAAATCGGCTTCGATATTGTAGGTGAAACATTCGTTTCTTTTTATGATATATATGGAAATATTATAGCAAAAGAGGTAGGTTTTGGAAATACTTTATCCATATCCCTGCCGGATAGTTTTTCTGGATTAGGTGTTGTCTCAATTGAATTAGCAGGGTTCATATATTATAAAAGAATTACTATCCTAAGTAATTAATTACTACTTTGATTTTATCTAAATCCGCAGTTATGAAACTAACCTATATTTTGATATTATTTTGTATTAATTTTTATTCGACCACAATTAATGCTCAATTTGTTCCGGACACTCGCACACTTACGATAAATGGAACTACTTATGATTTATCTGCAAACAGAACATGGTCTGTAGGTAATTTGGTGTCTACAGGATCCTACTTCGAGCCGGTTTGGCTAACTGGTATAGATTGGAGTATTATTTCTGATGTTCCTGAAGCAAATATAAGCACAAGTGGAGTCGTTAATACAACTATTCAAACATTTTCAGGTGCAAAGGAGTTTTCTACTAGCTTATCAATTTCCGGAACTTCCGGCAACACGTTTACTTTGGGTCCAAGTGGTTTTGTTTACGATGCTTCTAATAATCGAATTGGCTTAAATAATGCATCACCTTCTTATTTGTTTGACCTGGTTGCTCCCTCCACAACAGGTCAATATTATGTGCATCGGAGACTGGTTGTTGAGGGCCCTGACCCCATTGCGCTTTTGATCGACTTTCAGGATAGTCATATCAATTGGAGTTTAATTAATGGTGAAGATGAAACTACTATAAAGTTAAGGTCTAACGAGGTTTCGTTTATTAAGAATCATTTTATTGTTGGCGACAATGCAAACGATTCCGATAACCCACAGTTTAAAGTTGTTGGAGCTCAGGATTATTCGGATGGAAATACAAGTTGGATAAATTATCAAAGCACAGTTCAGAATCATTCTGATATCAATGGCGAATCAGCTTCTATAGGGTTTGGAGTTGATAATACTAAAAGCACCATTGGGGGATACATTAGCTTTGTTCGCACTGCTAACCCAAGTAAAGGAGGATTGCATTTTGGCGTTTATAATAGTGCAGGAACTTCTATTGATGATGTGCTCACACTGGATGCGGGACAGGTTACTTTCAATAAACAAACTGCTTCCAGAATTGCTGTTTTTAATTCCGGTAAAAATTTAATCTCAGGAACCTTAGGTTCTGGATTGTCACTAAGTTCTGATGTGCTCTCCATGGATATTAACGGCCTCGCAGAAGAAACCAGTGTTGATAGAAATTCAGATTACGTTGCCATTTATGATGCATCTGCGGGTACAATTGACAAAACTAAAACTTCAAATCTATCTTTAGGAATAACGTTACAAGGTGTTTCCAATGATATTGATCCCGCTGATAATGAAAATTATTATGTTGGTGCTATTCCGCAAATATCCGGAACAACACCTGATTTAAATAAAGTATACATTCCTAAATCAGGAATAGTAAGAGTAGCTTATGTGTATTTCAATACCGGAAACCCAAGTACAGAAACTGATGTGTCGACAATATATTTAAAAATTAATTCCAGCATTTTTGTAAACCTTGGTACTATTACAAATACTAGTTCTACAAGTTTAATAAGTGCAACAGGATTAAGTCAGCCTGTCTCACAGGGAGATTACCTTGAGATTAAATGGGATTGTCCGACTTGGCCTTCTGACAATCCTGAAGATGTAAGAATTACGTTTGTAGTTTATATTGAATAATGATGTTGATTTAAGGGAACAAAAAGGCCGACCAGTAGATCGCTGGTCGGCCTTTTTTGTTCGAGTTGCCCGTAGGGGAATCCCTGCCCTCCTGCGTCGAGCAGGCGGGGAACCCCTGTTCCGAGAATGAAAATATTACAAGTTTTTAAGAAACCTTTTTCCGGCGCCAGATTTCAAATAAATTTCTCTTTTTCTAGCTTCTGCCCAACCATTGCATTCTTCAGAGTAGAAAATTTGCCATGGCATAAATGCTTTTGTGTATCTGTTTTTTCCACGATTATGTTCCAGTAATCTTATTTGTGGATCTAAGGCAATACCTACATAAATTTCATAGTTGATGTTGTTTTTAAGGGCGTAAACGTATGTTTTCATGTTGTTGAATTAAGGGTAAAAAAAAGACCGACCAGCAGATCGCTGGTCGGTCTTTTTGATTTTTTTTGAGTAGCCCGAAGGGGAATCCCTGCCCTCCTGCGTCGAGCAGGCGGGGAACCCCTGTTCCGAGAATGAAAATATCACAAGTTTTTAAGAAACCTTTTTCCGGCGCCAGATTTCAAATAAATTTCTCTTTTTCTAGCTTCTGCCCAACCATTGCATTCTTCAGTGTAGAAAATTTGCCATGGCATAAATGCTTTTGTGTATCTGTTTTTTCCACGATTGTGTTCCAGTAATCTTATTTGTGGATCTAAGGCAATACCTACATAAATTTCATTGTTGATTTTGTTTTTAAGGGCGTAAACGTACGTTTTCATGTTGTTGAATTAAGGGTAAAAAAAAGACCGACCAGCGATCTGCTGGTCGGTCTTTTTTGTTCGAGTAGCCCGTAGGGGAATCGAACCCCTGTTCCGAGAATGAAAATCTCGTGTCCTAACCCCTAGACGAACGGGCCAAATTTTTTGCGCAGTGTAAGAACATTTTTATTTCGGAGCTGTACTCCGGGAATCCCTGCCCTCCTGCGTCGAGCAGGCGGGGAACCCCTGTTCCGAGAATGAAAATCTCGTGTCCTAACCCCTAGACGAACGGGCCATATTTTTTGCGCAGTGTAAGAACGTTTTTATTTCGGAGGTGTACTCCGGGAATCCCTGCCCTCCTGCGTCGAGCAGGCGGGGAACCCCTGTTCTGAGAACGTTTATTTTGTTCCCTAACCTCCTTCTGAACGGGCCTTGTCCGTAAAAGAGAGTGCAAAAGTATAAGATTTTTGCAAAACAGGGAAATATGTCACCAAAAATTTTGTTGCTGAGGCATACCTTTGTCCCGTTATGAGTACTAAATATCGCGTGGCCATAAACGGATTTGGCCGCATCGGACGCATCTTCTTCAGAAGAGCCTTGTTGAAAAACAACTTCGAAATCGTTGCTATCAACGACCTTACGGATGTAGGAACCCTCGCCCACCTGCTGAAATATGATTCAGTGCACGGCCGCTTTCAGGGCTCTGTGCAGGTTGAAGGCGGAAATTTGGTGGTCAACGGACAAACCATTCATGTGTCTGCGATGAAAGATCCCGCACAGTGCCCCTGGAAGGAACTCGGTATCGACCTCGTAATCGAATCAACAGGTCTCTTCCTGTCGCGCGAAAAGGCGGAACTCCATATACAAGCCGGTGCCAAGAAGGTATTACTATCGGCACCTCCAAAGGGTGATGATATCAAAGCGATGGTGCTGGGTGTCAACGATGATATCCTGTCGCCAGCCGATAAAATCATCTCCAATGCATCCTGCACAACCAACTGCGCTACGCCCATGATTAAAGTGATTCATGAGCATTTTCATATCGAATCTGCCTATATCACCACTGTGCATGCCTTTACCAGCGATCAGCGTTTGCACGATGCACCGCATAAAGACCTGCGAAGGGCAAGAGCGGCAACCTTAAATATGGTACCTACCACCACAGGCGCTGCAAAAGCAGTTACCCTCGCATTTCCTGAATTGAAAGGTCGCGTAGGTGGCGCCGGTATCCGTGTTCCAGTGCCGAATGGCTCAATTACAGATATTACCTGCACGGTAACCAAACCTACCACTATCGAGGAGGTGAATGCCATGTTTAAAGAAGCTAGCCAAACATATTTAAAAGATATTTTGAGTTATGAAACAGACCCAATCGTATCATCCGATATTGTTGGCGACCCGCACTCTTGTATTTTTGATGCTGAGCTGACTTCTGTAATCGGAAATATGGTGAAAGTACTCGGCTGGTACGATAATGAATATGGTTATTCCAGCCGCCTGGCCGATTTAACAGAGCGTTTGGCTGCAATGTGAGGATGTATAACTGATTCAAATAAACTAAGCTGATGAGAACAATAGCTGATTTTAATTTTTCCGGTAAACGTGCCGTTATTCGGGTAGATTTTAATGTGCCACTCGATAAACAAACATTTGCCGTTACTGATGATACACGTTTACGCGCCGCATTGTCGACTATCAATAAAATATTAAACGATGGGGGCAGTGTTGTTTTGATATCGCACCTCGGTCGACCAAAAGGTGGTCCGGAGGATAAATATTCTTTGCGTCATATAGTTGCGCATCTGAGTCAGTTATTGGGTAGAGAAGTGCAATTTGTAAATGACTGCATCGGCGACATGGCTTTAACAGCGGCGCAATCGCTGAAAGCCGGTGAGGTTGTATTATTGGAAAATTTGCGTTTTCATCCCGAAGAAGAAAAAGGTGATGCAGCGTTTGCAGAACAATTATCTAAATTGGGTGATGTATATGTAAATGATGCATTTGGTACTGCGCATCGTGCACATGCCTCAACAACCATCATTGCAAATTATTTTGATGCGCCATATAAAATGTTCGGCGCTTTAATGGCGGCTGAGGTGGCTGCAGGTAATAAAGTACTGCATCAACATGAAAAACCATTTACGGCCATCATCGGTGGCGCTAAGGTGTCGGATAAAATTTTGATTTTAGAAAAATTATTGGAGAAAGCAGATAACGTGATTATCGGTGGCGGGATGGCCTACACCTTCTTTAAAGCTATGGGCGGAAATATCGGAAGCTCACTGTGTGAGGAGGATCGTTTAGAAATGGCTAAACAATTACTCGATAAAGCAAAGGCTTCAGGTGTGCGCATTTTATTACCGCAGGATTCTTTAATTGCGGATGCGTTTAATAATGATGCACAAATAAAATCTGCAAATAGCAATGCCATACCGGATGGTTGGATGGGATTAGATATTGGTGCGGCAGCCATACAGGAATTCACTGCTGTCATCATGCAATCGAAAACCATTTTATGGAATGGTCCGATGGGTGTATTCGAAATGGAAAATTTCAGCATCGGCACGCAGGATATTGCACATGCGGTGGCAAAAGCAACTGCCAATGGTGCGTATTCACTTGTAGGTGGTGGCGATAGTGTTGCTGCAGTTAATAAATATCATCTTGCTGATAAAGTGAGTTATGTATCAACCGGTGGCGGTGCGATGTTGGAGTTTTTTGAAGGAAAGACTTTACCGGGTGTTGCAGCTATAGCAGATTGACAGCCTAAAAACTTTGTAAGCGCTTACCCTTAAGCCGGTAAACGATTTTAATATTCACCTCCTTCGGGAGGTTTTTTTATGCGGATAAAGCAGGTATTTTTAATCACTTGTTTATCCCTTATGCCAATTACCTGGCACCATATTCCTATGCTCCGACTACTGCTGCCCCTGCTGCTGGGCGTCGGGTCTGCACTGTTTTTTCCATTGTCATTGTCAGTAGCCTGTGCGCTGATTTTAGGCAGTATGACGGTGTATTTTATTTTAGCGAACACCAGGCGACTCGCAAAACATTTTCATGCGCAATGGATTTTTGGAATGGTGTTGCATATTCCGCTGTTTGCATTCGGACATGTATTAATCAATTTACACAATCCTATAAATCAGTCGCAGTATTTTATGCATCATGCAGATAGTACTGCTGTTTTTCAATGCCGACTAACAGCTCCTCCATTAGAAAGTGAACGCAGTATACGATTAAATGTGCAGATGCAATTTTGTCTCCAAAATGGATCTGTTACAGCGGTAAATGGAAAATCCATTATTTATGTGAGAAAAGATGCTGTGTTGCCATTTAACATGGTGTACGGAGATGTATTTTTAATCCGGCATATTTTTCAGGAACCTGATCCTCCAAAAAATCCGGGCGCATTTAATTTTTCCCGGTACTTACAGCAACTGGGCATTCACCATATTGCTTTTGCTAAAGCAAATGACATGGTGCCAACGCATCAACGGGAAGCAAAATGGCAATGGAAATGCATATATAATGCACGTCTGTATTTTCATCGGGTGTTAGACCAATATTTTCAGGATGCGGATATTAAAACGGTAGGGGAGGCGATGGTAATTGGCAGCAAAACCGCTATTGATGCAGATATGCGACAAGCATACGCTAATACAGGCACCATGCATATTCTGGCGGTGAGCGGATTACATGTGGGTATTTTATATGCTGTTTTGGTTTTCCTCCTGCGTCCCGTCACATGGCTGCACAAAAATAAAAATGGCAGAAAAGTAATGTGCCTCCTGTTATTAATCATTATTTGGTGGTATGCATGCCTCGCCGGTTTGTCGGCAAGCGTAAATCGAAGTGCTGTGATGTTTAGTTTTTTATCGCTCGGTAAATTGTGGGAACGCGATAGCAATACATTTAATGTATTGTTCGCTTCTATGTTCGTGTTAATCGTAGCCGACCCTTTCTGTGTTACACAGGCCGGTTTTCAATTATCCTATTTGGCAGTTGGCGGTATTTTATTTTTCCAACCTTTTTTTATGCGTTTGTATCGACCGAAATGGCGCATTATCAAATATGTGTATGAATTATTAACGGTGAGTATTTCTGCGCAAGTGGCCACCTTGCCGCTTACCTTATTTTATTTTCATCAGTTCCCAAATTATTTTTTAGTTAGCAATCTGTTAGCCATTCCGATTTCATTTGTTGTACTCGTGGCCGGATTGGCTTTATTTGCCTTTGGCAGTATTTCTGTTATTGCGCCTTTTATTGCCGCATGTTTTGGCTGGAGTATGTCGCTCATGAATGGTTCCATTTTAGCGGTTGACCGTTTGCCATATGCAGTTACAGATGATATTTATTTTTCAATTGGGTCCTTGTGTTTGGTGTATGCCTGTGTATTTGCTTTCGGGGGATGGTTAGCCTTGCGCAATATTCGGTGGGGGATTGCTGCCTTATTGTTCTTGGTGGGTGTGATAGCAGAACGACAATTGCATAATCTAACCGAATGGCAATCTGAACGGATGGTCATCTACACCACAAAGGAACATCCGGTTATCAGCTTTCAATACCGGGGGAAAACGGTACTGTTCTCAGATACCATCCCCATAACCACATTAAGCGATTATCAATTCTCCGTACAAGCCGATCTGGTTGACCATGCAGGTGCGCCTGAGAAGGAGGTTTCACTCCTGGACACTTTAGGCCGTTCAGGGGAGGGTTGGGCTGTGCGGTTTCCATGGGTTATTTTGGGGGATGAGGTGTTGTTTATGCTCCATCCCGCCTCCCTGCAGCAATTGCCCGACTTATCGCCTGAAGTTGATTATCTCTACATCCTGGGCGATCCCTTCCTCAACCTGAGTGACCTGAAAAAGCGCTTTCCGAAAGCAGTTTTGGTGCCGGATAACACAGGAAACTATCGTCGTAAACGCTTTTATGCCTCCGCAGGGGCTAAAAACGGGTTCGAAGTGTACACTTTGGACCAATCCGGGGCCTTTGTGCTAGAGAAATAGCCTTTTACGGAGCTAAGGGCTGTTTTCCAGTGGTGTGACATGAGATGTTCCACGGTTATCAACACCCTGTGTAAATAGCCTTAACAATGGGCGTCTAATCCTTTGTAGTCAGGTATTTCAGCGATCCTAACATTTGTGTAAAACCCTTGTGCATTTTGTGTGCAAAAATTTTCAAGTCGCGGAAGTGTACAAAAGTGTACAAAAGTGTAATAATTGGCCTAAGTTTACGTTCAATTTAGCCTCAGGACCTAAAAAATGGCAATACTTTTCGGCACATATGACTGCACCCTGGATTCGAAGCAGCGGATTCGTGTGCCTGCCGGCTTGCTTGCGCAACTTACCGGTGAGGATGCCGGTAAGCTTGTAATTGCCAGAGGTATAGACCCATGTTTCTACCTGTTTGCCTATACTGATTTCAAGGTGGAGGCCGAAAAAGTTGCCAGGATTCCCGATTATGACCCGGAGGACAGGGCTTACAAAAACATGTTCTTCAGCGGCACTGCCGTGCTGCCTATCGATTCTGCCGATCGCATCCTCTTTCCAAAAATGCATTTACAGGATGCCGGCATTACGAAAGGTATAGTTCTGAATTGTCAGATGAATCGCATCATCGTTTGGTCTGAAGCGCAGTTCAAGGAGAGATTTATCGATAGTCCGGATAATCAAAAACAAACATTAGCAGAAAAGGTACGGGGTAAGTACAATATATGAGTTCACCGTATCATATACCAGTTCTTTTACATGCGAGTATACAGGCACTCATCACCGACCCCGACGGCATCTATGTAGATGTTACGTTTGGCGGTGGGGGGCATAGCAAAGAAATAGTGAAGAGGCTGTCGGCAAACGGAAAATTATTCTGTTTCGATCAGGATCCGGATGCTGCACAGAATTTTCAACAGGCGTTTAGCGCTACAAACGCAACCTTCATTCCGCAGAACTTCCGCTATATGCAGAAGTTTCTGCGGGTGGCTGGTGTTCAGAAAGTAAACGGCATTTTAGCCGACCTCGGGGTGAGCTCTCATCAGTTTGATGAAGCAGCCAGAGGATTTTCAACACGCTTCGACGCGCCATTAGATATGCGTATGTCGAAACAGGGAACAGCAAATGCCTATCAGATAATTAATACTTCTTCAGAAGCGGAATTACAACACCTGTTTGGATTATATGGAGAAGTGCGCAACGCCCGCCAATTAGCGCAGGCTATTGTGAGCTTCCGACAACTATACGCAGCAAGCGGAGGTATCCAGACAACCGGCCAATTAAAACAGGTGGCTTCCTCAGTGGTGAAAGGTGAATTGCCTACGTATCTCGCACAGGTTTTTCAGGCTATTCGCATTGCTGTAAATGACGAAATGCTTGCATTGGAAGAAATGCTGACACAGGCAGCTTCTGTATTGCATCCCGGAGGACGATTAGTGGTAATCAGTTATCACAGCCTGGAAGACCGCATGGTAAAAAACGTAATGAAAACCGGACGTCCCGACGGAGAAATTATAGAGGATATGATGGGCAGAAAATCATTTCCATACAAACTCGTAACCAAAAAACCTATCACACCCGAACTCGAAGAGCTCAGACAAAATCCGCGATCACGCAGCGCAAAATTGCGTGTGGCAGAAAAAATATAAATCAATGGCAACCGAAAAACAAACCACAAAAAACGGGAAGAAAAATCTCGCATCGATGTTGAAAGCATTCGATGATGTGGCCTTTTTCCGCTGGGAAAATATCGTTGCCAATATGCCGTATTTTTTATTTCTCGTTATCATCGGCATATTTTATATATGGAATAATCATCGCAGTGTACGCATGGACCGCGAAATCCGCGACCTCAATACGCACCTGCTCGAGAAACAATATTATTACAACGCAACCCGCGATTCGCTGACACGCGCCAGTCGCCAAAGCAATATTGCTGATTTAGTAGACACCCTGCAGATGCAGGAATTATCTCACCCACCATATACAATTCAGGTAGAGGATGGAGAATACTAAGAAAGACATATTATGGCGTCTATATGTGACTTACGCAGGCATGATTGTATTATGCGCGGCAATTGTAGGTCAGATTGTAAATGTGTCGTTTGTACATGGCGAGTCGTATCGCGCTATGGCAGATAGTGTGCGCACTAAAAAAGAAATTATCGACCCGGCCCGCGGTTCTATTTATTCTGAAAAAGGCGAAGTGCTCGCAACTTCTTTCCCCTATTTCGATATTTATATGGATCCGGTTGCGCCTTCACCAGTGCATTTCAGTGCCGACATCGATTCATTGTGTTACTCACTGGCTTACTTATTCAAGGATAAAACAGCAGCCCAATACAAACAAAAAATTACAACAGCACGCAAGCAAGGTAAACGATATATCGAAATACAAAAAAAAGTTACCATGCCGCAAAAAGAGATGCTGGAAAATTTTCCATTATTCAGACGTGGACAAAATGGTGGCGGACTCATCATCAATCAATATGAGAAGCGCGAATATCCGTATGGAAGTTTGGCGGTGCGCACAATAGGTTATGTACAAAATGGCCGTCGCATTGGTCTCGAAGGTGCATATGATACTTTGTTGCGCGGTAAATCGGGTTTGGCTTCCATGCGTAAAGTGGCAGGAGGTTCATGGGTGCGTATCAGTGAAAGCAATGAGATAGATCCGGTTGATGGCATGGATGTGATTACAACACTGGATGTAAACATGCAGGATTTAACTGAAGCGGCCCTCCGCAAATCATTGGTAAAAAACAATGCGAAATGGGGAACTGCCATCGTGATGGAAGTAAAAACCGGAAAAATCAAAGCCATCTCCAACCTCACCAAAGTGGATGAAGGTGTATATAAAGAAACCTACAATTACGCCATCCTCGAAAAAGTAGAACCGGGTTCAACCTGGAAATTATTTTCCTTAATGTGTCTGTTTGAAGATGGATTAAATATTAATGATCATGTGGATTTACAATACGGTCAGTTTCCTTTTGCTAATCGTATCATGTACGACTCTGAACCACACCACCGTCGCGATGTAACAGTTAAAACGGCATTTGCACTTTCATCCAATGTGGGTATATCCCGTTTGGCTTACGATTATTATCAGAAAGATCCGCAAAAATATATTGACCATGTATTGGAATCAGGTGTAGCTGAAGTTACCGGAATAGAATTACCGGGTGAACCAAAACCTTATTTTAAAAAAGACCCAAAGGATAAAGAACATTGGTATGGTACTACAGTGCCCTGGATGAGTGTGGGTTACGAATTGCAAATAACTCCTTTGCAATTGCTCACCTATTACAATGGTATTGCTAACGATGGCGTGATGATGAAACCATACCTCGTGAATGAAATTCGTCAGTCCGGTGTGTCTATCGAAAAATTTAAACCGGAAGTGCTGAATAATAAACTCTGCTCGAATAAAACACTTGAACAATTACAGGAGTGTTTATTGGCTGTAGTGGATAGTGGAACAGCTAAGCATTTGAAAAATGATTATTACCAGTTCGCCGGCAAAACAGGTACAGCAAAATTATTAGAAAATGGTGTGTATGCCGATAAATACCTGGCCTCCTTTGCAGGGTATTTTCCTTACGATGATCCAAAATATTCTATCGTGGTAATGGTGAATGCACCCAGCAATCATGTGTATTACGGTGGTGCGGTTGCCGCACCTGTGTTTAGAGAAATCGCCGACAAGGTGTATTCGCATTTCATTAATATGCGTGAACCTGTAAATGCTAAAAATGCGCCTGTAATGGGTGTTCAGGCTTTTAGTAAAGGATATGCTTATGACTACCGCACCTTATTTGCCGAATTGCAGGTATCCGAAGGATTCAATGATAATGAAGAATGGGTTGCAGTGGATGCACAAGGTAAAACTGCTGACCATACCGAAATAAAAACATATAAGTATACCATGCCGGATGTGCGGGGTATGGGTTTACGCGATGCATTGTATCTGTTGGAAGAATATGATTTAACAGTATCCGTGCAAGGCACCGGAAAAGTTAGTTTGCAAAGTATCCCTGCCGGAAATGCTATCAAGCCTAAAGAGTTAATACTGATTACATTAGAATGATCGCCTTACATACCATATTGTCTGCAGTAGATATCGTACAGATGTACGGTAAGGATGCCCATGCAGTGCAGGTAAGTGGTATTACTGCCGACAGCAGACAGGTTGCGCAGGGCAGTATTTTTGTTGCCGTTAGAGGAACAACTGTCGACGGACATACTTTTATTCCGAAAGCAATTGATTCAGGTGCGACTGTAATTGTGGGTGAGGATGAGATGCAATTGCCTGAACACATTACTTATATACGCGTGCAACATGCTGGTCTGGCTTTGGCTCAATTAGCGCACGCTTTTTATGGTAACCCTTCTCATCAATTAAAATTAGTCGGTATCACTGGTACCAATGGGAAAACGACTACAGCAACCTTATGTTATCATGTATTAAATGGATTGGGTGAGAAAACAGGATTAATATCTACTGTTGAGAATCGCATTGGCGATACCATAGTGCCCAGTACACATACAACACCTGATCCGGTACAATTAAATGCATTATTGGCGCGGATGGTTGAAGCCGGTTGTACGCATGTGTGCATGGAAGTGAGCTCGCATGCCGCTCATCAACATCGCATTGGTGGTTTGAGATTTGCCGGAGGTGTATTTACCAATATCACGCATGATCATTTAGATTATCATAAAACATTTGATCAATATATCGCAGCGAAAAAAATGTTTTTTGATATGCTGCCGAAATCAGCATTTGCCTTAATTAATACCGACGATCGCAGAGGTATGGTGATGGTGCAAAATTGTAAGGCGCAAACATATACATATAGTGTAAAAGGCAGCGCCGATTTTACGGCACGTATTCGTGAAAATGCCATCACAGGTTTGGTACTCAATTTAGATGGTGCAGAATTTCACTCGCTGCTGTTAGGTGAATTCAATGCCTGGAATGTATTGTGTGTGTATGCGATAGGACGCCTGCTGGGGTTCGATAAAGAAAGTGTGCTCACGATATTAAGCGCGCAACAGCCTGTTGAAGGCCGGTTTGATGTACTATATGCTACCGGTCAAAAAATTACCGGAATTGTAGATTATGCCCACACACCGGATGCAGTTGAAAAATTATTGAGTACGGTGAAATCGATGTTAGGCAAAAACCAGCACATGCTAACCGTAGTAGGTTGTGGTGGTGATCGCGACAAAACAAAACGTCCGCTGATGGCTGCTGTAGCTGCAAAGCTCAGCGATAAAGTGGTACTTACCAGTGATAATCCGCGCAGCGAAGAACCGGAATCTATTATTCGCGAAATGGAAGCCGGATTAACGGATGAGAGTAAGTCAAATTGTCTTTCCATAACCGATCGTCGTGAAGCAATCCGCACTGCAGTTATGCTGGCTAAAACCGGTGATGTGATTTGTGTTGTTGGAAAAGGACATGAAAAGTATCAGGAAATTAAAGGAGTAAAACATCCTTTTGATGATAAAGCAGTATTAAGAGACACATTCAAAACCCTCGTTCACTAATGTTATACTATCTCTTTCAATGGCTTGATGAACAATATGATGTTCCGGGAGCAGGTGTATTTCAATACATCTCTTTCCGCGCAGGCATAGCTGTATTATTATCGCTGATTATCTCGATCATCATAGGCAAGCGCATTATTAAGATACTGCAGCGCATGCAAATCGGCGAAACCGTTCGCGATTTAGGTCTGGAAGGTCAATTGAGTAAAAAAGGAACACCAACCATGGGTGGTATTATTATCATTCTGGCTTTACTCATCCCTGTATTATTGCTTGCCGACCTGCGCAATATTTATGTGTTGTTGATGTTAATTGTAACAGTTTGGATGGGCTTTATTGGATTTCTGGATGATTATATTAAAGTATTCAGAAAAAATAAAGAAGGATTACGTGCGAAGTTTAAATTGCTGGGTCAGGTAGTATTGGGTGGTATAGTTGGCGCAGTATTATATTTTTCAGATGATGTAAAATTGCGCGATTACGATAATATTTATGTGTATGCAGTAGACAAGGGTGAGCCTGTCGGAAGACCACTTGAAACCTACGCTGCACAAGGGATTCGTCTTGAAGGCGATGGTCAGTTAGATTCAACCGGCCTCCATTTTTTAAGTCACGATACGCGTTCTACGAAATCAACAATTCCACTCGTAAAAAATAATGAGTTTGATTATACCTGGTTAACCGGATGGGCAAGTGATGATACGCAAAAATGGTTATTCCCATTAGTATTTATTGCTATCATTATTATCATAATTACGGCAGTATCCAATGGAGCGAACCTCACGGATGGTTTGGATGGATTGGCTGCAGGAACATCCACCATTATTGTTATCACGCTGTTGATTTTTGCATACGTAGCCGGTAACTCGATATTGAGCGACTACCTGAATATTATGTACATACCGGATTCAGGTGAGCTCGTTGTATTCAGCGCGGCATTAATCGGAGCCTGTATCGGATTTTTGTGGTATAATGCTTTTCCTGCACAAGTATTTATGGGCGATACCGGAAGCTTAACCATTGGCGGTATCATCGCATCGCTGGCTATTGTTATCCGCAAAGAATTATTAATTCCTGTGTTGTGCGGGATTTTCCTGGTTGAAAATCTCAGCGTTATGATTCAGGTTAGTTATTTTAAATACACACGCAAAAAGTATGGTGAAGGACGTCGCATTTTTCTGATGAGTCCGCTCCATCACCATTATCAGAAGAAAGGCATGTTTGAAACCAAAATCGTAACGCGTTTTTGGATCATCACTATATTATTAGCTATTGTTTCCATCGTGACATTGAAAGTCAGATAATGAGCAAACGTATTGTCATATTAGGTTCCGGAGAAAGTGGCACAGGTGCTGCAATTCTTGCTCAACAGCAGGGATATGAAGTATTTGTGTCTGACAAAGGAACCATACGTGCGCAATACAAAACAGTACTACAGCAACATCACATTCCATTTGAAGAAGGAACACATTCGATGGATATTATTTTGGGTGCTGATGAAATAATTAAAAGTCCCGGTATTCAGGAAAAATATCCGGTCATGCAGGCCATTCGCGCTGCCAATAAACCGGTAGTAGGCGAAATCGAATTTGCATGGAGATATTGCCAGGGTAAAGTGATTGCCATCACCGGCAGTAATGGAAAATCTACCTGCACTTCACTCACCTATCATATGCTGAAGCATGCAGGGTTGGATGTGGCTATTGGCGGCAATATCGGAAAAAGTTTTGCCGAGTTGGTGGCCCGCACTCAACACGAATGGTACGTATTGGAAATCAGTAATTTTCAATTGGATGACAGTGTTACATTCAAACCTTACATATCTGTCATACTGAATATCACACCTGATCATCTCGACAGTTATAATTATCAGTTCGAACGCTATATCGATTCTAAGTTTCGGATAACCATGAATCAGACAGATGGCGATTATTTTATCTATTGTGCAGATGACCCTGTGCTGTCAGATGAAATGTCAAAACGCACCTCACCTTTTTTACAAAACGCAGCCAACATACTCACTTTCACGCTGGATGACCGACCGCATGAAGGTGCATGGGTGGCTGATGATTCCATACATATTCAATTTAAACAAAACCTTTTTGAAATGACCATTAACGAATTAGCGCTACAAGGAAAACACAACCAGTACAACTCTATGGCCGCAGGCATTGTGGGTAAGGTGCTTGGATTAAAAAATGAAAACATCCGCGAGAGTTTCTCCGATTTCAATGGACTCGAACACCGCCTCGAATTCGTGGCTAAGGTGCACGGTATTTCATTTATCAACGATTCAAAAGCAACCAACATCAACAGCACCTGGTATGCATTGGAAAGCCAGACAGATCCGGTGATCTGGATTGTGGGTGGTATTGATAAAGGAAATGATTATTCACTCATTACCGATTTAGTAAAGAAAAAAGTGAAGGCAATTGTTTGTCTGGGAAAAGACAATACTCGTATTCACGAAGCATTCGGTAAATCTGTCGATATATTGGTAAATACCGATAACATGAAAGACTGTGTGGAAATGGCCTATCGCTTGGGTAAAAATGGCGATGTGGTATTATTGTCGCCTGCATGCGCATCTTTCGATTTATTTGAAAACTTCGAAGATCGCGGTGACCAGTTTAAAAATCAAGTGCGTCAATTATAAGGTTTAGTCATACATTATGTCTGAGTCCATACAATATGTGTTTAACAGGGTGCGCGGCGACCGGTATATCTGGTTGGTGGTATTTCTGTTGTCTGTATTTTCCATTTTAGCGGTGTATAGCTCAACCGAAACCCTGGCTTATAAATCAGCAGGTGGAAATACAGAATATTATCTGGTAAAACACAGTGTGATTTTATTGTTTGGTATTGTGTTGATGTATTTAAGTCACCTGATACCTTATCGCTATTATAGTCGCATCGCACAAATATTATTATGGCTCAGCGTACCGGCATTATTGTATACCATGTTTTTAGCGCCCGAAGTAAATGATGCTTCGCGATGGATTACTTTGCCTGTAATTAATTTAACCTTCCAGACTTCAGATTTGGCGCGGTTTGCATTGATTATGTATACCGCACGTGTGTTGTCAAAGAAGCAGGATAAGGTGCATAGTTTCAAAGAGGCTTTCGTTCCGGTTATTTTACCTATCGCCATTATTTGCGCACTCATTTTGCCGGAAAACCTGTCAACAGCCAGCGTATTGTTTTTTACATGCATTGTGCTCATGTTTGTCGGTCGCGTGAATTTTAAATATATCGCCCTCACCATATTAGCCGGTATGGTGTTAATTAGTGTCATTATTGCCATGGCGTATGCCTTCCCAAATGTCGGTCGTTTAGGTACCTGGAAAGCACGTGTGGATTCTTTTGTGGATGGAGGCGATTCAGATGATTTATATCAAACCAATCAGGCTAAAATTGCTATTGCAAAAGGTGGTGTTTTAGGCGTTGGACCCGGAAATTCAACTCAAAAAGAATTTCTGCCGTATCCATATGCCGATTTTATTTTCGCAACTATTTTAGAGGAGTACGGATTAGTGGGTGGATTAATTATGATTTTTTTATATCTCACCTTTTTATATCGGTGTATTCGCATTGTTCTTAAGGCGCCAACCAGCTTTGGAGCCTTATTGGCAGTAGGTTTAGGATTGAGTTTGTGCATACAAGCCTTTATCAATATGGGTGTTGCCGTGCATTTATTGCCAACAACCGGTTTAACACTGCCATTAGTCAGCATGGGTGGAACCAGCTTATGGTTTACCAGTATCAGTATAGGTATTATTTTAAGTGTAAGCAGAGAAATCGAGATGCCGGAAGAATTAGAAGAGGAAGAAGAACCAGCAGCTGAAATAGAAGAAACTGATTCCAATCCGGTAACAACATAACTATTTTGTATTTCGGATAATCGAGCAATATGTCAAAACCATTACATGTGTTAATCAGCGGCGGCGGCACGGGAGGTCATATTTTCCCGGCAATTGCTATTGCCAATGAGATCAAGCGCAGAAAACCGGATGCCCAGATATTATTTGTGGGTGCTCAGGATAAAATGGAAATGGAAAAAGTGCCTAAAGCAGGTTATCCTATTGAAGGATTATGGATAAGCGGATTTCATCGAAGTCTGGATATGCGTAATTTAAGCTTTCCGTTCAAACTGATTTCCAGTTATTTTAAAGCAGGAAAAATTGTCCGCAACTTTAAGCCGCATATTGCCATTGGCACCGGTGGTTTTGCCAGTGGTCCTGCCTTGAATGCAGCTATCAGAAATCGTGTGCCGGCTATTATTCAGGAGCAAAATTCCTATCCCGGCGTAACCAATAAAATATTAGCACGTAAAGCAAAAGCAGTATGTGTGGCTTATGATGGTATGGAAGCCTATTTCCCGCCAAATAAAATCGTGAAAACAGGAAACCCCGTTCGACAAAACATTGTACTCTGCAATGTGAAGCCGGAAAAAGCACGTATGGATTTTGACTTCGACAGCGATAGCAAAGTCTTGTTGATTGTGGGTGGTAGTCTCGGTTCCAGAACACTGAATAATTGTATGATTGGCGGTTTGCAGGAATTAAAAGATGCCGGTATTCAGGTGATTTGGCAAACCGGTACTACAATGTATGAAGTATGCAAGCACGCGGCAAAAGGGTATGACAATGTGCGTGTATTTGATTTTATTGCAAATATCGATCACGCGTATGCTGCAGCAGATATTATTGTTTCGCGCGCAGGGGCTATTGCTATATCAGAATTATGTCTGGTAGGCAAACCAGTCATTCTGGTGCCTTTCCCATTTGCTGCCGAAGATCATCAGACCAAAAATGCACTGGCACTGGTGAAAGCACAGGCTGCCATCAGCATAGCTGATAAAAATGCGCCCGTTGAAATGATTCCGGCAGCTATCAGTTTAATGTCAGACACTGCGCGCAGACAAACCATGTCAGATAATATTAAACCATTTGCCATCGAAGATGCAGCAGAGCGTATTGTAGATGAAGTATTTAAACATCTAAACCCTTAGTTTGCTACCTATGGATATGAATCAGGTAAAACGCGTGTATTTTATTGGTATCGGTGGTATCGGTATGAGCGCGCTTGCCCGTTATTTTAAGAAGCAAAACTGTATCGTTTCCGGATATGATAAAACGGAAACTGAAATTACCGATGCCTTAATCAATGAAGGTATCGACATTCACTTTGAAGATAATATCGCGTTAGCTGATACAGACGCAGATTTAATTGTATATACGCCCGCCGTTCCTGCTGCACATACAGAATTAGTGTACTTCAAAGCCAATGGATATCAAGTGCTGAAACGCAGTCAGGTGCTGGGTTTGATTACGCAGGATAAATTTGTAATTGCAGTGGCAGGTTCACATGGCAAAACAACTGTTTCCGGCATGATTGCCTGGTTGTTGAAATATAGTGGCTACGATTGCACCGCCATTTTAGGAGGTATTTCCACCAATTTTAATTCGAATTATATAACCGGATTTAATGATGTTTTTGTGGTAGAGGCGGATGAATATGACCGCAGCTTTATGCAATTACATCCAAACATCGCCATCATAACGGCGACAGATTCTGATCACCTGGAAGTATATGGCACACAGGAGGCAATTGAGGAAGCCTTTTTGGCTTTCGCACAGCAAATTAAACCAGGAGGACTGCTGATTTCAAAACCTAAATTAGGTGTATTTCAAAAATATCCGGCAGCCAAAAGAGGTTACGATTTATCGGATGCGCATGCCGATTTGTATGCGACCAGTTATGCCTATGATGGTGCCTGCACCTTTGCATTAAATAATGGGATGCAGTTTCGTATGCTGTATCCGGGTGTGCATAATATTGAAAATGCGATTGCTGCCATTTCGGTTTGTCTGCATTTAAACATAAATCCGGACCTCATCTATAATGGTTTGATTGCGTACAGTGGCATTCACAGGAGATTTGAATTAGTCAGTTCGTTTGAGGGCAAGGTGGTATTTTACGATGATTATGCCCATCACCCGGAAGAAATCCGCATGTTTCTTTCCAGTATAAAATTATTATACCCGGGCAGTAAGGTCACGGCTATTTTTCAGCCGCATTTATTCACCCGTACTCGTGATTTAGCCGATGGTTTTGCAGCAAGCCTTGATTTAGCTGACGAAACTATTCTGCTGCCGATTTATCCGGCGCGTGAGGAACCTATTCCCGGGGTAACTGCCTCAGTTATTCTCGACAAGATGACCAATGCCAGCCATCGTATCCTGGAAAAAAATGCATTACTTGACTATATGCGCCAGGGAGAATTCGAGGTGATCTGCACAATTGGTGCAGGCGATATTGATAAACTGGTGAAACCCATTGCTCAAATCCTGAAAGACAAAGGATGAAACTCAAATCGAAACTCCTGCGCATTTTTGGGATTGTACTGCTGTTCGCATGTGCAATAGGACTCATCATGCTTACCTCATTCAATGCCGATTTGCAGCAGGAAACACGATGTGCTTCAGTAGATATTCATATTGACCATGAACAGGGTATGTTTTTCCTCGAACGCTCGGATATCATGCAAATCTTAGGCACTGCCTATGGCGATTCTGTGAAAGGCGATGCACTCAAATCGATTCGTGTAGGTCGTATAGAATCCTTGCTGGAGGAACAGGCTTATGTTGAAGATGCGGAAACCTGGTTAGATGCAAATGGGAATATGCATATCGAAATTGTACAAAAACAACCAGTCGTGCGTGTTATTAACAAGTATGGTGTGCATTACTATCTGGATAAAATAGGTAATAAGATACCAATCAGCGATAAATTTACAGCCCGTGTACCTGTTGTTACAGGCAGCATAGAAGAAGGCAGTTTTAACACAGACATGGCAACATCCCGGGCGCTACAAAACACATTAAAATTGGTCAACTATTTTCGGTTAGACCCGTTCTGGAACGCCCAGATTGAACAAATCGCCATAGCACCTAACGGCACCTTCACTCTGATACCCAAACTCGGCGATCACAAGATTCTGTTTGGCAGTATCGCTAACATGGAAGAAAAATTAAATAAAATGAAGATCTTCTACAAAGAAGGTCTCAGCCATACGGGATGGGAAAAATATGAAAGCTTCAAACTCGACTTCAACGGTCAGATTGTATGCGAATTAAAAAGTAACTATGAACAACAATAATCGAATCATTACCGGACTTGACATCGGCACCACAAAGATTTGTGCTATTGTGGGCAGGATTAACGATCATGGAAAAATCGACATACTCGGAATGGGTAAGGCCGATTCTTTTGGCGTTATGCGTGGCGTGGTTGCGAATATCGATAAAACCGTAGAGGCTATTCGCAAGGCAGTAAGCGAAGCACAGGAAAAAAGTGGCGTTGAAATCCGCGATGTATACGTGGGTATCGCCGGTCAGCATATCAAAAGTTTACAGCACCGCGACATCTTCACCCGTAATGATGCCGATAGCGAAATCGATATGGATGATATCGACCGCATGGTAGAAAATATGCATCGCCTCGTATTGCCTCCGGGCGATCGCATTATTCACGTATTGCCACAGGAATTTATTGTGGATGGTGAACAGGGTATCAAAGACCCAATCGGTATGAGCGGGGTGCGTCTGGAAGCTAACTTCCACATCATCACCGGTCAGATTTCCGCTGCCAGAAATATTTTCAAATGCGTGGAAAAAGCCGGATTGAATGTAATCGACCTCATCCTTGAACCACTTGCTTCTTCCGCATCCGTATTGAGCGATGAAGAAAAAGAAGCCGGTGTGGCATTGGTGGATATTGGTGGTGGTACTACCGATATTGCTATTTTCCAGGATGGCATCATTCGTCATACCGCAGTTATTCCACTGGGTGGAAATATTATCACGGAAGATATCAAAGAAGGTTGCATGATTATGCGCAACCAGGCGGAAATTCTGAAAGTAAAATTTGGTTCTGCACTGGCCACTGAAACAGAAGAAAATGAAATCATTTCTATCAGTGGATTAAAAGGTCGCGAACCGAAAGAAATTAAAGTTGAAAATCTTGCACGCATCATTCAGGCGCGTGTGGAAGAAATACTGGAGCATGTTTACTACGAAATTAAACTCTCCGGTTTTCATAAAAAACTCATCGGCGGTATCGTGGTTACCGGCGGTGGTGCACAATTAAAGCATTTGGTGCAATTGGTGTCTTATTCAACCGGCATGGATGCACGTATTGGTTATCCGACAGAATACCTCGGCAAATCAACCGTAGAGGATATTCGCCATCCAATGTATGCAACGGCTGTTGGGTTGATATTGAAAGGTCATGAAGACCGCAAATATGTTGAACATACCCACGTGCAACCTGAAGTAAAATCAGAAGCACCGGTTACAGAACAACGTCAACCGATTGTTGAATTCCAGGAACCGGAATTGCAACAGGCAAATGTATCTGATTCGGTGGATGTAGATACCGAAGAAAATGATAAAAAACATACTAAACCGGGTTGGTTAAAAAATATGTTGTCTTCTACACGCAAGTGGTTTGAAGAAGATGATGTATCTGATTTCCAATAACCGAATGATTACCTAATACGAAACAAGCGCTATGTATTTCGATATTCCAAAAGAACAATCCAGCATCATCAAAGTAATCGGCGTCGGCGGCGGTGGCTCCAACGCGGTGAATCAGATGTTTTTGCAGGGTATTAAAGATGTAAATTTTGTCATCTGCAATACAGATCAGCAGGCTCTTGAAATGAGCCCTGTTCCAAATAAAATCCAACTCGGACCTACTTTGACCAAAGGTCGCGGAGCCGGATCGCATCCAAGTGTTGGCCAGCAGGCTACTTTGGAAAGCATGCAGGAGATAAAATCTATTCTCGAAAAAAATACCGAAATGGTATTTATCACTGCCGGTATGGGCGGTGGAACCGGAACGGGTGGTGCACCTGTTATTGCGAAACTCGCAAAAGACATGGGCATTCTCACCATCGGTATTGTTACCGTGCCTTTCGGTTTTGAAGGTAAGCGCCGTAAATCTCAGGCGCATGAAGGGCTTGAAATGATGAAGCATTATGTTGATGCCATTCTCGTGATCAGTAATGATAAGCTGCGCGATATGTGCGGTAACCTGGCATGGAATGAAGCCTTTGCTCACGCTGATGATGTATTAGCTACAGCAGCAAAAGGTATCGCTGAAATTATTACCGTTCCGGGATATGTGAACGTTGACTTTGAAGACGTTAAAACAGTATTGCGCGGAAGTGGTCTTGCTATTATGGGCTCCGGAAAAGCAAGCGGTGAAGATCGTGCGCTGCAAGCAGTTCGTGCGGCATTGGAATCTCCGCTGCTGAGTGATAATGATATTACAGGTGCAAGAAGTATTTTGCTCAATATCACCAGTGGTACTTTACCGGTATTAATGGATGAAATCGCAGAAATTACTGAATTCGTGCAGGAAGCTGCCGGAAATGATTGTGATATTATCTGGGGTAACTGTAATGATGAATCGCTGGGCGATCAAATTATGGTAACCGTAATTGCCACCGGCTTCGAAACAGAAGAACAACGTTCTGTACGGTTGAAAAGTCAGAATGTAAAAATCACACATATCGATACACACGCCTTATTGCAAAAAAAGCATGTGTTACTCGACGAAAAACCGGTTGAAGAACCAACGCTGAAGGAGGCAGAAGAAACCATTTCCATAAAAAAGGAAGAAAGCCGTCCGGAAGCTAAAGTGATTGTTAACTCCGAGTTGACCGATCGCAAAGAAGAAGCTAAACCGGAAGAGAAAAAAGTAAAGAAAGAAGATCCTGCACAATTTAGTTTTGACTTCGGCTTGTTTGCACAAACAGCGGAACCGGTTGCTGAAAAGCAGGTTGAAGAGGTCGAAAAAAAAATTGAGCCGGAAATTATCCTGAAATCTTTCGAACCGGTGATTGAGCCGGTGGCCGAAGTGGAAATTGTTGCCGAAGCTGAGGAAGAAGAAACAACGGAAATCATGTCGCCCATCGAAATGCACATGCGTCCGATTGCTGTGATAGAACCGATTGTTGAGGAGCCGGTAGCAGAAGCACAGCCTGAAGTTTCTGAACCCATCATGGAAGCAGAAAAACAGGAAGAGCCCGTTATTGAGCTGAAAAAAGAACCGGTAACCTTCGTTCGTGAGGAGGAGGAAGAAGAAGAGCAGGAAGAAATATATCTGCGCAAAGAAGAAGTGCGTCCATCAACTATGCAACGTCAGGATGCCTCTACATTTATTACCAACGATGATAAGATTCAGGTAGTAAATAGTGCAGGTAACGACCGCATCAGTCGCTTAAAAAGTATGAGTATGAAACTCAATAATGGCGGCTTGGATGAAATCGAAAAAGTGCCTGCCTTCATGCGCCGTAATATCGAGTTGGAAGAAACGCCAAACGCCCGCGAAATAAACGTATCCAAATACAATATAGTAGAAGGCGAAAACGGCCCCGAACTCAAAAAGAACAATACGTTTTTACACGATAACGTGGATTAATCTCCACCTCCAAATCAATTAAAAAGAGATGCAACTATTGCATCTCTTTTTTTTTGGATGGATGAATAATATATGTTGTTAGATTTCGCATAGAGGCGCAGCTACACAGAGGAATGCAGGTTTAAAATTCTTCCCGAACCTTACCGACTTCCCGCCTTACCTGTTCCTGCATTTTACAAGGAATAGGATTTGGAGTTTCTGTATCAGCCGTTGTGTCGCCCCGATGGGGCTGTTTTTTTGTGCTGTTTGCTTGTTAGTGGATGTGTCGCCCCTATGGGGCTTATTTATTTTACACGTCAACACATCGACACATCGACACGTCGGCACGTCGACACTTCGAATTTCTTCCCGTCTTACAGTCTTCCCGGCCTTAAAAAAAGCCAATAAAAGACCACTATTCCCTGAACTTAAATAAAGCCCCATTCAAGAGGAAAGAAATTTCAATATCTCTCTGCTTACCTCCTCACCCTTTTCCTCAAAAACAAAATGCCCTGCCTCCGGATAATATATGCGCTCAGCATGTGGAAACATCTGCATTAATTTGTCAGCGTATTTAGGCGTAATAAAAGAGTCTTTCATCCCCCATAAAAGCAAAACACGCTTATCGCGCAGCACCGCACATTGTTCTCCTGTTTCTGCAAACCACCGTTGGTCATGTAACAAAGATTTTGCAAAAGCCAAAGTTCCATTGCGTTCGGATGCACGCGAAAAGGGAGCTGTATAGTGTTTATGTATGGCAGCCGTTAAATGTTTTTTATTACCAAATGCTGCAGGCAACAAGAACCTCGCAGAAAAATTAAGCTGACGATACAGAAAAGGCAACAACGGACTCTTTAGTACGCGGCGCAGTTTTTTAAACTCAGGTTCATGCTCTGCACTAAAACACCAGGTATTAGCCAGGATAATATGCTGCACACGTTCCGGCATCGAGCACGCTAATCGCAACCCGATTGGTCCTCCAAAATCATGTGCAATTACGGTAAAGGATGCGATGTGTAACTCATCCATCAGTTGTTTGAGATTTGCGACATGATTGTCTAAACTATATGCATACTGCTCCGGTTTATCCGATAACCCAAAGCCGATATGATCAACGGCAATGCATCGGTAGCTTGAAGATAGTTGTTGAATAGCCGTCCTGAATTCAAAACTCCAGGAGGGTGTACCATGCACAAAAAGCAGTACGGGTCCTGTGCCGGTGTCGACATAATGATAGCGATGTCCGTTACATACTATATGATGTGGTTCGAAAGGGTAGAGGTGGGTATCCAGCCAGTAGTTTTTCATCACGCGTATTTTTTTAAAAGTTGTTTTTGCATTTTATGTAAATCAAATCCTTTTGGATCGAGCAGATATAATCCGACCATACCATCAATTTGAGCGAAAAGTAAACGCGCTTCCTGAGTTGGATTCGGATACTGTAATTTGCGGAGGTTAGTGGCGAGTGTTTTTACAATGGAAGCCGATGCCGCACGGAAAGGCTCGCCTAAAATATCCTGCACTATTTTTTGCGTGCGAATAGCGTGAAAAAGTCGCCAGAATTCCTGTCGCGCAACCACTGTGCGCACCGTGCTTTGAATATGATGGCGCAGAGCTGCTTTAGGATCTCGTGTTTGTATATAAGCGACCATGCTTTCCTGCACATCAGCCATGCCTTCCATCAGGATTGCGGTAAGGAGTGCTTCCTTCGAAGGATAAAAATTGTACATCAATCCCTGTGCAACGCCGGCTTTGCGTGCAATCATAGAAATAGAAGTATTCCCGTAACCTTGTTCAGCAAACAGGCTCAAGGCTGTTTGAGTGATATGTGCTTTTTGATTCATATGAATGAACGTTCATTCACAAAGGTAATGCCACTTGTCCCATATTTCCAAATTCCTGTTTACGAGAAGCCGGAATGCGCGTTTGAATTTCTTACCGCAACTTCCCGGCTTACCGACTTACCTGTTCCTGCATTTTACAAGGAATAGGAAGTGGAGTTTCTGTATCGGCCGTTGTGTCGCCCCGATGGGGCTGTTTTTCTATTGCTTTGTGCTTGTTAGTGGGTGTGTCGCCCCCCTGGGGCTATTTTTTATCATTGCTGTGTTCTTGTTAATGGATGTGTCGCCCCGATGGGGCTGTTTTTTATTATTGCTGTGTGATTGTTAATGGATGTGTCGCCACGATGAGGCTGTTTTTTGTGCTCCGTGTTTGTTAGTGGGCATGTCGCCCCCCCTGGGGCTGTTTTTTTATGCTGCGTGTTTGTTAGTGGGTGTGTCGCCCCGATGGGGCTTATTTATTTTACACATTGACACGTCGGCACGTCGACACGTCGACACGTCGACACATCGACACTTTGAATTTCTTCCCGTCTTACAGTCTTCCCGGCAAAAAATGAATAATGTACCTTTGTTACATGTCTTACGTTCAGGTATACTCCGCACAGGAAATCCTATCGCGCACCAAGCGCCGTCATGGTGAAACAAAAATCGGTGAACGCGTGCAAACCCTTGCCGATGCGGCATCGTGGCCGAGCGGACTCGCTGATGCAACAGCAAAATTTGTGGTATTAGGAATTCCGGAAGATATCGGTGTACGTGCCAATTTCGGTAGAGGTGGTGCTTATGCAGCCTGGAAGCCGAGTCTCGACTTTCTGGTGAATATGCAAAGTAATACCTTCCTCGATGGTCATGAATTATTGGTATTGGGGCATATCCAAATGACTGACCTGATGGAACGTGCGGCAGTATTGGATTTTAAATCAGAGGCGGATGTACATCAGGCAAGAGCATTGGTTTCGGAAGTGGATATCCGGGTGCAAGCTGTTATTGAAGTGATTGTGGCTGCCGGGAAAATTCCTATTGTGGTTGGGGGTGGACATAATAATGCTTACCCATTAATTAAAGCCACAGCACAAGCAAAACAACAACCTGTGCATGTCATTAATTGTGATCCGCACAGCGATATGCGCCCGCTGCAGGGGCGACATAGTGGCAACGGATTTCACTATGCCTGGCAAGAGGGTGCATTAAAAAAGTATGCGGTTTTTGGCATGCATGAGGCGTATAATATTTATTCTGCGCTCGAATTATTTAATCGGTTTCCGGAAGCGCTGCTATTTGAAACCTATGATGATATTTTTGTACGTGAATCTGTAAATTATTTTGATGCGCTGAAACGATGCATCGATTTCGTTGCACAGGCACCATGTGGTATTGAAGTAGATTTAGATAGTATCCAAAACGTCCCCGTAAGCGCACGTACACCTAGTGGTATGTTACCCGTAGATGTGCGCAAATTTGTTTGGCATTGTGCCGAAAATCTCGATGCCGCCTACCTCCACATAGCAGAAGGCGCCCCGGTTCTGGCACACAAACAAGTAGATAATAAAACCGGAAAATTAGTCGCTTACCTGATTACTGATTTTGTGAAAGGAGTAAAAGCTTCCAACAAATAACAAAGTGTTCGGGTGCTCATGTGTTCAGGTGTTCATGTGCGAATGCAAGTGAGCGATTTTGTCCTCTGTGATATGGATTAAATGCATCATACCTCACTCCTCTATCAAAAGGTAGTGGGTAGTGGGTAGTGAGTAGTGGGACTAATGCAGGGCTGGCCTTTGGCCTTTTTGGGGGAGAATTAGTTTTTTTGAGGCAATATATTTAGGTAAGAGATAAGTATTCTGAGTTGCCAGAAAATGGATTCATCAAATTAAACAGCATCCAACAATTATATGAGCATCCTGGAAAACGATTAATAATTTAACAGCATACCCCCTCGACGAAGTCGATTTGCATTGTCTCACTACTCACTACTCACTACCCACTACTCACTACCAATTCGAAAATTACCCTCCGGAGCGAAATCCAGGTCTCGATACTTGCTTTACGATACCATCACAAATGAATCACTTCGCCGTACGCCGCTGCTGCAGCTTCCATGATGGCTTCTGACATGGTTGGATGTGGGTGGATGGTTTTGATGATTTCGTGACCTGTTGTTTCGAGTTTGCGTGCTGCAACTACTTCAGCAATCATTTCCGTTACGTTTGCACCGATTAAATGTGCGCCGAGGAATTCACCGTATTTGGCATCGAAAATTACTTTCACAAAACCTTCAGGTGTACCACCGGCTTTTGCTTTTCCGGATGCGGTAAATGGAAATTTGCCAACTTTTATTTCGTGACCTGCTGCTTTGGCTGCCGCTTCTGTCATACCCACGCTCGCAATCTCAGGGAAGCAATAGGTGCATCCCGGAATATTACCGTAGTCGATGGCTTCAGGATGATGTCCCGCAATTGCTTCAACACAAGTAATACCTTCTGCACTCGCAACGTGCGCTAATGCTGGTCCAGGGGTAACATCACCAATGGCGTAATAGCCATCAATATTCGTGCGATAATATTTATCTACAACGATTTTACCTTTATCTGTTTTAATACCTACCTGCTCAAGGCCGATGTTTTCGATATTGGCAACTACACCTGCTGCACTCAACACGATATCGCATTCCAATATTTCAACACCTTTTGCTGTTTTCACCTGCACTTTACAACCTGCGCCTGAAGTATCTACTGATTCAACTGCTGAGCTGGTCATAATATTGATGCCGTTCTTTTTGAACTGACGTGCTAATTCTTTTGATACTTCTTCATCTTCAACAGGAACCAAACGATCCATAAATTCTACGATGGTCACTTCTGTTCCGATAGAATGATAGAAATAGGCAAATTCAACACCGATAGCACCTGCACCTACAATAACCATTTTCTTTGGCTGCATAGGTAATGTCATGGCTTCGCGGTATCCAATAATTTTTTTACCATCCTGTTTCATGGTTGGTAAATCTTTACTACGTGCACCGGTAGCAATAATGATATGTTTTGCAGAGATGGTTTGTTTTGTGCCATCTGCTTTTGTTACTTCAACAGATTTGCCTGCTTTCACTACGCCGTTTCCTTCAATCACCTCAATTTTATTCTTCTTCATCAGAAACTGTACGCCTTTGCTCATGCCGCCTGCTACGTCGCGACTCCGTTTTACCATCGCCCCGAAATCTGCTTTTGCATCAGAAACGGTGATACCGTAATCAGCAGCGTGTTTCATGTATTCGAATACCTGGGCACTTTTCAAAAGCGCTTTGGTAGGGATACAACCCCAGTTCAGACAGATGCCGCCCAGCTCAGCGCGCTCCACGATAGCTGTTTTCAAACCCAGTTGTGAAGCCCTGATAGCAGTTACATATCCTCCCGGGCCACTGCCCAATACTATTACATCGTAGTTCATAATTGTCAATTTGCGGGTGCAAAGATACGGTACAGGGTGGGAAAGGGCAATATTCAATCTGTTTCAACCGGTAGAGACAGTTTCCCTCCTTTTCAGCATAAAAAAACCGGTGGACAAGGGTCTCACCGGTACTTCATGTATACTTACATGGGTATAGTTTACAATTTGACGCACTTTAATTGTTGAAGTGTGCCATTCGTTTCTATTTTAAAATAATAGGTGCCGGAAGGAACATCGTGCAGATTAATTTGTGTTACCTCTGCATTAATTTGCACGGTTTGCACACAGTTTCCATAAACATCGAAAACGAATACAGTTCCAACTTTTTCATTTGTTTGAATGTGTACGATATCGGAGGTTGGATTTGGGAAAAGCTTAATAGCACCTGGTTCAGTCGCTCCGATTTTTTCCGGAACCTCATTGTAATATAAGATAGCGCCCTCGGTTGATCCGCCATTATCGCAATTTCCACCAATAGTAAATACTGCGCTGTCGTTAAACCCGATTTGCATGGGTGCGTCAATTGCATCGCCGGTTATGTTTCTTGTTTCTGGAGCCCATATATACGTATTTACGGTTGAGGCCATACAGGCGATGAAATAATGCGGGCCGCTAATACCAGTGATATATACATCACCCGAATATGGACTGAAAGCGACACCTCTGCATGCTTCGGTAGTTCCGGTTGGACCAAAACTGATTGTTTTATTCCAGATGGTGTTACCATTCTGATCCAATCGCCAAACCTTTGCATTTCTGCCACCTGCGCCATCAGAAACATTACCACCGAATGCCAGCCCGGTACCGGCATTGTTTCCATCCGCACAGTAGGCAACTTCAGATCCCTCCGATCCAACGCCAAAGCGTTTTACCCAAACTGATTTTCCGTTATTCGGATTTATTCGGAATGCGGCAATGTGCTGAGAAAATGGTGCAACATTGTCTGTTGATTGTGAAAGACCATACACATAACCGCTATTGTCGATTACAAGATGTGACGCTATATCATCCTGTCCGCTATAACTGGCGAATGTTTTGGAGAAAATGATATCGCCACCTGTGCTCATTTTGGTTAGGAATAAATCGTGAGTTGTTCCTGCCGGATTTTTATCATAATATCCCCATATAAATATATGCCCGGAAGGTGATATGAGCATGTCGGTGGGATAGGTGTTTTTAGATGAAAAAATAAATGCAATTTCTTCATATTCTGCAAATGACTGGATTGACTTGTCATAATCCAGGCGTTTAACTACACAAACATTTTTATTCAGCACATGATTAAATGCCATGCCTGTGATATATAATTGATCAACAGTTTCTCCGGGGATTACTGCAAATTCTATAGTTTGTATCCACGAATTGGTTGCGGGCAACCAAAGACTGTCCCCGTCAAACAAATGTGTTGCGTTTTCTAAAGCAGTATATGTAAGCAAATTTGAAGTAGCCTGTAGGCTAACAAAATAGGTGTGTGATAAAGATTGTGTATTAACTGAAACAGGTTCAACCCATTCAACACCATATAATTCAGGCATTATTATTTCAACTCCTGCATCATCAAAAAAATTGGCGGCACTTCCCCCTGGAACGGAAGAAAGTCCGACAATAAAATCGTCGGTATAGTCCATAAATCCAACTCCTCCTGTAGGAACGTCATAATGCGCTTCCCAGTCGATTTCAGGAGCAATGCCTTGTGCGGTGGCCGTTTGTACGGTAATCAGCAAAAACAGCCCGGTTAAATACATGAAGTTTTTCATTGGTTTTGCTTTTAGTTGAAGGCCAAAAATCAGGTTTAGAGGTGGCTGTAGCAATCCTAATTAACCTTAGAAAGTATATTACGGAATTGCCTAAAACCAAATAAATAGCTTATAAATATGCATTTATAGTATAAAAAACGTATATTTCGGAATGGGAAAAGGTTGGCGAAATATCCATGAACTGGTTCAGGCAATGGACCCGGCTGAAAGGGGCTACTTCAAAAAATATGTGGCGGGCTTTCGCGACAAAGAACAATCCGGTATGATAGCCCTGTTTGATACATTGGTTAAAATGCCGGTATTAAACGAAGAACTGATTTATCAGAAATTTAATCAACAACCGAATCAATTAAAAAGCGTGAGGACGCATTTAAGCAGGCAGCTGATGAATAGTTTGCATGCTTTTCGGGGCGATAACAATATTGGTAAACAGTTGAGATCTGCCCTAGATACTATTGAATTGTTACATGAAAAAGGATTGCGGAATCAAAGTCTTGCACTCTTGCAAAAGTCATTGTTAAAGGCTGAACAACATCAAATGCATCCCTACCAAATTCTTTTATTGCATAAATGGGATCAGCTTAACAAAGGACTACCGGAGGAGAAAAGATTTTTCGAAACCACTGCGGTCTCGGATAAAGTGTTGACCGTATTGCATAATATGCAACGAAAAGAAAAAATCAGAAAAGCGCATGTAAAATCAATTTATTGGTCGAATGTTTTTATGCCACTGCGGGATGCATTTATTGCTGCAGAAAGCAGACTGCTTTTGAATGAATTACTTACAGTCGGTGAGGAAGCCATTACAGATTTTGCGGAGAGGAATTTATTATACGCGGCCATTTCGAATATTTATCTCATGCATGATGAGATTGAAAATGCCATCGTGTATCAGGAATCTACGATTAAATTAATGGAAAGCCTGGACCTGCGGGCTATGAACAAATTGCTGAGTTATGTTGCTGCATTGTATAATCTGGCATCTTTAATGATTCAGGCCGGTAAGCCGGAAAACGTTAGAAATATCCTGGATATCATCGCCACGTTGGCACCAAAATCTGAATACGAGAAAAAATTCATGCATGCGGTAATATGCTTTATTAAGGCAGTGCTTTTGCGTTTTGAGTCACCTACTGTGTTTAACCATCAGGCGTTTTCAAAAATTAAGGATGAGTTAGGAGTCGAAATGGTAATACCTTCATTATACTTTGATACGAATTTTGCCTTGTTAGTGTATGCCCTGCAACATGCCGAATATGAAAAAGCACAGGATATGGCTTTCGATTTGCTGAATGCACCTTATTTACATAGTCAGGTTTCCATGCAGGTGCATGTCAGACTGTTGCATATACTTATTCATTATAAGCTGCAACATGCTGTCCTGCTGCCATCATTAGTGCGTCAGACCTATAGGTATATGCGCAAGCAGAATTTGAAATATAAAGTCGAAGTGAGCATCCTGCACTTCTTCAAACAATTGCTGTTGCAAGTGGATAAACAAACAATTGAAAGGCGCTTTCTTGATTTACATGCGGAATTAAAAGGTATTGCTATGCAGACAGGTGAGGGGAGGGTTCTGCACATGTATTTTAACTATATCGAATGGCTGGAAAAAGAGTTGAATTAGCATTCAGGCGCTTTGAATATGTGCATTGCCTTGCAGATCAAGTCAAAATATGCTAAATTTAACCATGAGAATTCCGGCTTTGATTGTATGCTTCGTTGTATCATCAACAGGCGTTTTCGCTCAATTCGAACCTTTCTTCCCAATCGGGGCAGAATCCTGGATTACCGAATACAACGCCAATGGTCCGCCAATTGCAAACTACCGTATTTATGTGGAAGAGGATACTATCATCGACGGACTCACCTATACCAAAATGATGCGTGATAAAATATATATCACACTGGATGACACCGAGACAAAATTTATTGGCTGTTTTCATGAATTAGACGGGGTGATAACTTTTTACGATGTTACTACGCACACAGGATACGAGTATTTTGACCAGAATGCCACGGTGGGGGATACCATTGCATCGGTGGTTTATCCGGCGGCAGGTTTTGTGGACTGCGATCAATATAGATATTTTGTGGTCGACAGTCTTTCAGATACTACAATAGCAGGCGTGCTATTAAAGCACTTTTTCTTGAATCCTGTTACCTATAATTGCTCTGATGAATATGCATTTTTCTGGAACAGCAATGAGTTTATTGAAGAAATCGGTTTTTTAGGATATCCTACCCAATGGTTTAACCCAGGCGCTTTTGACGGTAATTTTCCCGGACTCTTAAAATGTTATGAAGACGATCAATTAGGGCTCGTTAAGTTTATTGAGGAAGATTGCGATTTTCTGGAAACGGCAATTGTAGAAACTGAACACATATCCATCAATATTTTTCCAAATCCTGCTGATGCGTTTGTTACCCTCCAGTTTCCTGTAAATACAATTGATGTAGTTCGTGTACTAAATCATTTGGGTGCAATTATTTTGGAACAACAAGTGACTTCAGGCACAGAGCACATTACGATAAATACAGAACTGTTCGCTCCCGGACTTTATTGGGTAAGTGTTGAAGTTGGCAAAACGTCGATTCAAACTAAGTCGATTGTGATTGAATGAAATCTCTATAGATTAATCTATCGACTTACATTTCTGCACCGCAGCATTCCATGCAAAATACAAATCATCTGCAGTCGTCAACGAAATAAGTGGATGGAATTGTGTGCTTTCCTGTGCAGTAAAATTACTGGTGTTGGCTGCCAATAATGCCGCGCCTAGGGCAGTGCTTTCGAGGTTGGCCGGACGAATTACTGCCGTTTGTAAAATATCACTTTGAAATTGCATCAGCCAGTTATTTGCTGTTGCACCACCATCAACTTTTAATGTTTTAATGGATATGCCGGTATCGCGTTGCATGGCATCCAGAATATCGCGGGTTTGGTAGGCGATGGCTTCTAAGGCGGCACGTGCAATATGTGCTTTTCCGGTACCTCGTGTTAAGCCTGTAATTGTGCCGCGTGCATACATATCCCAATGCGGCGCACCTAATCCTGTAAATGCCGGAACAAAATATACACCATCATTTGAAAACAAGGATTTGGCAAGCGCCTCAGTTTCCGCACTATCCTGAATAATTTGCAAACTATCGCGCAACCATTGAATGGCAGCACCGGCAATAAATACCGAACCTTCTAAAGCGTACGTTAATTTTCCGTTTAATTGCCAGGCAACCGTTGTTAATAATCCTGTTTTGCTGATGACAGGCATATCGCCAATATGCATGAGCATAAAGCATCCGGTGCCATAAGTATTTTTCACCATACCGGGTTGCACGCATTGTTGACCGAATAAAGCTGCCTGCTGATCGCCTGCAACACCGCGAATGGGAATTGCAATATCATTAATCACCGCGCCACCATAATCATCATGCGAATTTTTAACCACCGGCAGAAGCGATGCCGGAATATGGAGTATATCTAATAACTGTTTATCCCAAGCACCTGTTTGAATATTGAATAACATCGTGCGCGATGCATTGGAAGCATCTGTTGCATGCACTTTGCCATTTGTTAATTTCCATATCAACCAGGTATCTATCGTGCCGCATAATAATTCGCCGCGCTCTGCTTTTTCGCGCGCACCTGCAACATGATCTAAAATCCATTTAATTTTTGTGCCCGAAAAGTAGGCGTCAATAACCAATCCCGTATTTTCTCTGATATAGGCTTCGTGCCCTTGTTGTTTAATCTGCTCACATATCTCCGCCGTTCTTCTATCCTGCCACACTATTGCATTATGAATAGGTTTTCCTGTTGCCTTTTCCCACACCACAACGGTCTCCCGCTGATTCGTAATACCAATGGCTGATATCTGCTCCGCACCCACCTCACTAACAACTTTCAAAATCGTCTCCCACTGACTCGCCCAAATCTCCTCCGCATCATGCTCCACCCACCCCGGCTGCGGAAAATACTGCGCAAACTCCCGCTGACTCGCAGCAACAGCATTAAACTGCGCATCAAACACAATGCTTCGGGAGCTGGTTGTGCCTTGATCAATTGATAAGATGAATTTATTTAGCATTGATTTGGGGATTGGGTGTTTGGCTTCGGGAGGGATGGTAGTGAGTAGTGGGTAGTGAGTAGTGGGACAAATGCAAATGACCTTCGGTCAAGTTAAATGCAATTTAAATCGTATTACCCCTTACCGTCTTCGAGTCTTCCCGGCCCCTGCATTTACATACAACATTTGTTCGCATTCAATCAAGGACAATTCAAAGTATCAATAATCGACTGATAATCATCCAAAGAAGAAGTACCCGCACAATCATCATCAATATAACGCTGCATCGCATTTAAATACGTCTCACAATCCGCAGTTGAAGAATTCCAATTTTGCGCTGCATCGGATATTTCAATGAGTGTTTCTCCGCATGATAATGTTTTATCATCACAAGAGCTCAGCGCAATTAAGCTGAAAAGAAATAATACCCAGGTAAATTTTTGCATGCGATTTAATTTAATTCTATATCGTTTTGAATAGAAGAAGGTTTAGGAAAATTCAATGTTTGTACACCTATCAATGCCGCAGCAATATAGAGGTATATCTGACACTCCTGCAAAAGTAATGCCACAATAGCAAACAGGGTGGCACCTTCTATCATTGCCAGCCTGACAATAAAGAGGGTGCGCCATCCCGCCAATTTTTCGGAATTTGATGTCAGGGCCTTTACAGCAGGTAGTCGCAGGCGATACAGCATGTTAGAACTGATCACGGCCATGGTGGCTACAATGATGACTATATACAAAAAAGGATCATCTGCACGGGTGAGTGGTCGGGCAATATCTTTTTGCATGGCGAGCACTACGCATAAAAAAATTACGGGTGCGATAAATACACCTAAAAAAACTATGCGGATGGAAAGCAAAAACTTATTATCCATATTACAGGTTTTGTTGAATAAATTGTTCTATTGTATTAAATACTTTTTCTTTTTCCGGTTCATTGTGTAATTCATGAAACCAATCGGTAAACAGGATATGGGTAATGAGGTCGGGACGCAAATCGGCAAAAGCTTTGGATGCGACGCTGCTGGTAAGTTGATCGGCGGAGCCGTGCATAATAAGCATGGGCACTTGCAAGGATGATGCTTTATCCGGAATATGAATACCGGCTTGCAGGGTTTCGAAGAAGGCGGATGCCGTAATTTTACCATGCACCAGCGGATCCTGTTGATACGCCTGAACAATTTGTGCATCATGCGATAAATGTGCAGCATTTAATCCGGTAGGTTGTGCAAGTGCCGGATAAATGGAGCGCATCCATTTACCTAATAATACTTTCCAAGCCGGTGGTTCAAAAGCCAATCGCACCCAGGGTGATGAGGCAATACAGGCGCGAATACCTTGTTTGTTGGTAAAGGCATAATTAATCACCACATTACCGCCCATACTCTGACCATATAAAAACACAGGCAAGTCGGGATGTGCAGATTTAGCCTTATCGATAAGCGCCTCAACGGTTTCCAGATATTCCTCAAAATGCAACATGTGTCCGCGTTTCCCCCCTGATTTGCCGTGACCAATCAGGTCGGCCGCATAAACGGCATAGCCTTTTTGTGTCATCCATTCGGCCATTGTGGTGAAACGGCCGCTGTGATCGCTTTGTCCGTGGATGATGACAAAAATGGCCTTTGCAGGTGCATCTGCATGCCATGATTGGGCGAAAATTTCCTGTCCTGCCCGCTGTTTCCAGCTATAGGTTTGGTGTTGCATGGTGCCGAAAATACAAATTTAATACGGACTGATTAAGGAAGCTCCCGACAATCCTTTTATCTTCACCGCATGAAGCGCATCAAACCATTTTTAAAAATTGCAGGCTGGCTGGTTTTAGCAGTCGTTTTGTATTTGGCCGGTGTCATCATTTATGGTACGGTTACTGAGTATAAACCGGAACCGGGGTCGTCGGAAAACGCTGAAATAAAAGGCAAGGCAGCCGCATCTTCCACGATGGATTCTGTGGTAACCTTATTAACCTGGAATATCGGTTATGGCGGCTTAGGAAAGGAAATGGATTTCTTTTACGACGGCGGTAAAACCGTGCGCGCACCGGAGGATAAATGGAAATCTTATTTTGCCGGCATCAGTGGTTTTATTGCGAATAATGATTCCATCGATTTTATACTTATCCAGGAAATAGACCGAAACTCCCGTCGCAGTTATGAGGTGGATATGTACCGTGAATTAAATCATGTGCTAAAAGGATACAGTGCATCCTTCGGATTAAATTATGATGTCAATTTTGTGCCGGTTCCGTATACCAGACCAATGGGAAAAGTGTATGGCGGTGTGGCCACCTATTCGAAATATACTCCAACTGAGTCAATGCGCCACCAATATCCGGGTTCATTTCCGTGGCCGACACGTATTTTTTTCCTCGACAGATGTTTTTTGGCCCAGCGTTATCCGTTGGCTGATGGTAAAGAGCTTGTATTAATTAATACGCATAATTCAGCCTACGATGAAACAGGTGAAATTAAGGATGGTGAAATGCAATTCCTGAAAAAATTTGTGGATGCTGAGTATGCAAAAGGCAATTATGTAATTGCCGGTGGCGACTGGAATCAATGTCCGCCGAATTTTCAATTTGATAAATTTAAACCGGTAAATGGTTATGATGGATTTATGCCGCCCGCCATGTCGTTTGACTATGCCTCAGAAGGATGGTTATGGCCCTATGATCCGGATGTGCCAACGAACCGACATCTCGAAACGCCATTGGATGAAAATACCTTCCGCACCATTATCGATTTCTATCTGATATCTCCCAATATCGAATTGCAAAAAATAAAAACAATGAATATGGGATTCGATTACTCTGATCATCAGCCGGTTTTAATGCAGGTGAAATTGAATTAAGGTGTCGACGTGTCGAGGTGTCGACGTGAAATGCAGGTGTGGAAAATACCCAGGGAGTTAACTTTTATTTTAATTGTTTCTCCATGTAGTGGCAATTAAATGCACGAGGCCGGTAAGACTGTGAGACGGTAAGTATAGCCTTATTCCTCATTCCTCATTCCTTATTCCTCCTCTCACCACTCACTATTTCACCCTATTCAAGCCCATCGCTTTCAGCATCCAATTGGGTAGAGGTTGTTCGGGGTTGCGTTTTTTGAGGTTGAGGTACCAGCCGAATTTTTTTAGGATGGGTACTTTATGTGTTTCAACAAATTCGATGAGTGCACCATCCGGGTCTTCGATGTAGGAGAAATGTCCTGCGGCTTCGCCCATGTCGAAATGATTGCCGCTATCTACCGTAAATGGATAACCTTTTTCTGTGCACAGAGCTTTCATTTTATCCATGCCCTGGATATCAAAACACATATGAATAAATCCAAGGTCGCCCCAGAAACGGTCTTTGAAAATTTTGTTTGGCGTGCGGTCAAAAATTTGAACTAATTCAATCGTGCCGTTGCCTAATAATTTGCTGAAGGGACCGCGACGATTTTGAGATTGCGCTAACAATACGCGACGAGAACGCACATGGCCGCCGTCTAATACAGCAGTATCTGCAAAGGTGTCGGTTTTATCATAAACAACCGTATCAAAACCTAAAATATCTCCGTAGAATTTTTTAGAACGTTCGATATCCGTAACACCCATTACCGCGCCAAATGCGCCGCCTGTTGTGTAGGGTGTTTTTCCAAACCAGCTATCGCCTTCTACTATTTCAAATACATTGCCGTATAAATCTTTCAAATAAAAATGTGGTTTACCTATTGGGTCGTTTGTTACGGTGCCCAGTAATTCAACACCTTTTTTTTGCAAGAACTGATAAGTAGCTTGTACGTCGCGACTTTTCATTTTACATGCATAAATACCCAAATCGCCATATTGAATTTGAAATGCAGGAGCTACAGGTTTGCGTGAAGTATATTGCCAGATTTCGAATCCACCACCGCCATTCATATTGATGGCTAGTACGGCATGTCGTTTATGTGGCATGCCGCCTGTATAAGGTAGCATTAAATTTGCTTCAGCAGCTTCTTCAAATATTTTTACATCCATACCGAATTTTTCACGATACCATCTCCATGCTTCGTGTACATATGGATTTCCAATACCAATTTGCTGAATACCTGAAATAATGGGTTTGTTAGACATACTGCTGTTTCTTTTACTTATTTAGTTGCAACGCGTGTAATGAGATAATAATACAAGCCCGGAATAAACCGACGGAAATAGGTCATCAGAATTTCTTTTCCGCCAATGAGTATTTCTTTTTTATTTTTCTCCATGCCGCGAATCATCTGTTGTACACATTTTTCAACGGGCATTCCTTTTTCTTGTCCCGGATCCATAACACCCTGCGGATTGCCATCGCCCTTTACGGCATGCACTGAAATATTGGTGTGAATAAATCCGGGTACCATGATGTGAATATAAATCGGGTGTCCTGCAATTTTTAATTCCGCACGCAAAGCATCAAAATAGCCTATGAGTGCGTGCTTTGTAGCACTATAAGTTGTTCGGTTGGGTACGCCGATTTTTCCGGCTACGCTGCTCATCAATACAATGCGTCCTTCTTTACGGGCAATCATTCCCGGCAGAACAGCTCTGGTTAAAGTAGTCACACTGGTAAAATTAACCTGCATGAGTCGCGCTTCGGCTTCGGGAATGGTGTTGAGCATAGTATCGCGCTGACTGATGCCGCCGCTGTTAATTAATATATCTATTCGACCAAATATGGCTTCTGCTTCTAATGCTTTTTGCGGGAGACTTGCATTATCGGCTAAATCAAGTGGTAAGATCGCAACTTGTTGGGTGAGGGTTTTACATTGTTCGCGCACACGTTCCAGTTCTACAGCGCGACGGGCACTCAGAATCAGACTTGCTTTTTTTGCCGCAAGCTGATAGGCCAGTTCTTCACCAATGCCCGATGAGGCTCCGGTTATCCAAATGACTTTACCCGCAAACATGGGCGCAAAGATAGATAAATCCCTAATCGGCTTTCGGATGGCGGATAAGTCGGTAGTAGGTTGATTGTATCCGCACCGGTGAATATCGCCCGCTCAAAAACATGGTCATCGCGACAGCATTGGCAATTTGCACCTGCAGCCAGTTGTTACAGGCATATTTTCGCGCGGAAACTATGGCGTGTTGTGGCAAAAGTGCGGGTTTTGCGTGTTTTTTAATGCGCCGGATGATATCATAATCCTCCATCACCACAAACTCTTCCCGGTAGCCGCCGATTGTCTGAAACAGGTTTTTCGTAATAAAAAGTCCCTGATCTCCACCCCGGAATACCAGTCCCGGAAATCGGATAAACCAGGTTTGCAGGCGCAACAATAGTCCCGGTTTATCGAATCGATAGCGGAATGAACCCGCCTGACTCCCTGCATCAATAGCTTGCTGAATATGCCTGTAAAAATGTTCGGGCGGTATACAATCTGCATGCAAAAAGAAGAGCACATCGCCGGAGGCACGGGCTGCTCCAAAATTCATTTGTATGGCCCTGCCTTTTCGGGGTGCTACCAGCCAGGTAACCGGAAACTGTTTGGCAATCGATTCCGTAGCATCAGTACTGCCACCATCTACTACAATGATTTCTACAGGGTGGTGCGCCTGGGCGGTAAGGCATTTCAGGGTTCTATCCAGAAATCCACTCTCATTCAATGTAGGTATGATGATGCTGAGGTGCATGTTAAAGCCTTTTTATCATGATATAATCCTCCTGGGCATCAGAGCCAAGCTGAAAAATGGTTTCCCCGACAATAGTATAACCGAGGCTGGTATAAATGTTAACCGAGCGGGGGTTTCGCTTCCAGACACTCAACCAGATAACCTGCTTGTTTAGCATGCGTGCATTTACCTCAGCCTGATTCATCAGCATTCTTCCATAGCCCGCCCCCTGGTGTGCCTGATCAACATAGAATCGCGACACCTCAAGGCCGGTGTTTGCCTCTATATACGGTGTATCTGCCACTTGTAGTTTTATGTATCCCGCTAATTGTGTGCCGGCGAATAGTAAATAGTAGTTAACGTCAGGGGTTTCAAGGTCTTTTGCAATGGCCTCCGGGGTGAAATGGGTCGACAGGTAAAAATCCATGTCGGCTGATGTGTTAAAATCGGCATAGGTTTTGTGGAAGGTTTGAGCAGCCAGAAGTGCAAGTTGGGCAGCGTCGTTGCCATTTGCCGGTCTGATAAAAACATGCTCCTGTGCCATGATACCTCACAATTTTAACAATTCGTCGGGAAATATACCCTGTTTGTCGATTCCCCTGAAAAAAAATGTTGAACTGCCTGTAACTTTATGACTTGTTATACGACTAATGGTTAAATAGCGTTAATTCCTTAGCACTGTATCATAAAACTGTTAATTTCACATAGCCCAAAACCACGATATGCGTAAACTGACCCTTTTACTCCTCCTCCTAAGCATCGGCAGCTTGTCAGTATTCGCCGCCGGACCTGATTGTGATGGTGAAGATTTAGTGCGCAAGGCTCAATTGATTGTGGATGAAACAGCTAAACAACAGTATTCCGGTAAAGAAGCTGAGCGCAAAGCGTCTATAGCAGAAATTTTACCCCAACCGGATGCCAATAATGTGATTATCACCTTTACGGTTGATGAATTAAATAAAATTCATGTATTGGATGTAAAAGGTGGATATGCGTACATCAATTTATACATCAAATCCTCTCTCGAAGGAAAAGCCATTAAGGCTGAAAGTGCGTTGCCGGGTATTCAATATGTGATGGCGATTAAGTTGCCGGCGTCAGCGTAATATGATGTATTTATGCTGACAAGTTCGAATCTTTTGCCATTTGGTACATTAGATATTACACTTATTTCTGAGATTTCAGTGCTTGATTAATTGTGTTACAAAACTAATCTGCTCTGATGTTATACTGATGGTATATATACCTGCCGCATAACCTTCCATACTCAATTGCCAATTGGCATCATACACAAATTCTTTAAATATCAATTGTCCGATAGCATCAAAGAGAATTATCTCATAGGGCGCTTCAAATGGGTATGCAATCATAACCTGATTAAGAGTAGGATTTGGGTAGATTGAAATAGTTAATGCAGCGGTTTCTACGGTTAACCCTTCATCTGCTAACTGATCACAATCATCATCCAAGCCATTTAATAATTCAGCAGCACCCGGGAAAATGTAGGGATTGGAGTCATCGCAATCTGCAGAGTCTGAAATAAATCCTGCTATATCCATACATACAATGGTGTCAGTATTTATATCGCCATAAGTATCGCCATCCGCATCAGCAAAAAGCGTATAAAATAACAACCCGTCATCGATTAATGTGTTACAATCATCATCAATGGCATTGCATATTTCAGTTGAGATGGGGTTTATGAATGCATCAGCATCCTGACAATCAAGATTATTCTCTACAAACCCAACTAGTATGCTACATATTGAAGTATCCACTAGTGCATCGCCGAAGGTGTCTCCATCTGCGTCCGCATAGTAAGTTGTAAAAACAGCATCTTCATCAGTCAGGCCATTGCAATTATCATCAATTGTATTGCATACATCAGCAACAAATGGATGTATATCTGCATCGAAGTCATTGCAATCCGTGCTATCCAAAATAAAACCATCAGGAGGCAAACAGGCAATTACCTGCCAATCAATATTCCCGTAACCGTCTTCATCATAATCTGCGTAATAGGTTGTATTGCAAAAAGCCAACTTGGCTGTCCACATGTTATAGGATGCATAGGTAGGGGTTACATCATAATCAGATGAATTTGAATATCCTGAGATTACAATTTCCTCTTCGTTAACTTTTAGACTCGAAACCGGGAAGTCAGTCAATGACCCTCCTATTGTTTTTTGCCATAAAATTTCTCCAACCGTGTCAATTCCTAAAATCCAATAATCTCCTTCTCCAAAAACTAGGTCAACATCACCACTTTCTAGAGTTGCTGAAGCGGAAACAATAAACTGATTTTCATTCATAATAAGCAAATCTGATGCAGTTTCTATGCCAATACCCCCATAGGTTTTACCCCACAAAAAGTTCCCTTCTGAATCAATTGAAAATAGCCATAAATCGGTAAGGCCATGGTTAGTGACAACCAACCCGTCATCAGATTGTGTATCCGATACAATGGCAAGTCTCCCATCAAGCAACTCCTTTATTCGTAATCCATAATCAGCATTAGAACCTCCGAAATTCTTACTCCATATAAGTTCACCATCGGGTGAAATCTTTAATATTAATATATCGTAGCCCCCATAAGTAAAATTAATATCACCGTCTGAACCGTTAGTATCACCTATCAAGATAAAATTGCCATCAAGTGTTGAAATAATTTGTTCTGAATCGTCAGTTCCGGTGGAACCCAAACATTTATTCCACACTAAATTTCCTGATTGATCAAGTTTAAGTAACCAAATATCCCGAACTCCACTCGCTCCGTGATGGCCAATGACATCTCCATCATTAGACTGCGAGCTACCAGTAATCATATAGCCTCCATCGCCAGTTTGAATTATAGAGCCAGGAGTCTCGTTATGCAAACCTCCATAATTGAATTGCCAAATTATATCCCCACTATCATTGATTTTAAATATCCACATATCACTATTCCCATTGTTGCCTGTAAGGTCACCATCAAAAGAGTAACTCTTACCTGCAATAATATAACCACTATCAATTGCCTGGCAAGCGGAATATGCATATTCAATATTGCTGCCACCATAGGATCTGGTCCAAATAACTTCACCATATGTATTTGTTTTAACAATATTGATATCCAGTGATCCATGGTTACCAGTGAAATCTCCATCAACTGAATTACCGTATCCGACAATCAAATAATTTAGATCAAATGTTTTAAGGATATGCATTGCTCTATCATCTTCTGCACCTCCATAACCATGCTCCCAAAGTATTTCCGGTGCCTGGCATTGTACTTTAATTGAAAAACATGTTATGCATAATAAAAGGCAACAAAAATGCACCATTAAATTACTAGGTAACTTGCATGTAAATCTAGAATACATAACATTGTTAAGTTAAGAAATACAGATTATTTTTACTATAATACTTGCAATTTACAAAAATACTGGATAACTTTTCAATACATAGGTATTTTTTATAAAAACCTATCATTTTGAAAGCTAAAATGCCTAGATAATGGCAATAGCCTCAAGGCAGCCAGGGGCAGTTCCAGATATTTTTTCTATTATGTTGTACGACTCCATGCTAAACAGTAACGATATAAATACCTTGCTATTTATTGCACTGGATCATACAGAGTTGGCCGTTTTAGTTAATAAGTTGCTCATAAAACATTAACAATTTACTCACTGCAAACTAAGTTATTGAAATACGACCTGTAAACCTTATAAGGAAATAGGAAATTGAGTAGCAATAAAATAGAAAAACCAGAAAATGGTGAAATTAATATGTGTTGGTCGTTTACATTAATTATGTATGTTTTAACACTTGGGCATGTCTGGATTTACTGCAAACCGCAATAAGCCTTTTGAATACACTGCATACTTGCTTGTTGCATGTTTAAACGAGGGTTTTTGCGTTATAACTCCTTTTTATTACAGATTTCAGTCGGTAAGTTTATGCCGGATACCGGGTTTTTTAACCGATATGCCTTTTTTTGATATTTTTGACCTTGGATATCTGATTATTTGGTAAAGAATAATCAGGCGGGATTTATTTAATCGTTTAGCCAACTATTTGAATGCGGACACTATTAATCTTATTAAGTATAACAACTGCCTGCAGTGTAAGTGCACAAAACACCTCCTGGTCAAGTGCACGGATTAAACATGAAATTGATAAACTGTCGTCGGCCGGCAGTGTATTGTATATCGCAGCGCATCCGGATGATGAAAACACAAGATTAATCACCTGGCTTGCGAATGAACAGAAAGTGCGCACCGGATATTTGTCGCTCACGCGTGGAGATGGTGGACAAAATCTGGTTGGCGAAGAGCAGGGAGCATATCTGGGCGTTATTCGCACACAGGAATTACTGGCAGCGCGTCGATTGGATGGTGGTGAACAGTATTTTACACGTGCAGTCGATTTTGGTTATAGCAAAACGGCAAATGAAACATTTACAAAATGGCCGAAAGATAGTTTGCTGAAAGATGTTGTTTGGGTAATCCGGAATTTTCAACCGGATATTATCATAACCCGATTTCCGGCTGATGAACGCGCGGGTCATGGACATCATACGGCTTCCGCCATGTTAGCAGAAGAAGCATTTACAGCAGCTGCCGATCCGACTAAATTTCCTGAGCAATTGCAATATGTTTCTGTTTGGCAGGCTCAACGTTTGTTTTGGAATAACAGTCCGTGGTGGGATAAACAATTACCTGAAAAAATTGCCAAGGGTGATTCCACATTATGTGTTTTTGATACCGGCGGATTTAATGTGCTGTTAGGAAAAAGTTATGGTGAAATTGCTGCAGAAAGTCGCACGAATCATAAAAGCCAGGGTTTTGGCAGTACACCAGTACGCGGCGAACAAAAGGAGTATCTCGAATTAAAAAAAGGTAAGCCCTTTTCAGATGGCAATATATTTAGTGATCTGGAATTGTCGTGGACAAAATATGCAAACGGACAGACAGTTGCAGCGCTTGCGAAAAAAATTACGGATTCCTATAATTATGAGCATCCTGAACATAGTATTGATGCCTTGATACAATTACGAGAAGCCCTGCGCACACTGCCTGCCGATCCGATTGTTGTGAAACGCATTGAGCAGACAGAGCAAATTATTGCTGCTTGTCTGGGTTTATACCTCGAACCTGCTTCCATTACAGAAAGTGTAGCTGCCGGAGATTCGTTGCAGCTGGTAAGCACGGTCATACGCAGAACACCCTATCCGGTTACACTCGAACGCATCGCAATTAATGGCGTAACGTATAAAGCGGGAGAAATTTTACCGGTAAATATTAATCAGGTGGATACATTAACCATTCCGGTTCCTGAAAAAGCGAGTTCGAATCCGTACTGGCTCGAAAAAGATTATGACCAGATGTTTAATGTAACAGACCCATTGCTGATTGGAAAAGCCGAAAATTCGCCTGCAGTTTTAGTGCAATACTATTTGCGTATTGGCACTACGGAAATCATGTATGCGCGCGGGGTGGTATATAAAGAAACCGATGCGGTTAAAGGTGAAATTATTCAGCCCTTAACGATATCGCCGTCTGCTTATATTCAACCTCAACAGGATTTAGTGTTATTTACACAAAAACCAACTACTGAAGTAGGGGTAACCGTGCAATCCAATACCGGAAAATTAAATGGATATATATTTGCCATGACTTCCAATGGTTTCACGGTAAGTGATGGCTATACCATTTCAGGATTGGAAGCCGGAAAATCGCAGACATTTACATTCGCGGTGAACAGTGCCAATGGAAAACCAACCGGTGTATTGAAATATTATTTTATTCCGGGAGATGGCAAGCGGATTTTAGATTCACTTCGCCGTGAAACGAATACATATAACGCTGTTGAAGCTTATGTTGAGCAATCAGGTAATGGGTTGTATCGCTACTTACAGACAATTAGCTATGATCATATTCCGGTGCAACACATTTTAGAACATGCTGAGGTGAAATTAGTGCGCGTAGAAACTACTGTTCCGGATATTCAGGTAGCGTATATTGAAGGGGCGGGAGATAAGGTGGATGAAAGTTTGCGCACACTTGGCTTACAGGTAACCACATTGAAAGCAGCGGATATTTCGGCAGAGGTATTAAAGAATTATGATGCGGTGGTAGTGGGTGTACGTGCATACAATACTGAAAAAGCAATGATTGAAAAGCAACCGATATTGATGCAGTTTGTTGAGCTTGGCGGTACGGTGATTGTGCAATATTCAACCAGTTGGGATGCCTATGTGCAACAATTGGGACCTTATCCGTTTAAAGTGACGCGCACAAGGGTTACAGATGAATATTCACCGGTTGAATTTACATTGCCCGAACATCCGGCGTTAACTTATCCCAATCAACTGACGCCGGCAGATTTTGAAGGCTGGGTGCAGGAGAGAGGTATTTATTTTGCAGGTGAAACAGCTCCCGAATATGTGATGCCTATCAGTTTTAAAGACCCAAATGAAAGTATGCAGTCGGGTTCAACGATTATTTGTCAATATGGCAAAGGAAATTATGTGTATACCGGCATATCTTTCTTCCGCGAGTTACCAGCAGGCGTGCCGGGAGCCTATCGTTTATTTGTGAATTTATTAAGCCTATAATGCATAAAAAACCGACCGCTTCAGATCATGCAGACGCTACATCATGGAAGTGGTGGTACTTAGCTGTTGCAGGTATGCTGGTGGTGGATATCCTTGTATTATTTTACCTCACGAATCGCTATCAATGAGTTTAGTCGACTGGATAGTGATGTTTGGCACCTTGTTGTTTATAGCCCTGTATGGATTATATAAAACGCGCAAGGTGCATACAGCAGAAAGTTATTTGCGGGGAGATAGTGAAAGAAAATGGTGGGAAATTGGTTTAAGTGTTATGGCTACCCAGGCCAGTGCCATTACATTTTTATCCGTGCCCGGACAAGCGTACGACGATGGATTACGCTTCATCCAATTTTATTTTGGATTGCCGTTGGCGATGATTGTGATTGCCATTTTTTTTATTCCCATGTTTTATAAATGGAAAGTATATACGGCCTATGAATATCTGGAACAGCGCTTTGATGTAAAAACCCGTACGCTTACGGCAGTACTCTTTTTAGTGCAACGCGCTTTTTCTACCGGCATCACGATTTATGCGCCATCTATAATTCTTTCTCAGTTATTGGGCTGGTCATTGCCGCTCACGGTAATTTTTATTGGAGGCATTGTTACGATGTATATTTTATCAGGTGGCAGTAATGCAGTAGCCGTAACACATAAGCAACAAATGCTCGTGATTTATACCGGTATGTTTGCGGCATTCGGATACCTGATATATTATATCAGCGATACTTTTTCATTCAGTGAAACCCTGCAGGTAGCAGGTGCCCTCGATAAAATGAATAGCATCACCACAGGAACAGAAAGCGGAAAATTTGATTGGGGCGACAGATACAATATTATCAGCGGACTCATCGGTGGTTTGTTTTTGCAATTAAGTTATTTTGGTACTGATCAGAGTCAGGTGGGCAGATATATCAGCGGAGCATCTATACGCGAAAGTCGGCTTGGATTATTGTTTAATGGTTTAGTGAAAATTCCGGTTCAGTTTTTTATTTTACTGATCGGTGTTTGTGTGTTTGTATTTTACCTGATGAACAAACCGCCTGTTTATTTTGATACTGTCAGCTACGCTCATGCACAGGAATCGCCTTATGCACCGCAATTGCAGCAGTTGGAATCACAATACACAATTGCGCTTGACCACCAGCAGGCTGTAGTGCGGCAGTTGGGTGCGGCTGATCATTTGCAGGATGAAACACATATCCGGGAATTGCAACTGGCACATGCCAAAACGGATAGTTTACGCACTGCCATTACGGAAGTAATAAAAAAAGCAAATCCGGGAACGGACGATGATCATGATTATATATTTATCCGATTTGTCACTGATTTTTTACCGATTGGTTTAGTCGGTTTGATTTTTGCTGTCATTTTTAGTGCGAGTATGAGTTCAACATCCTCGGCGTTAAGTGGATTATCCACTACTTTTTCCGTAGATATCTATAAGAGATTAATCCGGCGCGATGTATCTGATCATCAGCATTTGCAGATGAGTCGCTGGCTGACTGCCGGATTTGGTGTGTTGGCGATTGGCTTTGCTTTAATCAGTGCGCAATTTGATAACCTGATTGAAGCTGTGAATGTATTAGGCAGTTTATTTTATGGTACCATTCTCGGTATTTTTTTAACTGCTTTTTTAGTGCGGAAAGCATATGGTTCTGCGGTTTTTCTGGCAGCTTGTATCAGCGAGTGTGTGATTTTATATCTTGATTTTAGTGTTCGGTTTAATTGGCCCTTACCCACGATAGAAATTGGTTATTTATGGTTTAATGTAATCGGTTGTGGTTTGGTGATGATTATTGCCTGGCTCATTAGCACTACTTTCCCGCAGGCGCAAAAAAAAGAGGCAGCATAACGGGTATACTGCCTCTTTGAACATACAAATAAGTTTAGCTCACTAAATAAATCACTATAGCGGCAATGGTGGTAGCAATGGTCGTATAACCTAAATCATACCAGATGAGGTTTGATTTTTGCATGCTGTAAATGTAATGCACCCAGGTGGTGAGTCCGCTGAATACCAAACCAATAATAAATCCGAGCTGAGCTGCATCTCCGAGGGTAAGTCCTGCTTCGCTCATGCATATGTGTTGCATGAAACCGGCAAGCACGATACCAATAACCAACTGCATGGCCATCGTAATACCATAGCTTGATTTTTTAAAGTTTTTCTGGATTTGTTCAGAGGTAAGTCCGGCAGCGGCCATCCATCCCTTGCCGAGCACTCCATACCAAATAGCGCCAAAAATGAAGTAACTGACACCTCCGGCAAGCGCAGCAAGCCAGTTGAGGTCTGAAAGTAGTGATTGAAACATAGTTTTGGGTTTTGCACGAATTTACCAATTCCGTAACGGGCATATGTGTATTAAATGTTAAAGTTTGGTAATTCGGCCAAAAGCCCTCTGCCAAAAAGCGGTATTTTTACACCATGCAACAGTATCATGACCTGTTAAAGCGGATTCTCGAAGAGGGCACCCGTAAATCAGACCGCACCGGTACCGGCACAATCAGCGTGTTTGGTCATCAGATGCGCTTCGATTTATCGAAAGGATTTCCTTTGGTAACCACAAAGAAATTACACCTCCGCAGTATCATTCATGAATTATTGTGGTTTTTAAAGGGGGATAGTAATATTGCCTACCTCAAAGAAAATAATGTCAGTATTTGGGATGAATGGGCAGATGCAGATGGCAACCTCGGCCCGGTTTACGGGTATCAATGGCGCTCCTGGCCAACAGCTGATGGTCGCAAAATTGATCAGATCACAAATCTGATTAATCAAATCAAAAAAAATCCGGATTCACGTCGCCATATTGTAAGTGCCTGGAATGTGGGCGATATCGAAAATATGGCATTGCCACCTTGTCATTGTTTATTCCAATTTTATGTGGCCGATGGTAAATTGAGTTGTCAGCTTTACCAACGTTCTGCAGATACTTTTCTGGGTGTGCCATTTAATATTGCGAGTTATGCCTTACTCACGTTAATGGTTGCACAGGTATGTGATTTACAACCGGGTGAATTTATTCATACGTTTGGTGATGCACATCTCTATAACGACCACATCGAACAAGCTAAATTGCAATTAAGTCGTGAGCTTCGTCCACTGCCGCAAATGCGCATCAATCCCGACATTAAAGATATTTTTGGATTTACATTCGAAGATTTCGAATTAGTGAACTACGATCCACATCCACATATTAAAGCTAACGTAAGCGTATAACATGCCGAAATTTTCAATCATTGTTGCTGCTGCAGAAAATGAAGTAATTGGCATGCATGGCGATATGCCGTGGTTAAAACTGACTTCCGATTTAAAGTTCTTCAAACAAAAAACAAGCGGACACTGGTGTATTCTGGGTCGAAAAACATATAATGCCTTAGGCAATAAAGTGTTACCGAATAGAAAATTTATCATTGTTACCCGCGATACGAATTTTACCAGCGACGATAGTCTAGTTGTGCATTCGCTTATGGAGGCCATGCAACATCCCGCTATTCAGGAGGAAGAAGAAGTGTTCATTTTGGGTGGGGGAGATATCTACCGTCAGGCGATGCCAATGACAGACAGGGTTTATCTGACGCGCATTCATGCATCTTTTGAGGGTGATACCTGGTTCAGAACGCCGGGAGCCGGTTGGCAACTGGTTGAAAAAGACGAGCGGAAGCAGGATGAAAAGAATCCCTACGACCACGATTTTCTTACCTACGAGAAAATGCCGTAATTTCATCGCCCATGAATAAGGGCACACATTCCGCTAGTAAATCAGCCATTTTTAATCTAACCGTTCTCGTTGCGGCACTTGGCTATTTCGTAGATATTTATGATTTGCAGTTATTTAATCTGGTTTCTAAACCAAGCTTAAAAGGTATTGGTATTACAGATGAAGCAGCCATTAAATATTGGGATGTGCGTTTGTTCAATGTGCAGATGATTGGTATGCTGGTTGGCGGCATTATCTGGGGTGTGATGGGTGATTTAAAAGGAAGAAAATCAATCTTGTTTGGCAGTATTGTCTTATACAGTATTGCCAATATTTTAAATGGCATGGTAGATAATACCACGCAATATCAGATTGTGCGTTTTTTCGCCGGATTAGGATTGGCAGGCGAATTAGGGGCTGCTATTACACTCGTTGCTGAAATTATGAGTAAGGAGCATCGTGGTTATGGTACCATGCTGATTGTAAGTGTTGGTGCACTTGGCGCTGTAGCTGCATTTTTTATTACATCGCATGTCGATTGGCGGGTATCCTATTATATAGGTGGCGGATTGGGATTGGCTTTATTGCTCTTGAGGTTCGGCACCTTTGAAAGTACGATGTTCGATAGTGTGAAAACGGAAAAAGTAAGCCGAGGGAATTTCCTTTCGCTATTCACCAATCGGGAGCGATTTATCAAGTACTTATTTTGCATTTTAATTGGCGTACCGGTGTGGTATTGCATTGGTGTACTCATGAAATTCAGCGAGCAGTTTGCAGAAGGGTGGGGGATAGATGTATCCGGTGATAAAGGCATTCAGATTCGACGCACAGCTATTATGTTGAGTTATATCGGCTTATGTGTTGGTGATTTATTGAGCGGATATTTAAGTCAGGTATTTAGAAGTCGCAAAAAAATTGTGATCGGCTATTTATTGGCCTCTGCCACTTTAGCTGTGTTGTATGTCAACATGAAAAGCGATTCACTCACCCTGTTTAATGTGATGTGCTTCCTGCTTGGTTGTGCAACAGGTTATTGGGCATTGTTTGTGACTATCGCATCAGAACAATTTGGAACAAATATTCGCGCAACAGCCACTACCACCGTGCCCAATTTTGTACGGGGATTTGTGGTGCCGCTCACTCTTGGATTCACCGCCCTGAGCGAAATTTCGGGCGATATTCAGGCTGCTATGGTGGTTGGCGCTATTTCTATTGGTCTTGCACTTATTGCCACAATAGGTATCAAAGAGACCTTCGGTAAAGACCTGAATTACGTTGAGTTGAGTTAGGTTTTCACCCCGAAACCCTTTATTTATCTGATTTTTACGCCTCCTATACCTTGGCGCCAGTGTGCTGCAGGTGAATATTCCGCTGTTTTCACTTGTTAGTCGCCGTATATCGTTTATTAGTTTGGCCAAATCTCCACAAGGCCTCGGTCTACTTTTGGGTCATCAATTATCTAATCTATTTTTTTTGACCCTAAATTTTACACTATGCGAACATTTAAACACATGATGGTTGCCCTCGCGATGTTATTCAGTGCCTCGTACGCACATGCTTGCGACAACTCTTATTTCGAATTGGTATCTGCAACAGATATCGGTGGCGGACAATATGAATTTGTTGTCACATTCTGTGCCGGCGGTGGTCCCACTGGAGCTGAACAAGGCACTTATACCTGGGGTGTCCAATTAGTTGGTCCGGCTACTTTTGCTTCTTATCCGGCTACATTAACCAGTCCTCAAACCGGAGCAGTATATATTGCAGATTATACATTTATGTATGGCCCTGAATATTTAATTTATGATGTGTTGAGCTACCCTGGAACAGGTTGGGGTGCTGATTGGTGGACTACTACTTATGGTGGTTGGGGTCCAGATGGAGCGTACTGCACCACATTTACCATTGTTACAAATGGCATGCCGACACAAATGATTTTAATGGGCGCTGAAGGAGCTGGTGTAGGTGTTGCACCTTACGGATGTAACGGTAATCCTGAAATGGAAATTAATTTTGGATTAGTAGCAGACGCAGGTTCAACCGCTACAATTTGTGCAGGAAGTTCTGCAACATTATCTGCTTCTGCAACCGGTGGTACTGCGCCTTATACTTATAGCTGGAGCACTGGTGCTACAACACAGAATATTACCGTGAGTCCGGCATCAAATGCCAATTATACCGTTACCGTAACTGACGCTATGGGTAATGTGGATGCCGATGTGGTGAATGTCATTGTACATACACTGCCTACAGTTAGTGCAGGCCCTGATAAATTAATTACGAAGGGATATGGTGCTACGTGTGTAACCTTGAATGGTTCTGCAACCGGTGTATCCGCTCCGTATAGTTATAGCTGGAGCAATGGCTCTACTTCTGCTACCCCATCTGTTTGTCCAGGTACAACTACTACTTATACATTAACGGTAACCGATTATAATGGATGTGTAGTAACCGATAATACGGTTGTAACGGTGAAAGATGTGCGTTGTGGACCATCGCTGAATAAAGTGTATGTGTGTCGATATGGTGTTACGAAATGTATTACTCAAGGTCAGGTGGTTGCGCATTTAAATGCTGGTTGGGTGTTAGGTGCTTGCTGGATGCGTTTGGATGATGAAACTGCAATGAGCGAAAATCCGATTGATATCTTCCCTAACCCTGCATCGCAAATGGCTGATATCGTATTTGTTATGCCGGTTGATGGTATTGCAACTATCGAATTATATAGTTTGAATGGTCAGCGTTATGACATTCCGAATGCTACGGTTCAGGGAATGGCTGGTCAGGAAATGGTACATGAATTGAATGTGCAAGATATTCCTTCCGGTATTTATCAGGTGATGGTATTTACTGAGGATGGACAAATTATGACGGATAAATTGGCTGTTGTCCGTTAATTACCAAATGTTGAACCTTGAAGAAGAGGCTGCCTTATGGTGGCCTTTTCTTTTTTAATGGAAAATTGAATAATAATATTTTATTGATCATTCCATAATAGAAAGGTAGTGAGTAGTGGGTAGTGAGTAGTGGGACAATACAGGGAACAGGTAAGGCGGTGAGGCGGTAAGATGCGGGAAGACATATAGGAGCGAATTTTATTTCCTTGATGTTACTCCTTATTCCTTAATCAAAAGTTGGCCATAAATGCACGAGGCCGGGAAGACTGGGAGGCGGTAAGGCGTGTGGTGAATTCCTTATTGGTTATTCCTCATTCCTTATTCCTTTTTCCTCATTCCTTTTTCCTCATTCCTTTTTTCAAAAAAAAATGGTCGCAAAAAGCGACCAAGGGTGTGTTAAACGTAAAAAGAGATCAGGGTTAACTTAGATTCACGTTCCTCTGAGGATAACAGAGTATTCAAAGATAAGAAGGGGAGGGACACTTGCGGGAGGATTGTGATAAGTGTAAGCAGTTTCGTGATAAGTGCAATTTTGCCGCTATTTCCGGGGGTTACGGCGGTTTGGGGACGAATGGCCGTTTACAAAAAATTAACACTTCTGCATTTTGCGGATAACTGTATGACTTGGTTAGATAATTGATTGCGCTGAATAGACAAGTGCAAATTGACAGTCATGTGCCCAAACCGGTTCTTTTTGAAGCCTCAGATACCGGGTTTAATTTTAGCGAAAAGCCATTTGAATCATGTTGCGGTATTTAGGATATGTACTTTTTTGTTTAGTTATTGTTTATTCGAATAATCATCAGGTTTTTGGTCAGTCATGCACCTGTACTTCGTTTACACCAGAGTTTAAACAGGCACACGAAGCCTTCTTCAAGCAACAAAAATTTGACAGTGCACTTGCATTAACCCGGCAATTAGATGTAGAAGGAAAATGTTGTGCACCCGTAAGTCATATACTTAAAGCAAATAATTTTTTGGGCATGCGTGCAGTTGACAGTGCGCAGGTGCATGTATTGGAAGCACAGCGATTGCTGGGCAAAAATTATGACACCTTAGTATCTCCGGAAATATTGCGCATTCAGGGTCAATTGGCTCAGAATAATACAACGCCTGAAAAGGCTGCAGAGTTTTACCTGAAAGGATTAGATCAATCCATGCAGCATAAGAACATACAGTATGCAATTATTTTTTGTAACGACTTGTCCAAAACATTTGCTTCCATTAATCAACCGGAAAAGTCGCTGGAGTATATGCGCAAGGGTGCAAATATGTCAGTTGATTATGGCGATTTAAACTTGTCGTCGATGATGTTTGCGAATTTAGGTGTTTGCTTTGGGATGTTATTTGAAAATACAAAGGATCCGAAGTGGATGGACAGTCTTGAACGCAATACGCCCATTGCTATTGATTATGCCAAACGCGCAAACAACCTGATGTATCTGGTGCGCGGATATAATACCCTGGCCGGTATGTCGGTTGATAAGCAACAGTTTGAAAAGGCATTAGCATATACCGATACAGTGATGATGATGCTACCCCCAAAGGGTGGAGAGCAATTGTTGTTATCGGCAAAGTACAGAAAGGCACAGGCGTATCTGGGTCTGCATAAACCGGAACCTGCAATGCCTTTGCTTCAGGAAGCACTGGAGCTGGCTGGATTTTTAAAGAACGCAGGTATTTCAAGTCTGATCACCCAACAACTCTATCTGGCAAACAGAGATATGGGCAATGCGGAAGAGGCATTGAAATATTATGAGCAACATATTACCATACGGGATAGTTTGCAGAATCTCGAAAAATCAGCAACGATTAACGAGTTAGAACAAAAGTATAATAAAGCTGAGAATGAGCGTACCATAAAAGAACTTAGTCAGGAAAAAGAAATCAGCACACTCAAAATCCGCTTTCTCGTTGCCGGAATTTTGGCGATGGTACTAATAGCCATCAGTATCTATTTGTTTTACCGACAGAAACATCTCCGCAACAAGCAATTAATCATGGAAACAGAGCAGCGCCTCAACCGTGCGCGCATGAATCCACATTTCTTTTTTAATGCTTTGGCAAGTTTGCAGGGATTTGCCTTGCGCGAAAATGATGGTCGCGCTTTGGCAAGTAACCTGAGTAAGTTTTCACACATTATGCGTGAAACATTGGAAAGTACATATAAAGACTATGTCACCATTGAACAAGAAATGCAATTCCTAACTGAATATCTGGAGCTGCAAAAAATGCGTTTTCCGCATGCCTTTAATTTCAGGATGTCGGCCGCCGCACTTGAAGAACCTGATCAGTTGCTGATACCCAGTATGATTATTCAACCCTTTGTGGAAAATTCTATCGAGCATGGTTTTAAAGGCATCAGCTATCCCGGTGAAATTGATATTTTATTTGATGAAGATGAAACGCATGTAGTGGTGAGCATCCTCGATAATGGTAAAGGTCTCGGTGGCCCCGAATCTGTAAACAATGAGCATATCAGCCGGGCCAGTCAGATTATACGCGACAGGATTTATTTATTAAACCTGAAATTAAAATCGGATGCCAGCTTTAGTATTGCTAATCAGTCTGAAGGTCAGGGTGTATTAGTAAAAATTCGTTTACCTAAAATGTTTATGCATGAAAGCGTTAATAATTGATAACGAAGCGCCCATCCGGGAGTCGCTGCATCAGATGCTTATCGCATTTTGTCCGGAAATAAAAACCATCAAAGAAGCAGGCACCATTCAGATGGGATTGGATGCCATTCACTGGTATGATCCGGATATTGTCTTTTTGGATGTTGAGTTGGATGAGGGAACCGGCTTCGATTTATTGACGCAATTACCTGCGTATAATTTCCAGTTGATATTTATCACGGCGCACGATAAGTATGCCATTAATGCATTTAAATTCAGCGCACTCGATTTTTTACTGAAACCCATTGACCCGGATGAACTGGTGAAAAGTGTAGGTCGCGCTTCCAAAAATGTGCAGCACGATCCCGGTAAGCAACTTACCTTATTGCTCGAGCAGATGCAACACCGACATGAACATCCGAAGAAAATTGTGCTCCGCGATTTACATAAAACCTATTATGTAAAAATTGATGAAATCTTATATCTAGAAGCGGAGGGTATTTACACGCGCTTTTACCTGACCGGACAGCAGCAGATTTTGGTTTCAAAAAATTTAAAAGAGTATGAATCCATGCTGGAGTCATTGGGTTTTGTGCGCACCCACCACAGTTTTCTGGTGAATCCGGAGAAAATTAAATTATTTGATAAATCGGAAGGTGGTATGTTACTGTTGGATGAAGGTAATGCGATACCTGTATCTCAGCGAAAAAGGGAAGTGGTCTTGCGTATGCTGGAGCATTAGGCTGTTATGCTGATGGCATATGCGCATTTCAACCTTTTAAAAAGAGCCCTGATAATTCAGGGCTCTTTTCGTTCAATAGAAATTTTAATTCAGTAGCCGGGAAGACTGGGAGACGGTAAGGAAAAATTCACCATTCACCACTCACCACTCACCAAATTATTTCACAAACAGCAATTCACGATATTTGGGCAATGGCCATGTTGCGTCGGGCATGTAGCGTTCGAGCATATCGGCATGTTCGCGGATGGTGTCGAAGAGCGGTTTTACTTCATTGCAATAAGCATAGGCTTTTTCTCTTGCATGATCGATGCGGTTGGCGCGTTTGCGTTCTTCAACCATTCTTTCCAGTGAGCTGCGTAAATGGTTGATATGCAGCGTGATGGTTTGTGCAAGGTCTAATTGTTCCTTGTAATGATCTTCTTTTAAACCAACTGCTTTTAATTTCAGAATATTATCCAGCAATTCGTTTTGGTAAGAAATGGCTGCAGGCAATACATAGTTGTACACCAACTCGCCATAAATACGTGCCTCTATCTGGATTTTTTTAGCGTATTCTTCGAATTCAATTTCCTGACGGGCATGTAATTCGCGTTCGCTTAAGATGTGATTGCTTACGAATACTTTTTTTGCCTTTTCTGTGCCGTAAAATTCAATAGCTTCCGGCGTTGTTTTTACATTGCTCAATCCACGTTTTTCAGTGGCTTCTTTGGCCCATTCTTCGCTATAGTTATCACCTTCAAACAAGATGTGCTTGCTTTCAGTAATATATCTGCGCAGCACTTTTAAAATAGCACTGTCTTTGTTCTCTCCGCCTTTAATTAAAGCATCTACTTCTGTTCTGAACGCCAGTAATTGTGTGGCTACAATGGTGTTCAGTGTAGTCATGGCTTTTGAACAATTAGCACTTGAACCTACTGCCCTGAATTCAAATTTATTTCCGGTAAAGGCAAACGGACTTGTGCGGTTACGGTCGGTATTGTCTAATAATAAATCCGGAATTTTATTGTGAATGTCTAAGCGTAAATCGGTTTTATCGGTTTCATCGAAATTATCTTCATTCACCCGATTTTCTATTTCATTTAAAACCTCACGCAAGGCAGAACCAATAAAGGCTGAAATAATAGCCGGAGGAGCCTCATTGGCACCTAAACGGTGATCATTTCCTGCTGCAGCAATCGACACACGTAATAAATCTGCGTAGTCGTGAACTGCTTTAATCGTATTGATGAAGAAGGTAAGGAATTGTAAGTTGGTGCGTGGCGTTTTTCCCGGACTCAATAAGTTTTTGCCGGTATCGGTACCCATGCTCCAGTTATTGTGTTTACCACTGCCATTCACACCGGCAAATGGTTTTTCATGGAAGAGTACACGTAATTTATGGCGACGGGCAACTTTTTCCATCACATCCATCAATAATAAATTATGGTCAACAGCGATAGATGCTTCTTCAAATAATGGAGCACATTCATATTGTCCAGGAGCAACTTCATTATGACGTGTGCGTAAAGGAATACCTAATTTATGCGATTCGGTTTCGAAATCAACCATGAAATTGAAAATGCGTTCAGGGATTGTACCGAAGTAATGGTCTTCTAACTGCTGCCCTTTTGCCGGATAATGTCCAACCAGTGTTCTGCCGCAAATACTTAGGTCGGGGCGACTTAAAAACAATGCTTCATCCACCAGAAAATATTCCTGCTCCCAGCCTAAGGTGGCGTTTACTTTAGTAACGTTCTTATCAAAATACTGACAAACCGGTACGGCTGCATCCTGTAATAAGTTGAGTGATTTCAGCAACGGCGCTTTATAATCCAGTGCTTCACCTGTGTAGGATACGAAGATGGTTGGGATACATAAGGTTTTTCCGCTACCGGTTTCCATAATGAATGCCGGAGAGGTCGGGTCCCATGCTGTATAGCCCCTTGCCTCAAAAGTACTGCGAATACCTCCTGAAGGGAAGCTCGAAGCATCTGGTTCCTGCTGCACTAATGCGCTTCCACTGAATGTTTCTACACCAACTGCTGTGGCAACGGCTGTAAAAAAGCTATCGTGTTTTTCGGCAGTTGCACCTGTCAAGGGCTGAAACCAATGCGTGTAATGGGTTGCCCCTTTTCCCATAGCCCATGCTTTCATACTGGCCGCTACCTGATCGGCAATTTTGCGGTCAATCTTTTGTCCGTGCTCGATCGAATTCCGAACGCTGTTGTAGGCTTCCTCACTCAGGTGATTGCGCATTTCAGCGTCACTAAAGACATTTGAGCCGAAAAAAACGGAGATTTTAGGGTCTGGTAAATTGACGGTAACCGGTTCGCGGTGCAACACGTCTGTCATGGCTGCAGTTCTGTTGGTCGACATTTTAGGTGGATTTTGAGTGCAAAGATAGGCAGTCGACCAAAAAAAGTAAAAATTTTATGTGGAAACCTGTGGAAAACGACTTTTAGTATCAAAATTAAACATATATAAAAAAATATAAAATGTTAAGTTGATGACAAAGGATGCTCATCCCGCCTTGCCAATACCATTGAAGCAAGCAAAACCAGTGCCAGGGTTGGAATTGACCGGTATCGGCTCAGGGTATCGGCATCTGTCACCATGATGCCGAAAATGAAACTGAGTTCAACAATCATCAGCAAAATCATGGCAGAAAGCCAGTTGAAACGCAGTTGATGTCGGTATTGTATCAATATCCAGAATAGGAAAAGAATGACGGCCAGAAGTTCGAGCGACTGGTAAATCCGGTAGGGAGAGGTGCTGTGCAGGATGTTAGGTCTGAACAGGTTATTCTGGATGGCGTAGGGGATGCATGAAAAAAATGAACCTGCTGTGCCATCGAGGGTGTGAAAAGTATAATCGGGATCAGGGCCGGAAAGGAGAAAATAGCTTTGTTCGTTCTTGAGGTGGATAAAAATATCCGGAATAACACCCGCAACAGACAGCAAGATGATGATACCGGAAACGCACACAGCAAAAATGGTGAGCGATAAAACAGGTCTTTTACCGGCAGCAGGCAGTTGATGGAGTATGATTAAGGCGAGGATATTGCTGCCTATCACAATTCCGAGATAATCGCGGATGATGTAAATCCCCCAAAGCGTGAGGCATATCCAGATACCAATCCGGCCTCTTTTTTCTTTTGGGTGTTGTAACCAGGATATTGCCAAACCGCATAAAATACACAGCAATGCTAAAATGGGCCCCTCTTTCAATAATCCGCTGCTCCAAAATAGGGTTGAGGGGAGCAGAAACAAGATCGCGAACCAGATATGTTGTACCATTGGTTTCGCCGGTATAAATCCGCACAACCGACGGAAGAACCACCATTGTGCCCACCATATCAAGCCACACAATAAAACAATATTTGCCCAGGCGCTGCCGAAGGTGAACACATTTAAGACTGCCAATATGCGCACCATATTATATTCCGGTACATGCCATTCTATAAATAAGGCATGTTGATAGGGGACCAGATGTTCAGGCACCTGTTCAAGAGAAGTTCGGGTTAGCAATTGCAAAAAATACATCGGATTATCGAACAGGCTTTGATAGACAACCTGACTATCATGCACATACCTCAGGCTATCGCCATGGCCTATTACCTGTATCCAGATATAGTAGTTCAGGAAACCTAATACTATCTTTAAGAGAAATGTACTTATACGATAACCTGGGAGAATTGTCAAGGCATTATTGGAAGAAATCTTCCAAATAAGAAAACTGATCAGCACACAATACGTAAACGTGATGATCCATTCGCTCATGTAGTAAAGATACATACATCCACCTTTGTGTAGTCGAAAGTATCCTGTTTATTACTTCAATAGGGCTTTTAGGGTGATGGTTTCATGTCACATTTTCTGAATAGTCTGTTCAGTTTTTATTTTTATCGCGGACGAATAATTTCCCATTCCCGGTTGTCAAATTATATTACTAGACTGCGATTAAGCGGGTATCCATTAGTATTGTGTCGGATTAGCCTGTTTTTCACGTATTTAGTCATTTATCAACATTTCCAGATATCAACTAAGGTATTTGCGCATCTCCTTGTAACTTTGTCATTCAATCAACATTTCATGGCAGAACCATTAGCCACCGTAGAACAGGCAAAGCAACTGGGTTTGTTACCCGAAGAATTTGAACATATCAAGTCTATTCTGGGTCGTACCCCAAATTTTACGGAACTCAGTATTTATAGTGTCATGTGGAGTGAGCACTGTTCCTATAAAAACAGCATTACGCTGCTCAAGACCCTTCCACGCAGTGGCAAAAAAATGTTAGTGGAAGCGGGTGAGGAAAATGCCGGTTTGATTGATATCGGAGATGGTTTGGCCTGTGCTTTCAAGATTGAAAGTCATAACCACCCGTCGGCTATCGAACCTTATCAGGGAGCTGCCACCGGTGTTGGCGGTATTCACCGCGATATCTTTACCATGGGCGCACGTCCGATTGCCTCCTTAAATTCCTTGCGATTCGGAAAATTATCACTGGCCCGTACTCAGCACTTAATGAAAGGTGTTGTAAAAGGTATTGGCGATTACGGTAATTGCTTTGGCGTGCCAACAGTGGCAGGGGAAGTATATTATGAGGATTGTTACAATACGAATATTCTCGTGAATGCGATGAGCGTGGGTATCGTAAAAGTTGGTGAAACCGTTTCAGCAATAGCGGAAGGTGCGGGCAATCCGGTTTATATCGTTGGTTCGGCTACCGGAAAGGATGGTATACATGGGGCCAGTTTTGCGAGTGGCGATTTACATGAAGAAAGTCATGAAGATCTGCCTTCTGTTCAGGTGGGTGACCCCTTCCAGGAAAAATTATTGTTGGAAGCAACCTTGGAAGCAATAAAAACAGGTGCCATTGTTGGTATGCAGGATATGGGTGCTGCCGGTATTACATGTTCAACATCCGAAATGAGCGCAAAAGGCAAACACGGTATGCGCATTCATCTGGATAAAGTACCTACCCGTCAGCAAAACATGAAAGGTTGGGAAATTCTGCTCAGCGAAAGTCAGGAGCGCATGCTGGTTGTTGTGAAAAAAGGCAGAGAAAAAGAAATTGAAGCTGTATTTGATAAATGGGATTTACATTGCGAAATCATCGGTGAAGTAATAGAAGGTAATACCTTGTATTATTATATGCACGATGAATTAGTTGCAGAAGTACCCGCCGATAGTCTTGTGTTGGGTGGTGGAGCGCCAATTTACAAGCGCGAAACAAAAGTGCCAGAATATCAAAAGGACATCGAAGCCTTTGATCCGAATGCCATAGAAGTGCCTGCCGATTTGGTTGATGTAGCCAAACGACTCACGGCAAATCCGAATATTGCAAGTAAGCGTTGGATTACGACTCAGTACGACAGTATGGTGGGTGTGCGTAATACTTCTACTAATTTAAAAAGTGATGCAGCACTTATTCGCATCACAGGAAAAGATAAAGGTCTTGCCGTAACTACAGATTGTAATGCCAGATATGTATATGCAAATCCACATACCGGTTGTATGATAGCAGTTGCAGAAGCAGCACGAAATATTGTGTGCAGTGGCGCAGAGCCTGCAGCGGTAACCAATTGTTTGAATTTTGGTAATCCTTATAATCCGGAAGTGTATTGGCAATTTGCAAATGCTATTCGGGGTATGGGTGATGCCTGTCGTAAGTTTGACACGCCGGTTACTGGTGGTAATGTTTCATTTTACAACCAGAGTGAAGAGGGACCTGTATACCCGACACCAACAATTGGTATGGTAGGTGTGCTCGAAAGTTATGCGCATCAAATGACCATGGATTTTATTAATTCTGGTAATGTGATTTTATTGGTTGGAACCGCAACAGGCGATATGGCCTGTAGCGAATACCTGAAAGATATGCATGGCGTGCAACATAGTCCGGCGCCACGTTTTGATCTGGATGAGGAATATCGCCTGCAACAAACGATTAAAGAACTCATTCGCAAAAAATTAATCTACTCTGCACATGATGTAAGCGAGGGTGGTTTGTTTGTTACCTTACTGGAAAGTGCCATGGTGAATAATCTTGGTTTCGAAATTGAGACAGACCATAGTATTCGTCGCGATGCGTATTTGTTTGGTGAAGGTCAAAGCCGTGTAGTAGTTTCTACTTCAGCTGACCGCGTGTTTGAAATTGAAAACATGTGTAAAAAACATCAAATCCCTGTAAATGTACTGGGCACTGTAACGCAGGGCAGTATCATCATCGATCGTGAGCGTTACGGCGGAATTGCCGAATATAAGCACATCTATGAAAATGCCATCGGCAGTTTCATGACTCAGGAAGTTACTGTGTAAATAGTCGTTTAAAATGACCACCACAACACCAATATCCGGACCTCGCTCTTATTGGATATGGGTGATTTTGGCGGTGTTTACAGCTGTGAAAATTCCGGCATTATCTGTTCCATTGTTTTGGGATGAAGTGGGTGTTTATGGTGCAGCAGGATTATATATGCACGATCATACTTTAAGTATGTTGCCGTCTTCACTGCCACCTGAATTAAGTCGAGGCCATCCATTATTATATACTTTTTTACAGGCAACCTGGTATACTATTTTTGGTGATTCTGTAATCGGAGGGCATATCGGCAATTTAATGATCAGCCTGATGCTGATGCTGTCTGTTTGGTACATCATCGGAAAGTGCATTTCTCGTCGTGCTGCATTAATTGCTGTCTGTTTGCTGGCGGTGCAGCCGATATTTTTTGCGCAGTCTGTAATGGTATTACCGGAGGTGTTGTTAACCTTATGTATGTTGTGGGCCTTGTATTTTTGGACAACAAATAGTTACATTGGATTTGCCATTTTCGCCACTTTAGCCATCCTGACAAAAGAGACGGCTGTGATATTACCGGCGGTTGCAATAGTGCATGTACTCTTAACACAAAAATGGCGTAACAGTATGTCTGTGCGCATGGTGGTGGGCATTATTTTTCCCTGGTTGATTTTTGGCCTTTTTCTACTCATTCAAAAAATGCAAAATGGCTGGTATTTTTTCCCTTATCATGGCGATAATATTAAATTAGTGCTTCCAATTATGCTGGATTTGCTGGAAAAATATGCGCGATTTATTTTTATCGAGCAGGGAAGAATCGTTTTATCCGGAATATGCGCGTTGGCTATCGGAATATTTTTGTGGAACAAAAAATTTCGCATTCCGCATTTCTTATTGTTGTTGTTAATCTGGTGTACGGCAGGTGTGGCTATTAACTGCATTTCATTTTATTTAGACAGATATGTCTTGTTTGTTTTAGTCGGTGGTATATTGTTAGCTTCGGCATTCATTGACCAGCTCATTTCCCAGCATCGGGCATTTCTATTGTGCTTGCCCCTTGGCTTGATAGTCGGGGCGGTATTTATGTATGGAAACCCATGGGAGAAGCGGGAACCCGGGCTTCCAAATGAGGAATATTTTACATACGATTCAGACATGCTGTATGTCTCTTATGCAAAAAATATGCGTCAGATGATTCAGGAAACCATTGATGCTGCCGATACAGTTCAGGCATATTATGCCAATTGGCCAATAACCTCTGCCGTAATGGATACCAGGTATGGTTATACAGGAAAGAAAATCTATACAGATTTTTATATGAGCCCTTCGTGGGAGAAATATCTGACCATTTCCGGAAACAAAACTTTGCCGGTTGCATCCGCGCTCATCGCTGATCCGGGGGCCTATAATTATGTTATTCCTGCGGATAGTTCGTGGACACCCACACGGACAATCGCCACCCGGCATCATTGGTTCAGGCAATACACGCCAAATCCCGAAAAAGCGGGGAACTAAATACGAATAAAAACTGTTTACAGCCTATGAAACGTCTTACTCTGTTTCCGATAGCAGCGCTGCTTTTTTCAGCTTTATTTACTGCTTGCGGCCAATCAAATGGCGCTGATGACGTAAAAACCCCAGAGGCAAAACAACAGGTAGCACCTTTTGCTCCTGATGCAGCATGGAATGCATATTGGTATTCCGGAAAAGCTGAATTAACCAGCTACAACCTTATTCAAAACCGATATGGTGAATTACATACAGGTACAGCGGTAAATATTTTTGTAACAGAAGATTTCTCTAAATCCAAGCAGGTTAAGTTAGATAATCCTTCATCTGCAGGCAATGATAAATTACCTGTTTTAAAATTGAATCAATCTATCAAGTTTGTAACAGGCATCTATCCATACTCTCTTATGTTGAGTACTTTCCAGCCGGTTGATTTGAATAACTATCCGCATGCCATTAAGGTAAGTGGAAGTGTGCAGGAATGGTGTGGCATGGCTTATTTTCAATTAAATGAAAGAAATGATGCCTATCAGATTACTTCGAACAGTTATTTTGAATCAGAAGGTGATCGCACATTACAATTGGCTACAGTGATGCAGGAGGATGCAATTTGGAATATGATTCGTTTGAAACCTGAATCTTTACCTACCGGTAACATATCTATTTTACCCGGAGCCCTATACTTGCGATTATCGCATCAGCCACTTGAACCTGTTCAAGCGAAAGCCACTATAGTGAAAGAAGGAAATGCCGTTTGGTATACAGTAGATATGCCTTCCTTAAAACGTATACTGACTATTCAATATGAAAATTCATTTCCATATCGGATATTAGGTTGGGAAGATAGTTACCCGGGTTTTGATGGTAAGGTGTTAACGACTAAAGCCACGCGTAACAAGGAAATGATAACTGATTACTGGCGCACACATAATAATGCCGATCGGCCATTGCGCGAACAATTGGGTTTACCGGTTGATACGCAGTAAATAATACTTATGGTTATTGGGTGATACCTGCTATCACCGCCGCATACAGAGCAGTAACAAATTAGCTGACTACATAAATTTCAGTCCGTAACGCTCAGAAAAACGTTTTTGCAATATCGTAAAACGTTCAGCCTGTTGCGTGAGTGTATCCTGATTCGATTTAAGTAAGAACTGCACCTGAATAGAATCTTCCGGATAAAATACACTATCAGACAACATCGCGTAAATCGTATCGAATACAGCAAAAGTTTCAATGTAGTTATCTACTATCTTCAACGCTGATAAGCGCAAAGTATCATCTCCTGAAAGTGGTGCGATATGATTTAATGAATCCTGCACCACCAATAAACGCATCACCGTATTATGCTTCCTGAGGGTGTATTCCTGCATGAAATTATTATCGTTCCAATTTTGCATGGCAATATCGGATTGTTCGACAAAAGATACCACCGCATCATTATATGCAGTAGCCTCTGTATATTTTCGTCTGTTGCAGGCGCTGAGCAGAACCAGCAGCCCCATCCCTATCAGTAGCGTTCGCATAAATGGCTTAATTTTGCTCAAAATTACAAAATGCCTGTCGCACCATCCCAACCACGACCAATAGTAGTAGTAACAGGAGCGTTGGGCTTTATTGGCAGTTGTGTGGCAACAGCCCTGCACCGCATGGGAAACTTTCAGGTGGTTATCAGCGATGATTTTTCAGCCACGCAAAAAATGCGCAATCTGACACATCTTGCCGATTGCGAGCAGGTAGACCGCAGTGAAATTGCCACCTGGATTGCGGCTCACGAGCAGGATACTATCGCATGGGTATTGCATATCGGTGCAAGAACTGATACAACGGAATTTGATGAGGAGATTTTTAATAGGCTGAATATCCAGAGCACGCAATCTGTTTGGGAAGTGTGTACGCGTTTGCACATACCACTGATTTACGCAAGTTCAGCGGCAACATATGGAAGCGGCGAACAAGGCTATCGCGATGATCATGCTATTGTACCTTTACTTAAACCATTAAATCCGTACGGCTGGTCAAAGCAACGTATGGATGCATGGATTTTACAACAGCAGGAAACACCTCCGCATTGGTACGGACTTAAATTTTTTAATGTGTATGGTCCGAATGAATATCATAAAGGACGTATGGCCTCTGTGATTTTACATGCTTTTAAGCAAATGCAACAAACCGGCCGGGTTAAATTATTTAAATCACACCATCCTGATTTTCGAGACGGATATCAGTTGCGTGATTTTATTTATGTGCAAGATGTGGTGCAAGTCATATTGTGGTTGATGGAGCATAAGCCGCAATCCGGATTGTATAATTTAGGAACAGGTAAGGCTGAATCCTTCTATCAACTGGCATCATCAACGGCGCAGGCATTAGGTATTCCACTGGAGATTGATTGGGTAGATATTCCGGAAGATATCCGCGATAAGTATCAATATTTCACAGAAGCAGATATGTCAAAGTTGCGCGCTGCCGGATACACACAGCCGTTTCAATCGCTTTCAGCGGGTGCTTTCGATTACGTTACACATTATTTAATACCTGATAAGGTATATTAATTTTGTTGCAGAGGCACAAACACCATCGTGCAAACTTTGCACATCAGCCGGTTACCATTCAACAATAATACCAATACTTGGAAGTACGGTGCCCGAACTATTTTCCAACAAATAAGTTTGATAGCGGGTTGGATCTGTTTCGCTTACCAATGGGTTTCCGGTTTCATCTTTAACAACATCAATAAAGGGTTGAAGCTCTACCTGAAAATTGTAAATATTTTCAACATCGAAGTACACATTTAAATTCACCTTGTCGAAGAACCATTTTTTATCAATTCTTACATCTAATTGGTGATAGGGTTTCAGGCGCAGTGAATTCAGTTGGGAAAAATCTAACACACCAGCATTGTAAACATCCCATACGTAAATCAATGAGCTGTAATCTGCATTGTATGGGGTATAAGGTAAGCCACCACTAAAACGCCACTTAACTCCTGCCTCCCAGTTTTTGCCCCATTTTTTTCCTGCGGTTAATGATATAATCGTGCGGTTATCCCATGAGGATGGTGTATAGATATTATCACCATTCTCAAATTCGCTCACTACATACGTAACTGACAGGATACCATAGAAATTCTTATTCAACTTTTGTTGTGCAAGAAATTCAACGCCATAGCTGCGGCCATCACTGATACTCCGTACGGGTTCATCTCCAATTACCCCAAAATCAGTGCCCTGGTTAGCAATAGATATTGAATCGCGCAGACTGAAGGGGTAATTCGAATATTGTTTGTAGAAACCTTCCAGTGTAAATCTCAGATAGGTGTTTGGTCTGTATTCTAATCCGGCTACCAAATGTGCAGATTGGATATAGGTGATATCATTGTCGCGGTTTATGAAATTATTTTCACCTTCCGAATAACCTAGTATCGTATAAGCAGGAAGCTGGTAATAAATGCCGGTATTAAAATTGATACTCCACGCACGTGTCAGCGCATAACTTGCTGAGAAGCGCGGAGAAAACTGGTTCAGTGGATTTTGCATGGTGGATGTATAATTATTTCCATCAACCCTGAAACCGGCAGATAGTGTTAATTTATAATCCAGCAGTTTGGTACTCGCTTGTGCAAAAGCACCATATTTATGGATGAATAATTTCGATAGATAATCTATAGTTAATAATTCTGCACCAATTGGCAATAACTGATAGGTGTCGTTCGTATAACGTGCTAATTCATAGTTTACGCCACCCCTGATTCTGAATTGCCCCTTGTCTAATGTTTCTTCATACCTGAATTTATTTTCACTTTCCTGACTCACATAATCAAACAATAAACCTGCAGGATCTTCCTCATTATTGTCGGCATATTTATAGGCCCGGTTATTCAGCATATTACGACTGAGCACCAGTGTGCTGTATCCGTTTTCCCGATAGTGTTTGTACACTAATCCTAAGGTATAGTTCCATTGATTTTGAATAGGTAAATTGGCCAGTAAATACTGTTGAAAGGCGCTGGTATCATCCTCCGTATTTAAACGATTGTCATCAATAGCACCGAGTCCGATAATGGTTAATTCATTTTTTTGATTCAGTTTTATTTTCTGTTTGTATTGAAAATCGTTGTATGTAGGCAGAAACGGCAAACCAATGGCATCAAACAAAAACTGTAAATAACTTCTGCGCGCTGAAACCAGAATAGAAGATTTTTCGCTTACAGGACCTTCCATGGTGATATTCAAGTCGCTTGAACCTACAGTAAATAATCCACCCCAGTTATCCGTGCGACCATCGCGCGTTTCAAATGCGAGCACACTGCTTAACGCGTTTCCATAATTCACCGGGAAAGCGCCGGAATAAAATTCCACCTCTCTAATAAAATCAACATTGATTAATCCTTTTGGTCCACCGCTGGAACCTTGTGTGGCAAAGTGATTGATATTCGGCACTTCAACGCCATCCAGATAAAATCTGTTTTCATTAGGCGCACCACCACGAATAATAATATCATTTCTGAATGAAGGTGTGTAGGTAACACCCGGTAAACTTTGAATCACTCTGGAGATATCCCGGTTACCACCCGGATTCCGCTGAATTTCGTTTGTGCCAATCGTACGCAGTGATAATGGCGACTCTTCTGTTTTATCTGTTACCGGAGCTTTAATTTCGAGGGCTTCTAATGTGTTGGCATCCTCTTCCATGCTTACATTCAGGTATACAGGTTTGGCATTACTTACCTGAATTTCAGGCATGGTTAATTTTTTAAAACCAACTGAACTGAATTCAACATTATATAAACCTGGAGGGATATCAGCAATATCATAGTTGCCGTTTTCATCAGCTACTGCGCCCAGTCCTGAGCCCACCAGAATAACTGTTGTAAAGGGTATGGGTTCGTTGTTGATACTGTTGGTGATGGTGCCGTAAATGCGACCGGATTGAGCTGAAAGGGTAAACGTGGTTGCTAATAAGCACACTACCAATAAATACTTCATAAGCAGATAAAACAATTTCGGGCCATAATTGTTTAGCTCCACGCAGAAAAATAAACAGGCACACTTAACGGCATTTCCGGGTGTTGGTTATCAAGGGTTGCAGGATGGATTGATTGCACCACAAAAAGCTATTTTTCTTTACGGGTAGCCTGTATTTCCTCCCACATAGCCTGAGTCATGACACAGCGAAACCCTGAGTGATCCTGACCGGTATCATAACTGGTTGCCATCCGCGCTGTAGTGCGATAGCTTGAGCAGTAGGCTTCATTACATAAAAATGAACCACCACGTTTCACCCGCACAATATTATAGGGCTGACTGGGGTCAAAACTAAATGGCGGACCGGCGGGGTTAACCATCAAGCCTTGTTTAGCGCATAATGCATAATAATCTGTATGAAAATAATCGCTACACCATTCCCAGACATTTCCGGCCATGTCATACAAGCCATATGCATTTGGCGGATAACTCGCAACAGGGGCAGTTCGTAAATAGCCGTCCAATTCTGAATTCGCATAAGGAAATTGTCCGTTCCAGGAATTCACATATTTATAGAGTGCAGTGTCATTTCCCCAGGTATAAATTTCAGTGGTATTGCCACCTCTTGCCGCATATTCCCATTCCGCTTCAGTCGGTAGCCTTTTTCCGGCCCATGTACAATAGGCAACAGCATCATCCCAACTTACCTGAACAACAGGGTGTTGCATTTTATCGGAAATATCAGATGCCGGTCCCTGCGGATGTTTCCAATCGGCACCCGGAACAAATTTCCACCACGCCATATTGTTTTGTAAATCCACCGGTGCCTCGGTCATGGTAAACACCATGCTTGCAGGTTGCAAATAAGACTCATCGGGTTTTGGCGTACCCGGTGGTAATTGTTTTTTTAATTCTTCCCAATCAATAGGTAGTTCTGCGGTCGTTTTATACCCGGTAGCTTTTACAAATGCAGCAAATTGTTCGTTGGTTACTTCTGTCGTGTCAATCCAAAATCCGTCAACATGAACCTGATGAGCAGGTGTTTCATCCAGGCGTCGTTGGGGGTCGGTATTGGTGCCCATCATATATTCACCACCTGGTATCCAACGCATGCCGGGCGGGCCATTTTCAAGTTGAGTTGAATCCGGCAGAATAGTGGGGTTAATAACCGGAGTATATTTACTGGTATCACCTAACCATATGCTACAGATTATCAGTACATGCGAAAGCATGAGACAAATGTACGAATAACCTGAAGTAAAATCAGCTGACGTAGGTCACAATTACCTGTAACCGATACATCATGATTGATTTTTGTTATTTCTGCACCGATTACTGCAATATTTGACCGCCTCCCAGTTGCGTTCCCATTTCTTTCGCCAGGTAAAGGGCCGTTTGCAGGTCTGACAAATTTTTTCGGGCAGGTTCACTTTTTGATGCGCCATACCGGATAAACATTAATCCATCACAAAAGTTGTTTCAATGGATTGTTGCTCATTTATGATGGAAACAATATACATGCCACTTCCAAATGTACTTACGTCGATTGGGATTAAAGTTTCGCCTTGTTTAAGGGTAACCACTTGTTTGGATATCATTTGTCCCAATGCATTTATGATACGTAATTCGCCGGTAAAAGGTGTTTCTGCATAAACAGCGGCGTAACCTTGTCCCTGATTTGGATTTGGATACACCTGCATGGAAATTGCAGCTTGTTCAATTTCCTTAATCGGCACAACGGCATCTATATTTATGTTATCGATATACATCGCCTGGCCCCAATATCCAATATTTCTGAATATGAGAGTAATATCGTCACTACCTAAATAGTCTGATAAATCGAACGTTTCTGTTCGCCAGTCTTCAGCCTCCGGATAAAAAATATCAGCAGTATATGTTGGAGCCGTTGCCAGAGTTGCTCCACCTGCATAATACAGCTGATGTAAGGTATTACCGCAATCCGTTGAAATATAAACTGCAAGCGAATCCATGTATATGCCACCATATGGAGCATAGGCAATATCAAAATGCAAACTTGCTTCCGTGATGCCGTCCATTTCATATCGGGCGCTAATTTCATCAACATAACCACCTTGTAAATCGGTCCAATAATTATTAAACCACATACTGTATGTGCCGGTATCGTAACCACTTGCATCTGATGTAATTGCCCAACCGCCTGATGGTCCGCCATGCCAACCTTCAGCATAGCTGCCAGTTTCAAAATTTTCGGCAAGCGGTAGTGTGGATGGATTTAATGAACGCACCAGTGCAGATTTTGTTATTGTTGATGTTGTTCCGCCATCTGTTACGGTGAGGGATACATCATAAATACCATCGGCAGGATAGGAGATAGTTGGATTTTGTTCTGTACTGGTTGATGGTTCACCACCCGGAAAAGACCAACTATAAGTGGCATCCATAGTTGCGGTTGAACGATCCACAAAATGTACACTCTCGCCGGCGCAATTAAAATATGGTTTTTCTGCACTGAAATCCGCAATTAACGATGCAGGTTCATAGAGTGGTGCTTCCCAAATACCAATATTCCAGCTGGCTGCGCGAATTTTTTCTGCTCTGTAAAATGGTATAGCTTTTAATACATCAAATATCACCGGTAAATCATCACCATGCTGCAGCCAGTCGATGTACGTATTGGTGCGATAATAACAAACAGCTTCGCGCATAATTATATACACACCACCATCAGTACCAAATTGATGTACAATTGCAGAAGGTTTCTGGTTATCCAGTGTAGGGGTAGTAATATTATCCCATGAATCACCACCATTTGTGCTGTGATACACTTTTGAACCATTTGCTCCATAGGTATAGGCAATCCATAATTCATTGGCATTATTCCCGCTGAGTGTAAATAATAAATCGCGTTTTGCAAGTGGGAGGCTAACAGAACTCCAACTGGTGCCACCATCTGTTGAACGCCATAAATAACAATTTGTTGATCCGATATTTTGTGTGCAATACAGGATATTCGGATTTACCCGACTTTGCTCAACCCACAACACTTTATTATTGGCATTGGTGCCGAATGTATATATCGGCGAAAATGAACTTCCCCCATCGGTGCTTTTATATATTTTATGGTCCTTTCCCATATAGGCATGATTGTAGTAATTCCAATCAAACTGAATACGGGAGCTGGAATTATACCAGTAACTTTCATTTGGTGCATCATTAAACCCAACAGTTTCCGCTACTTCTTCAATATTCTCCGGTAATTTAATACCACCGATATCACTAAATAAGCAGATGTTTTCATCAGATGGTTTCACATATCCTGTTGAAGCTTCACCGCCACCGAGTGCAAGAAATTCGCCGGTACTGAAGTTTTCATGATAGGCGGCATCTCCGTTATGATATCGGCCACCCACCAACATATCTTCCTGCCAGCCCTGATCAAAGCCCCAGAAATTTTCGCCACGCAAACCGAAACAGCGACTTTCATGATCTTCAACCCAGCTGGTAGTATAATTTACACCACCATCTGTAGCCATCCAGATTTCTTCTGTAGTTGGTGAAGTTTGATAAATGAGTGTTTCCTGATTATCCGGATGGAAATAGGGGAGATACCCGATATAACCACCAACCGGTTCATATGTGGCTGCACCATCTTCGCTTTTCCATAAATTAAGTCCGCCAATTAATATGTGATCCGGATTCAGATGTGAGGCCGCTAATGTTGTGTTATAATATATCTGATTATAATCACTCGATTCACCATCAAAGTCCATCAGGTTCGGATGGCTATCGGCATCATAAGGCATACCGATTAATCCGTGTGGATTCGACCAGGTTAAACCTGCATCATGACTTACATAAACACCAATGGTTCCGCGTAATTGTAAATCTGCATCAACATCACTCGTGCCAACCAATAACACATAAATACGATTTGGATCTCCTGCTGTAACGGCAATGCGACCACCCAAACTTTCTATCTTACCCATATCAGCGGCAGGTACTTCAAACCAACCTTCTGTATACGTAGTAAATGAGGCACCATAATCAACCGAGCGTTTGAAATAAGGAATTTGTGTATCAGTTTGATATTGAATGGTATAAATTACTGCAGGATCATCCGGTTTAATGGCAACCGACATACAGAAATGATCTAAAATTTCTGTCCAGTTTGAACCACCATCAACGCTCCTGTAAAAACCTTGCTCACAAGCAGCATAAATGATGTCCGGATTTTCAGGATTAAATTGAATATCGTAAGCTGTAATATAGGCTGCAATAAATCCCGCATCACCTGTAATTTCCCAGGTGCTACCGCCATCAGTTGTTCGCCACAGTTCACCTTCAGCGCTTGCAATAACAATATTCGGATTGGTTGGATGAATGCTGATTGCCCTAACCGTATTAATGATATAATCATGCGTAACATGATTCCAATGCATCGCCTGATCCGTTGATTTGTAAATACCACCTGTTTCACCGCCGCAATATAAAATATTGGGATTACTCAAACTTCTGTCAATACTGTGAATGTTCGCATGGTCTGAAACAGGAATGGTTGGAGCTCCGGCATCATATTTAGTGGTATAATGAATTTCCGGCCCGGTAAACGTCCACACCACACTACCGGATTCTGCCGAACGATACATTTTGCGTGCCGAGCTGTTTGCTACAAGCTGCAGATGATCTGGCAGATGCACATCACCTGCTTCATTTGCGTATGACCTGGCTAAAATTGCCCAACGTTTAAAGTAACGCGTGTAATCATTTTGTTCAAAAGGATGCACCTTGTAATATGTATCATAGGCCTCCTGTACAGCATAAATATTAGGTGTTTCAGCATATAATAATTGCACCCATTCTGGGGCATCTGTTTGTATGGGCGGTTTAGGCTGAGTAACCTGAGCACCTAAACTGAAACTGAAAAATACGAATAAGGTAAAAATGATAATACGCATGGATGTGGAATTGTATACTCAAAATTCGACTAAAATCGGCTGTTCGCAAAATTTGCCTGACGCCTGAACCATATTTTACAATGGGATGAGCGTAGGTCTAATCCGCAGGGACTGAGAATTTACATTGATTTAACGTGGCATCAAGGATGCAAGTTGTAACGCTTTATATTCACGCAACAGAGCGCAGCTAATAGATTATTTGATTAGGAAAGCTGCCAAAAACACTTCTCAAATTCATCATTGGTTATTCTGTTCCAGATTACTAATACACAAACTTTGTTGAAAATATACCAGGCCCAGCCGGGAGGCGGGCAGCCGCACTGACTGGAAGGCGGTAAGATGTATAAATTAATTAGGCAATCTATGACTATATATAACAATAAACAATTCCCCCTCTCCTTTCAAGGAGAGGGGGCCAGGGGGTGAGGTTCATTCAAACACTCAACCATTCAAACATGCATTCAAATAAACATCCCTCCAAACAACCACAACCACCCACAAAAAAAAGGCTAACCAAAATCGGTTAGCCTTTCACAAGATTTTCGATGACTGTTTTATTTACCTTTCCATTCTGTCAAAGATTTTTCAATCGTTTGAGAGAATCCGGTATTTTTTGCTTCGTTCGACAGAGTTAAAGAACGCTCTGCAGTTTCAACAGCTTCTTTTTTCATACCATTAGCAGCATATGCACGGGCTAATGTGTACAAATTCCAATAGCGTTCGCGTTGCGCAACTGATTTTTTAGCCCATTCCAATGCAATTTTTGCATCTAAATTATTATCCAGATAAAATTCAGCAGCATCGTTATACAAACCCATTGTATTTTCAGCAGCCTGAATAGCCGCATCAATATTAGCCTTGCCTTGTTCAACTATTTCGGTTGTGATATCGAATGACACTTTGGTGGTTTCCCAACTTAATTCAACGGTCAGCGATTTCTCTTTTACATTGGCAAATCCAATCGTAAAGGATTCAGTTGACGCGCAAGTGCCGGGTTTTACGGTGAAACGCATCACATCTTCTTCCTGCTTGTAACCGCCGGTTCCCCAGAGCTCAGTGTTCTTGTTAATGATGATGGTCCATTCTGTTTGACCGGGAATGGTAAACAGGCTGTAGGCACCCGGTTCGATCTGCTGACCGTTAATCCGGTTGTCGCCTTCCAGTTTCAACTCAATGGCCTTATTGGCTCCTGTACGCCACATTTCACCATAAGGGACCAAACCGCCGAAAATTTTGCGGCCTTTCATGGCTGGACGTGAATAAGTTACGGTAACCTGTGAGAGTCCGTATTTCTGTGAAACCTGCGCCCATGGACTGGGTTGCGGGAGTTCTAATTCCTGGGCTTGAGCCTGCATAACCACCAATGTGAGGAGAGTTATGCCAAGTATGCGTAGTTTTTGCATGTATTTGATAATTTTAGAGCGTAAAGGTAAACAATCTGGCATCGAACTTGTTTACCATGCAATAAGGATATGTATTTTCAGCCGCTTCAGAGCAGACTTAACGCCTCGATATTTATCAGTGCACTCTACTTTATGGTATGGGGGGTAATGGTATTTATATCCCCCTCGCTCCTGCATTCAGTTGTGGTTGAAGAAAAAAACACGCCTATTGTATTCTGGGATTTCATGGGTATCATCACCTTTATGCTTGGTGTGGTGCTGCTAATCGCCTCCTTTAATCCGTTTAAACACTGGCTGATTATTTTATTAGCATCGCTCTTTCACGTGGGTATGATTACCGGTTTTCTGGCAGGCTTCAAAATGGGGATGTTCAACAACGTATACCTCCCTTTCCTGTTTTTCAATCATATTATCTGGTTGATTCCTAACGCTTATGTGCTCTATTTGGTGTATCGCAGAAATCTGGATACTGACGATATGCTCATCGATACCTTCAACAGTAACCAATATCCATTAGCCCTTTTCGATACCACGGATGGCAGAAATATTGGAGATCTGGCCGATCAGGAGCAATTATTATTGGTCTTCCTGAGGCACTTTGGTTGTCCTTTTTGTAAAGAAAGTTTACTCCAACTACAGGAGCATCGGGCGCAACTGGAATCCAGAGGTATAACCATTGTGCTTGTTTATATGGTTAATGATAAAATTGCACAAGAGTATTTGTCGCAATATGGACTTCAGGATCTGGCTCAGGTGAGTGACCCTGAAGAAATTTTCTATAAGAGTTTCAGACTGCGTCGCGGAAGTTTCATACAGTTATTCGGAATTAAAGTATGGGCTCGTTGGATATCACTTGGGTGGAGAAAACGCCTGTTTAATACAAAGCCTGAGGGTGACGTAACGCAAATGCCGGGCATTTTCCTGCTGCAGGAAGGCCGCATAACAAAGCAGTTTGTACACAAATCGGTAGCCGACAAGCCGGATTATACCATCTTCCTCGACTGATTCGGCTCTCTTGCCTCTATTCGGCATCTAAATTGTTAATTTTGTGCACTTACGATGGCGCCTCAAAGTGCATATGACCTGCGTTTTATTTTCAGAAGATATATCCTTATTGTAGTGGATATACTGCTGATTTTGGCAGCACTATTTGTCTATATCCGTTTTTTTCATCCTAGTGCACTCAGCTCTTATCACTCCTTTATGGATAACCTCCTGTGGGTAGTGATGCTGTTGGTGCTCTGGTTTTTTTATAGTTATCTGTTCGATTTGTATAAACTGGCTAATGTCGACAGAACCCGCACTACCATTCGCAATACTATTTTAACGGCAGTGTTAACCGGGCTTACTTACATCTTTATACCTTATGTGAGTCCTACCTTGCCATTCAGCCGATTACCAGCTTTCGCCTTAATTGGCGCGATGGTCATTCTGGTTCTTACCTGGCGGTTGTGTTATGCACTGTTTTTTATGCATCCCATTCTAAACAAGAAGGCGCTTGTTATTGGTGCAGGATATGCCGGTAGAGAAATTGTACGCACCTTATTACATGATCCTGCCATTTATCATAAAACAGCATACCGTATCTATGGGTATATTGATGATGATGCCGTAAAAACAGGAAAAATATATGATGAGGTTAAAGTATTGGGCGATACCGGCACCTTAGTCAAATTTGCAACGCGTTTGGGTGTGAATGAACTTATTTTAGCTATCCCGGATAAAGAAGATATTTCTCCTGCTTTATATACCGCCCTCATGCAGTGCGAACAACAAGGTATTCAGATTTCTTCGGCAACAGAAATTTATGAAGAGCAAACCGGTCGTGTCATGATTAAGAAAAAGGGCGATGTGTATTATGTAACAGATCCCTTTAGTATTGTACATAAGGAAAAATTGTATTTAGCCATTAATCGACTTATCAATATTACTTGTGCTTTGCTGGCTGGAATTGTATGTGTAATCGTGTTGCCATTTGTCTGGCTTGCAAATATGTTATTGTGCAGAGGCCCGCTATTTTATGCGCAGGAACGCGTTGGCGAACAGAACAAACCTTTCCGCATCATCAAATTCCGCACGATGATTGTAGATGCTGAAAAGCATACAGGTCCTAAGTTTGCCGACCGTGATGATGCGCGTGTTACACCAGTCGGAAAAGTATTGCGCAAAACCCGACTTGATGAATTACCCCAGTGCTGGAATGTATTAAGGGGTGATATTAATTTAATTGGTCCGCGACCCGAACGCGCCTATTTTGTGGAGGAGTTGAGTAAGCAAATTCCATTCTTTACACTTCGGTCAGCAGTTAAACCCGGACTCACCGGTTGGGCTCAGGTAAAACATCATTACGCAAATAATTTTGACGATACGCTGATCAAATTGCAATACGATTTGTATTATATTAAACATCGTTCCCTGTTGCTTGACCTCGTGATTATTGTCAAAACAATAGGCGTCATGATTAAATTTAAGGGTACCTGATGCGCATATTCGAAGGGTATACATGGATTCAAAAAGTGGTGCTCATCATTTGGTTGCTCATGGTGCTCACCATCCCTTTTCATAAAGTATTAAGCTCCCCGTTACTCATTTTATCCTTCATTATTATTCTGTTTAGCGGAAATTACCGGTCAAGGTGGATGTATTTCACCACGCATAAACGATGGATGATTTTTGCCGCATTGTATCTTTTAGTGGGTTATGCCTATTTGCGTTCAACCGATAAACAGGAAGCCCTGCGTGATGCAAATGTCAAATTATATCTGTTGCTGATACCGGTATTCATGGCGGCGTTTGGACAGGTAACGCAAAAGGCTATTCAGACATTTTTAAATGCGTTCGTTTTTGCCTGTGCGGCATTTGGTGTAGTTGCTCTGGGACTCGCCTTATATGATTTTATACGCACCGGTGAAAATCATTTTTACTATAAATATTTGGTCGACTTTACATTCATCCATCCATCCTATATTGCGATGTTTATGGTGTTTGCCATGATTGTTATTGCTCGTGAAATAATTACCGGCTATCGCGAACTATCAAGCAGGCGAATATGGGTAATGCTGATAGCTATTGCCTTTTTCATGTTGTTTGTATTATTGTTAACAGCCAAAATTGCTATCGCCAGTATGTTTTTGGCTCTGACGATTGCGTTCATTGTTTGGGGGCGCACGTATTTGGGCTGGAAACGAACAGCATTTATTGCCGTTATAGGTAATCTCGTGCTGTTTTTGGCTATGATGGCATTGCCTTATACACGGCAACGCATGTTGATGTTGCTGCATTATAATGAAGTATCCTACACAAATAGTGTGGATTCGCGTGAAGAAATTTGGAAGGCTGTTGGTCAGGTGGCTGATGACCATTTGTGGTTGGGCGTTGGTTCTGGTGATGCTCAACAGGTGCTGATAAACCAATATGCCGAAAATGGTTTTACCACCGGAGTTGAAGAACGATACAATGCCCACAATGCCTATTTTCAGGCCTTGGTTGAAACCGGACTTCCGGGTATGCTCTTCTTTTTAGGCTTCTTTTTGGTCTGTTTGTGGCTGGCCTGGAAGGATAAAAATTATCTGTGGGGTGCCTTTTTGCTCCTGTTTATGGTTAACATAACCACCGAATCGATGCTCAAAACACAAAGTGGGGTCGTTTTTTTTAGTTTCTTCAATGCCTTGCTGGGATTGAATTCCAGCCGAAAAAGAGGCTGATATTTCCCTTTTTCAAAAAAATATTTGCTGCCGGCTGTAACAAAAGTTAGGGGTGGTTCGACTCATGTTTGTAACCGAATAATAAACACTTAACCATATCAAAACCAAACAATATGAAAACTGTACTTACCATTATCGCTCTTGTTCTTAGCTCTGCTGTTTTTGCTCATAATGATGGCAATACCAATGACAAAGAAAAATCTTCAGTTCAACAAACAGTTGAGCAAATAGTAACAAATCCCGAAGTAGTAAATGAATTGGGTGTTGAAGGCAAAGCTGAAATTACCCTTACCATTGATGAAGCAGGTCAGGTTCACCTCGATGGAATTCAAACAGACAACTATGTGCTCGAATATCATATCCGCAAAAGCATTGAAGGTGCTGTAATGATTGTTGAAGATTCACTGGTAGGCAAGACTATTCACTTCATCGTTGATGTTGTGCAATCAAAATAAAGAATGCTGATCGTTCAAGTTGGCCGGGACAACGTCATCCGTCCCGTCCTTCCCAGACCGCCTGCTAAAGGCGGTCTTTTTTTTTAATGCAGCTCTTTATCCTCACTCCTCTAAAAAGGTAGTAGAATAAATTCACGAGGCCCCGCCGTGAGGCGGGCAGGCGGGAAGTCAGGAAGGCGGTAAGTTGGAGAGGTTTTGCAAAACGACCTATTAGTCATTCCTCATTCCTCATTCCTCATTCCTTTTTCCTCATTCCTCTTTTTTAACATTTCCTTAAGTAACAAATCACCATCGGCATCCGCTATAGATGTAACAAACAAAACACGTAATTATGAAAACTATAGTATGTTCCGGAATAGTGGCTTTGAGCATGTTGCTTTCAAGGCCGGCATTTGCCTCTGATGGCTGTGCTGAAGATCCTTTAAAAGAATCTATTTCCGAATTAATTTCGAAGCAAACACCTTTTTCTGAATTTGATCTGGAAGGTTATGTTACCGTAACTTTTTTGGTAGATGATACCGGATTAATTCATGTCAAACAAATTGCATCCGGTAACATTTTTCTGGCAGATCATGTATACGATACCTTACAGAATCAATCTGTTGAGTGCGATTGTATAGAAACTGGAAAATTATATACCATGCGCCTGCAATATGTGCAATATTCCTGATTGATGCTCAGCAGGCATGCGATTCAGGTAAAAAATCATAACACCAATACCCCTTTTCAGTCTGAAGCCGGAAAGGTTGAGTTTTGTATTTTTGTGGGATGACACCCCGCACCCAAAAAATTGTCCTGTATACCGCGGCAGCTCTATTCATAACTGGAGCTGCTGCGGCTTACTTTGGATATGCTACCTATCAGAAAATTGTAGGCCCAAATGTTCAGTCGGAAAATCCGGCACATATTTATGTGACAGAAGGAGCGCAATTTGAACAAATAGTTGCGCAATTTGACGAGCAGCAAATTTTGCGCAATACGGATGGCTTTACCTGGTGGGCAAAACGGCAGGGACTACCGGATCATCTGAAACGCGGTCATTACCTGATTGAACCCGGCATGAGTAATCGCGAAATTGTAAATCTATTGATGAGTGGTCGACAAACACCTGTGCGTATCACCTTTAATAATATGCGCACTAAACAAGATTTTGCCGGTCGCATTGCTCAGCAATTAGATTTGGATTCAGCAGCATTACTCGGATTTTTAGATACCACATCCTTATTTACAAAACGGGGATTTACGCCCGACAACTACATGACGGTATTCATCCCGAATACATATGAATTGTATTGGACGGCCACTGCCTCCGAATTTGCTGAACGCATGTTAAAAGAGCACGATGCTTTTTGGACAGCCGAAAGAATAAATAAGGCTGAAAAAATTGGCTTGACACCAACACAGGTGTATGTGCTTGCGTCTATTGTATATTCTGAAAATGAACGCGCAACGGATGAGGCTCCTCGCATTGCCGGAGTGTATATGAATAGAATAAATAAGGGCCAGAAACTCGAGGCTGACCCGACTGTAATATTCGCCATCGGCGATTTTACTATTAAACGCCTGTTATATGCTGATTTAGAAATTGAGTCGCCTTACAATACCTACAAATATCCGGGCTTACCTCCCGGACCTATTCATATGCCGCCAATCGCTTATATTGATGCTGTGTTAAATTATGAGCAGCACGATTATATTTTTATGTGCGCGAATGGTGATGGTTCCGGTTATCACCTTTTTGCAAAAACCTTAGACGAGCATAATCGTAACAGAGATATTTATATTCAGACTTTGAATAAGAAGGGTATCAAAAGGTAACATAAATCTTTATTCAAATCTACAGCCCGATAAAAACTTTTAATTGAAAGGTCATAATCAACCCTATATGAGAAAATAAAAAGGGTTATGGCAATCGTCATCACCCTTTGCATAAATTTCATTGTTTTACAAATTTAAGCGATGTTTTCACATTGTTGCTGACCAAAGTAACTGTATACATTCCTGCCGGGAAGTCATTGATATCTATTGTGTTGTCTATTTCTTTCAGCGTTTTTTTCATGCGTAACGATTCATCAGCTGAATAGAAATATGCTAAAGCGCCAATCATTTCGCTTGTAACTTTGAGATGTACAATACTATTTGCTGGATTAGGGTAAATAGAAAATAGCTCATTAGTATCAATAGCACTATCAATAATATCAACTGTGCCTGATGCTTCGCTTGTGCAACCTAAAGAATCAAAAATCGTTACTGTGTAAGTGCCGGGTGCTAAACTTGAAATAGTCGCGGTTGTTTGACCGTCATTCCACAAATATTCATAAGGATAAGTGCCGCCTGTAACAACTGCTGTCGCGAGACCTGTTGGATAATCTGGTAAACTGGCAACGGTTTCTACTTCAACCAAAGGCGGACTTTCCATAAAAACATAAATAGAATCGCTGTATAAACACGCAGAATCGGTGGCTGTTACCCAAATCATTCCCGGCTCTACAATGTTTGTCAGGTTAGTTGAGTCGCCGGTAGACCAATTAAACCCATAATCTCCATTTGGAATTTCCAGTAATATTCCATCAAGATTACAACTTACTGTATCACTTGGTAGGTTGAACTCATAATCAGGCATAAGATATATGCTTTGAGAAATAATTGTGTCACAAGTGATTGGATTAAAAATAAATGCAGTGTCGTAAATTGAATAACTCCAAGGGTTGTCTGTAGAGGTTGTGTAATATTTTTGACTCAAATCAGAATTGCAAATCCCTTGAAGCACGAAATGCGAGCCATAAGTATTAATGTCTATTGATTCAATTTGAAATTCTATTTGCGATGAATTTTCATGCAGTATACATTGAACATTTACATGTTCAGTTGGAGGAAACCAAAATGGAATTTCATCATAGGAAACAACAAATTCTCTGTTAGGTGCGGTTCCTTGTGTTTCAAAATACAACTTACCACCTGCTTGCTGGTGCAAGTCACCCTCACAAACAGCTATACTATTATTCGTTGCTTCAATAAAGTCAGGTAGTCCGAAGTTGTATCCACTGTCAAAAGTTAAAATTCCATTTGCTCCAATGTAAATTGAATCATATGTGTTCCCAAAATATTTAAAGGTGAATCCTATATCAACCTTTGTGCTTCCAATGTCATCAAAATATAAATAATTTGGTGAGATACTATCTCTTAATCCATAAGGTATTGTTTCCTGTAAATAAGCTATAGGAACCGAATATTGATAACTAATTATTGTAGACTCGCCGGGCGTTAATAATGATGTGTTGATTATTCCATTTAATGAATCTGAAACGCCTTCGCCAGACCATATGCCAGTTGGGTATTCTGGATTTGCAATATATTCTTCGACATTCGCACACAAAACATTGGGGAAGCCGATTGTGGTCGCAGGAAGCAATCTTGTAATTTGTTTACTTGTAGTATCGTTAATAAAATTTATATCACCCAAAATATTACTCCACGCAGAAATATTGTGACTAACTCCTTCACTTAAATTTGCAGACACGGTAAAAGTGTAATTTTTAGCAAACCCCGCTTTCAATGTATCGGTTATTAATTCAATAGTTGGATCCCCTCCGTCAATTGAATATGCTATTTGGAAGCTAGTTTGGTCTAACAGGCCATAATTCCTGACAACTATTTCAATCGCTTCGGTTTCACTATAGCTGCACTGTGTATCAGGTGTTAATATAATTTGTACGCCAATGTCAATCGGCGGTTTTAAACATGGCGAAAGGTATGAAAAAATATTTGCTCCAAGATAATAGCTTGGTGTTTGGGCGAGATTAATTCCTGCTGCGAAAATTACGACTCCTAGGCCCCAAAATTTTTCACTCAATATTACATGTTGCCGTATTGTATCAACAAGGAGTGTATCTAATTCCGGCCCTTGTATGTGGGTAAATGAAAAATCGTAAATAGGAGAATACGCTGGTAAATTTGGACCATTAAATATTAGGTGAGTCGTATCAGCAATTTCAAAGCAACTTGCGTCTGAGCAAAATGTATAATTAGTTGTACTAAAATTTACGTCTCCAAAACCTATTTCAAAATTGCCATCTTCAATGTATGCGGTGTTAATTAATAAATGACCCCCATCAGCCACCCAATCTTCTATTGTAGATTTGTAAAAATTATAAAATGCATTAAATTGAGAACTTGCACTTGGATCTTCAATTAGTAGGATAGTGCATATTGTTGAATCAATTGGTATGAAATCAAACAATGGTAATCCAAAGTCGTAATAGTAGTGTTTTTCATAATTTCCTATTCCGTATACAGAATTTAATGTAAGATCTAAGTCGTCAGTTTCATACGGTTGAATAACAATAATACGATTTGATTGCGAGTAGGAAGGAAAAGACCACATACATATCAACACCAAAAAGAGATTAAATATGAAAGTTCTCAATTTCATGGATACGTGAAAATTAGTTATAAAATAGCATATAATAAGCGAAATTACTATTTACAAAGGACACTAAAAAGCATTTTTATGAAACTGTTGTTGGCGCAGGGTTCTGATATTTTTTGGCAAAAGAGTTTTGGTGGAATGCAAACTGACATTGGGTATAGCCCCGGTAATGCTGTTGATTCAGGTTGTATAATGGCAACTACTGCATATTCTTCTGATGGAGATGTATCAGAAAAGCTGGTCTTAGGGCCTTTTGGTTTAGATTTGTCGTATACAATTTGCCTGTTCCGCAGTTGATCTATTTTTAAATTGAAACATATTCATGTAATCATATTATGCCTGGTTGTGCTGATATCAGCATGCAAACCACAACCTGTTTCAATCGATGGGTGGTGGTTTGTTAAGGAGATACGCACTACTGCTGAAAATAGGCTCGTGTTAAAGGATAGTCCTTTGCAGAATCCACTTTTAATTGATGCGAAACGTTCGGAGATTACTTTTCCGGGCAAAACTGAATCCACAACAGTTAAATATAGCCTTCAACTGATTGGGAGCCAGACTATTTTAACCATTTATGCGGATGATAGTATATATAGAGGAGAATTTACTGTGAGTAAAATAGCTCATGGCGGATTGCTTTTTGAGAATAATGACTATCGCATTTATCTGTCATCAAGTCCGTATAAATAGATACCATATGTGAACAAGGTAGGAAGGGCAATCCTGTACTATTACCTCTGATACGTTTTATTCGAGAAATGATTTAGGATAGAACAATATTTGAAATCATTTAAAAATAAAAAAAGCCCAGCTTTAGCTGAGCTTCGTACCCGGGGCGGGACTTGAACTTGCCTACCGGCAGGCAGGCCCGCACGGACATTACTGCCCACAGGATTTTATTTAAATTATAAAATTGAATTATTATTCTGCATCCAGATGTTAAAGCTTCACAGAAAAATAGGAATGCGATTAAGCTATGACGAAATTGTAATAAATAAAAAGCCCCTGATCTCTCAGAGGCTTTGTACCCGGGGCGGGACTTGAACCCGCACGGACATTACTGCCCACAGGATTTTAAGTCCTGCGTGTCTACCGATTCCACCACCCGGGCGACCTAAAAAAAGTAAGCACGGTTTTGATACCGTGCCTGGAACGATGAGCGAGAGACGAGATTCGAACCCGCGACCCCAACCTTGGCAAGGTTGTGCTCTACCAGCTGAGCTACTCTCGCATTTCCTACCGGTTTACCGATCGGGAGTGCAAATATACGAGGCTGCCGGAAATGCTCCAAATATCTCTGCCAAAAAAATCAGATAAAGCCCTGTTTTGAACAGGCTAATTCACTCAAAATCATTGTGTTATGCGCCTTGTATGGCTATCTTTGAGCAAAAGACCTGTATGCGACAAATTATTGAATGCGTGCCCAATTTTAGCGAAGGGAATGATCTGAGTATCATCCGCCAAATCACGGATGCCATTTCTTCAGTTGATGGGGTGATGTTGCTCGATGTAGACCCCGGTAAGGCCACCAACCGAACCGTCGTGACTTTTGTTGGGGATGCAGAGAGTGTGGTGGAAGCCGCCTATCGTGGCATTCAAAAAGCATCAGAGCTGATTGATATGCGCAAACACCATGGCGAACATCCCCGCATGGGCGCTACTGATGTGTGTCCGTTTGTGCCGGTAGCAAACGCAACAATGGATGATTGTATCGCCTGTGCAAAGAAATTGGGTGAGCGCGTTGGTAATTCCCTAAACATACCCGTTTATTTATACGAAAGTGCCGCATCCAGACCCGAACGGAAAAATCTGGCAACAGTGCGCGCCGGAGAATATGAAGGCATCGAAAAGAAATTACAGGATCCAAATTGGAAACCGGATTTCGGTCCCGCAACCTTCAATGCATTTTCAGGAAATTGTATCATTGGAGCAAGGGATTTTTTAGTGGCCTTTAATGTGAACCTAAATACAACCAGCGTGCGTCGCGCTAACTCAGTTGCATTTGATGTGCGTGAAAATGGCCGTGTGGATCCATCAGGTGCTAAAGATGCTCAGGGCGAACCGGCCCGTATTCCGGGAGCTTGCAAAAGTGTGAAAGCAATCGGCTGGTATATCGAAGAATATGGTATCGCCCAGGTTTCGATGAACCTGACGAATATTCGCGATACTCCTGTACATACCGCCTTTGATGCCTGCGTTACCAGTGCCGCTAACAGAGGTATGCGCGTTACCGGATCAGAATTGGTGGGATTAATTCCTTTGCAATGTCTCCTCGATGCAGGTAAATATTTTCTCGAAAAACAACAACGGAGTACCGGTGTTAGTGAAGAGGAATTAATTAAAATTGCTATTAAAAGTATGGGATTGGATGAACTCGCGCCATTTAATCCTGCTGATAAAATTATTGAATATAAACTCGGTCAGCGCAAAGGCAAATTAGTTTCAATGGACCTCCGCGATTTTGCCAATGAAACTGCATCTGAAAGTCCGGCCCCGGGCGGCGGTAGTATCTCTGCCTATTGCGGTGCTCTCGGTATTTCCCTCGCAACTATGGTGGCAAACCTGAGTGCACACAAAAAAGGCTGGGATGACCAATGGAAAGTATTTTCAGATGCAGCAGATAAAGGCCAATACTTAAAGGACAGGCTTCTGCATCTGGTTGATGAAGATACAGCTGCATTTAATAAAATAATGGACGCGTTTAGTTTACCAAAAGCCACCGCTGAAGAAAAGGCAACGCGCAAACAGGCTATTCAGGATGCAACGGTGTACGCCATTGAAGTGCCATATTCAGTAATGCAATTAAGTTTAGATGCCATGCAATTAATCAAACAAATGGCAGAAATCGGAAACCCCAATTCAGTGAGCGATGCCGGCGTTGGTGCTTTATGTGCGCGTACCGCCGTTTTAGGTGCTTTTTTAAATGTCCAGATTAATGCAGCCGGTTTGTCAGATAAGCAATTAGCTGCCGACAAAATAGCTGCAGGTCAGCGATTAGCTGATGCTGCACAACAGATGGAAACAGAAATTTTGGACATTGTCCGAAATAAAATTAACGGATAAATACCGCTCCGAATAACGTATCACCTCCGACAGGTGCAAACGATAAATAGGCTTGCTCCTGTAATTGTAAAGAAAACGTTTTGGATATCCAGGCAACCTGGTCTTCATTTTCTTTTTTGTACACGGAACAAGTTAGATATATCAATTTTCCACCGGGCAATAATTTTGAAACAGCCTGTGAAACAATAGTTCGTTGTAACTGCACGAATGCATCTAAATCCTGCTGCGAAAAAAAACTCAATCGCTCCGGCGTTCTTGCCCAAGTACCTGAACCGCTGCAAGGCACATCCGCAATAATACCCTGCATATCCGGAATGGAACTGAGCATTGCTGCATCTGTTTGTGTTAAATCGGCTATGATGGCGGCATACTGTCGAATGCCGGCACGCTGAAAACGCTCCTGTAAATTGCGTAAAATACTTTCACGCGAATCACTGACAAATAATTGTATCTGCTTTTCTTCTTCCAGCAACAATAAACTCTTTCCTCCGGAACCGGCACAACAATCCCACCAGGCTTCATTTTTTGCAGGTTGAAAAAATCGACGCGTAGATTGAGAAGCGATGTCCTGAATTTCAAATAATCCTGTAGCAAAACTTTGTGTATCCTGTAACGGATAATTTTGCGTAAACCGAATGCTGACACCATCGCGTTCAAATGTATAATTTAAACTTGTCAGCTCATCAATAACTGTTTTTATAGCTTCTTTCTTACATCGGATAAATACTGCAGGTTGTTGATGTAATGCCTGTATAAAAGCATGCGTATCAATCTGATCGGTTACCTGGTCCCATAATGGAAAGTACCCCGAGGCATCTTCTTCTTCCGGTAAATCGATTTTATCTTGCCAAAATGTATAAAATGCATGCAGCAATGTATCGTGCGTAGCAGCTTTTACAATCCATCCATCAGCATGTGGCCGGTTGCCTTTCAAACGATAATAACCATACACCAATTGCGTATATACCTTGCGGTCGCGACTACCCATTTCTTTGTGCGCTTTGAAATAGGCACGTAAATGCGTTTGCATGGGTTGCGTGGTGCTGTAGCTGTTTATGATCTCCTGCACCTTTTGCATTTGTACGACCTCCCGCATCTTATTTGTCCGGATTTTCGCTATTCAGGAAAAAGGTTAAAGCGCCTGATGGACATTTTTTCACCTGCTCAATGATCTGTTCCGTTTCAGCACCTTCCGGTTTAATCCATGGCTTTTCCCGCGATTGGAATACAGTCGGTAGTCCGCGCACGCAATTACCCGAATGAGCACATAATTTAGGTTGCCAGACAATGGTTACCGTGCCATTGCTATATAGATGTTTTTCTATTGACATGATGCCTGATTAAGACAACAATAATACACTATTTACAGATATACTATCCAGTTTATACATCACAAACCCTTTGAATTGATTTATTTTGCAGGTAAATTCGGGTTATGCAGAAAACAACGGAACAAGCCTCTCTTTATCGCCATCTGGAAAAAATGCGTACGGATGAGTTGCTCCTCAATATCAACCGTGAAGATAAGCGTGTGCCTGAAGCTATTGAACCTTGTATCCCTAAAATTGCCGCGCTGGTAGATGTCATCGCCGACAAAATGCTCGCCGGAGGCAGATTGTTTTACATGGGTGCCGGCACTTCCGGTCGACTCGGTATTGTGGATGCCAGTGAGTGCCCGCCAACTTTCGGTGTACCGCATGGCCTAGTTATCGGTTTGATTGCCGGTGGCGATGCAGCCATTCGCAAAGCGGTGGAACACGCCGAAGATGATACTGAACAAGGGTGGAAGGATTTAATGCAATATGATATAACGGACAAAGATGTGGTCATTGGCATTGCCGCGAGCGGAACAACACCTTACGTAATAGGTGCATTAAAAACATGCCGGCAACAGGGTATTATTACCGGATGTATTACCTGTAATATCGGATCCCCAGTTGCTGCAGAAGCAGATTTTCCAATAGAAGTAGTGGTAGGCCCTGAATTTGTTACAGGCTCAACGCGCATGAAAAGCGGAACGGCGCAAAAATTGGTACTCAATATGATTAGTACAGCCGTTATGATTAAGTTAGGAAGGGTAGAGGATAATAAAATGGTGAATATGCAACTCACCAACGAAAAATTAATTGACAGGGGTGCAAAAATGTTGATGGAATTATTAGACCTGCCTTATGCGGAAGCACATGCCTTATTGCTGCAGCATGGCAGTGTAAAAAAAGCTGTACAGTCAAGAACAGTTTAATTAGGAATGCATAAAGAAAGGTTGATTTAATCCATATACACCAAACATCCGAAACAAATTGTAAGTCTATTTCGTTAGAAGTACTGTTGAGAGAGAATAGATTATGCAGGAAATTGAACCATTCTATAATTGGCGCGAATATTATATTTCGGAGGAAGACGAATGCAGTCCTTTTTTTGGACGGGATTATAATGAATTTGAATACAGTAATACCATTTACAATTTCTTTATTCACCCGCAATGGGATGAATTCGGATCTGCTACTTTATATCTGAAAATTATTTTTGCCGACTATGACCAGGGGGTTGCCATCATCGAGTTTATTGGTGAATGGAATGACTGCTTATACAATGACATCATGTTTCTTAAACGGGATGTGATTGATGAACTGGTTTATGCCGGTATCACAAAGTTTATCCTCATTGGAGAAAATGTGCTCAATTTCCACAGCGGAGATGATGATTATTACGAAGAATGGTTTGATGATATTGAGGATGGATGGGTTGCCTGCCTGAACTTCAGAGAACATGTTGAAGAAGAAATGAACAGAGCACATATTGACCGCTATTTCCTGATAGGCCATCCTTTTAATAACCTGAACTGGCGAAAATATAAACCGCAGGCACTCTATCTGTTGATAGAACAATACATGCAAAAAAGATTGGGCGGATAATGGGGTAAGGCGGACTATATCTTACAATAAACGCTGCATGCGTTCACGATAAACACTCAAACGCAAATTGTCGTGCATAGCCTTAATTCCGGTATAAATACAAATCAGACTCATGACCATCATAACGTGACTGATATCCTTATAATTAAACCATTGTGAGAAACTAAACTGAATGGAATGGATATACACCGTAAAAAATGATAACAACATACCGGAAACAATCCATCCACTTCCCCAATGACGGCGATTCATTGCTATCAGATGCGTGATGAAAATTATAAATAAAGCACCGCCGGCATGTAATTTAAAAATCTCAAAATCGCCAAGCGCAATCGTATAGGCGATGAAGATGAAAAGTATAATGACATTTAAAGTATGCAACATGCGGCGCATATCATCACGCATAGCCATAAAGGAAATAGTTGCCTGTAACGCATAAAATACGGCTATGCTACTGCAAATTGTCATCACCTGAAATAATACAGTGTATAATTCAACCGCACGGGAACCATTTAAAGCATGTGCAAATGTTCCGAATGATGTACTTATACCCATGAACAAGAAAAACATCCGCCACGACTGATAGAAATAACTTTCATTTAATCGGTCGCGGATACGTAGGAATAATACAAAGCTGGTTACGGCAATAATAATATCCGTAAGACTGGTCATCGGCTCTCCGATGATAAGATTCCCTATTTGTACGGTAGCAATATCCAAGTTATGATAAGCTTTGTCAGGTTAGGCCAGAGGTTTGCAAAGATAGGGATTTCATTCAAGTAGGTGCGTTTCAGCTGTTTACTGTTCCAGAATCCAGGTAGCAATAACCTGCATCGCGGCCTCGTTAAAGGATTCCGGGTTGGTTGAATATTCAGCAGGATTGCCACTTACAGAGGTTTGAAACAGGTGGTTCAGGTTCTCAAAGGCCTCAATGGAATAGTGTTTATTACCAGCAGATTTCAAAATCCGCTCGATTCCGGCCAGGTTTTCTTTCGCCGGAACCTGCAAATCGGTAGTGCCGTTCACTGCCAGTACAGGTATCTTCAATTTTCTTAAAACCGGTTCCGGTTGATACAGAAGAAAATAATGCATCCAGTTGGTGCAAAAAGCTTCCGCGGTGGCTTTTCCATTGGCATGTGTTACGCCTAAAATTTCCTGCACCTCTATAGGCGTGGTGAGCATAAAGTTGGCATAATAGTTCAACAGCGCTTCCCGACGAGCTTCATTGTTCGGAATTTCCTTCGTGATGTCAATCATGTTCTTGCGCATCAGGTCGCTGTAATAAATCGCTGTATCAGGTAAACCGCTTGCTTTTGTGATTAAATTGCCCTGCAGCATCAATAAAGAATCACAAGGTATACCAGGCCCCGCCATCATGACGATAAAATCTACATGTTTATTTTTAGATGCAGCCATAGGGGCAACCATACCTCCTTCACTATGACCAGCTATACCAATAGCATCAATTTTTAAATCTTTACGTGAACGCAAATAGGCAACAGCTGCTAAGGCGTCCTGGGTAAAATCTTCAGTAGTTGCCGATTGAAAGTCGCCTGTTGATTTTCCGGTTCCCCGATCGTCATAGCGCAATACAATAATGCCCTGACGGGTCAGATAATCACTCAACACTAAAAAAGGCCTATGCCCTAATAAAGATTCGTCGCGATCCTGCGGGCCACTGCCGGTTACTAAAATAACTGCTTTGAACGGACCTTTACCTTCTGGGATGGTAAGAGTTCCACTCAGAGAAATATTACCGTGATTAAATGTTACTTCTTCCTGTTTATAAGGATAAGGCTCTATAGGATCCTGTGGTTTTAATTTACGCGTAACCTGATCTGTTTTTTCTAATTTCAATGGTAAAGCACTACCCTGAATCCATACACCTGTTATGTTGTTACTGTCAGCCTGATAAGTGCCAACATATTGTGCCGGTATCATATCAAGATTTATTTTTATCTGACCATTTTCAAACGACGTTGCAGATGTCGCTATACCGGTAACACCCTGATCAGGTATATCCAGGGTGCTGCTGATTGAATCGCCTGAAACAGTAATATTAAATACAATACGTACCTCAGTACCCACCTGCAACGAGCCTAACCATTTCCCTGTTAACCCGGCTGGAATTGATTGTGCATTTAATACCAGGCATGACAAGGTTAGTAATACCCATGTCGAAAACTTCTTCATAAAAATTTCTTTGATTCTTGAATAATTAAGCCTCAGCGCCAACTGTTGAAATGATAGCAGTGCGGCCAGGGTATACTTTAAGTGCAGCTTCCAGACAATCCATTGCTTTATGAATATCTTGCTTATTTAAAACATAAGCAATACGCACTTCATTTTTTCCCAATCCGGGTGTCGAATAAAATCCGGTGGCAGGTGCCAGCATAACGGTTTCGTTATTCAGTTGAAATGATTCTAATAACCACTGACAAAAAACATCGGCATCATCTATCGGCAAACGTGCTATAGCATAAAACGCACCGCCGGGTGTTGGGCATAATACACCGTCCATTGCATTTAATCTGGCCACACATAAATCGCGTCGCTCAACATATTCTTTGCTGACTTCCGCGAAATAACTTTCAGGTACCTCGAGAAAAGCTTCTGCCAATATTTGTTCAAGGGTTGGAGGAGATAGCCGTGCCTGTGCAAATTTCATGGCTGTTTCCATTACTTTATTGTTCCTGGAAATAAGCGCGCCAATTCTCGCTCCGCAAGCACTGTATCTTTTGGAAATGGAATCCATCAACACCACATGCTCATCGAGACCATCGAGATTCATTACTGAAAAATGCTCACGACCGTCATACACAAATTCGCGATACACTTCATCAGCAAATAAAAATAAATCATGTTTAATCACCAGGTCGCGCAATTGCATTAATTCTTCTTTGCTGTATAAATAGCCTGTAGGATTATTCGGATTACAAATCAGAATCGCTTTAGTCTTAGGCGTAATTAATGCTTCAAATGCTGAAATAGCCGGAAGCGCAAACCCATTTTCAATATGTGATGTAATGGGTTTAATCACAATATTGCCCGCCGTTGAGAAACCGTTGTAGTTAGCATACAAGGGTTCAGGAATAATAACTTCATCACCCGCATCCAGACAACTCATCATACCAAATAAAATGGCTTCACTGCCACCGGTGGTAATCATGATCTGATGATGGTTTACTTCAATATTTCTGCTGGCGTAATAGGTTACCAGTTTTCTTCTGTATGATTCAAATCCTGCAGAGTGACTATATTCTATAACCTTCAAATCGGTGCGTTTAACAGCATCCAGCATTTGCGGAGGGGTAACAATATCCGGTTGGCCTATGTTGAGATGGTATATTTTTATTCCCCTCAACTTAGCTTTTTCAGCAAATGGCACCAGCTTGCGGATTGGAGAAGCCGGCATTTGAGATCCGCGGTTTGAAATATGTGGCATTTTACAAAGGTAATGAGATATTGGGAATGGTGAGTGGTGAGTGGTGAAGGGGAATGAGGAATAACTAAAAACCAATAATTCAATTTCACGCAGAGGCGCAGAGACGCAGAGACGCAGAGACGCAAAGGAACATTAAATACCTACTTTCCGGCTTCCAATCTTCCCGGCCCCGTGCATTTTGTCTCACTACTCACTACCCACTACTCAATACCTGTTCAAAAAGGAATAAGGAATAAGGAAAGAGGAATGAGTAATTATACTATCATTCCTCTTACCGCCTCCCAGTCTTCCAGGCCTCGTGCATTTCTTTGGTAGCAGTCGGCTTGTTTGAACAAAAAAAGGGCTGTCAGTTACGACAACCCTTCTATTACAAATAACGTGTACTATTAATTATTGAAAATAGTTGTTTGCTGTGGCACGCTTCCGCCTGCATCTTTTACAACCGTTCCTTTGAAAGTCAATTTCATAGTTGGTGTCTTGCTATTAGACATCACTGTGATCGCCTTATTGAATGCGCCTTCGTTAGCAGCATTGTATTCAGCAACAATCCAACCTTTTTGTCCGGGTGCAATTGGTTCTTTGCTCCAATCAGTTTTGGTGCATCCGCAGGTTTTTTGAACATCTGTAATAATCAGCGGCTCCTTACCTGTATTGGTAAATTCAAAACGAGCTTCGGTAGGGATACCCTGAGGAATTGAACCAAAGTCGTAAACCTCGCTCACAAATTGAAATACAGGAGCATTCTCATTTACCGGAATAGAAGACGTTTGTGCCTGCACGCCTGCTGTTACAGCCAGGAATGCGATAATGGATAATACTTTTTTCATCGTGAATATCTGAAATTTAAGGGTGATTAATTTCCGCCCTGGTTAAAAATATTTTGTTGCTCTGGAACGCTGCCAGCCTGCTCTGATTTTTGAACGGTACCTTTGAAAATTAATTTCATTGTAGGTGTTTTGGAATCAGATTGAACGGTAATGGCTTTTGTAAAAGGACCTTCTTTTGCAGCATTAAATTCAGCTAATACATAACCTTTCTGGCCGGGCATTACCGGTTCTTTTGTCCAGTCTAAGGCAGTACATCCGCAGGTTTTAACTACAGTGCTGATGATAATAGGTTCTTTACCCACATTGGTAAATTCAAATTTGTTTTTTACCGGAATACCCTGTGGAATGGTTCCGAAATCATGAGTTTCTTCTACCCATGAAAATTCACCTGCATTCGGGTTAACCGCAGGGGTTGACGTGGCCGGTGTGCTGGATGAAGGTGTGGTTGTCGTTTGCGCGAAAACCGCCGCGCCTGAAACAAACACAAAGGTCAAAGCGAGTGTAAATTTTTTCATATCTGTTTGGTTTTTAAACTGTTAGGAGCTTTTTACCCCCAACAAATGTAGTTTATTAGAGGTAAAAAACCGATAAAAACCTACAAGAACTATACCACAAATGCAATTTCGCTCGGTTAACAGTAAGATTCTGTTCGGGAGGGGTATATTTTGTAGCTTTGCCCTTATGCAACAATCTAAAAGTATGCCTGAATCAAACAACCGTCAATCGATGACTTTTGAGGACTTTAGAGCTGATGTAATGCGCGATTTTACGGTGGCCGCATTAAGCCGTGAAATCAGCCTGATTGGCCGTAAGGAGGTGTTAACCGGGAAGGCCAAATTCGGCATTTTTGGTGATGGAAAAGAAGTAGCGCAAATCGCTATGGCTAGAGTTTTCAGAGAGGGCGACTTCAGGTCAGGTTACTATCGCGATCAAACTTTTATGTTCGCTTCCGGAATGGCCACCCCGGAGCAGTTTTTTGCCCAATTGTATGCAATCCCCGATATTGAAAAAGATCCTTTTAGTGGCGGTCGCCAGATGAATGCCCATTTCGCAACACGCAGTCTCGATGCGCAGGGCAACTGGAAAGACCTGACCACCATGAAAAATAGTTCGTCAGACACCTCACCAACCGCCAGTCAGATGGCCCGCGCAGTGGGTCTTGGCCTGGCTTCAAAGCTCTATCGCGCTAATCCGGGCGATCATACCCGCGGATTTAGCAAAAACGGCGATGAGGTGGTGTTTGCTACGATTGGTGATGCCAGTACTTCCGAAGGCTTATTCTGGGAATCCGTAAATGCAGCCGGAGTGCTTAAAATCCCTATGGCCGTGTGTGTTTGGGACGATGGATATGGCATTTCTGTGCCGCAACGTTATCAAACAACCAAGCAAAATATTTCCGAAATCCTGAGCGGTTTTCAATTGGATGAGGATGGTAATGGTATCCGGATCTACGAAGTGAAAGGCTGGGATTATCCGGCATTGGTGCAAACGTTTGAAGAGGGTATTGACCTCTGTCGTCGCGAACATATTCCGGTATTATTTCATGTTACGGAAGTTACCCAGCCTCAGGGCCACTCCACCAGTGGTTCGCATGAGCGATATAAATCAAAACAGCGCCTCGATTGGGAAGCTGAGTGGGATTGTATCCGTCAGATGCGTAAGTGGATGATTGCTGCGTCCATTGCAACAGACGAGGAATTGAACCAAATCCAGGCTCAGGCCCGCGATCAGGCAAGAGATATCCAAAAACGGTCATGGAACGAACATCTAATGTCTATTAAGCCGGACATGGATGTACTTTTTTCGCTACTGCATGCACTGGAAACGGCTTCAGCGCAGGGTCAGAAGGTGGCAGCTATTGCGCAGGAACTTCGCAGCAGTATGGATGCGGTGCGTAAGGATTTGATGCATGCCGCCCGTCAGGCACTACATGTAACTGCCGGTGAAGAGTCTATTGAACGTGCAGCGCTCATGGCCTGGATGCAGGATTTTGCAGCCATTAACCATCAACGCTACAATGGAAATCTATTCAGCAAATCGGCACACGCGATTGATCAAATTCCGATTGTTCCGGCCGAGTATCCTTCTGAACCGGTTATGGTAAATGGTTTTGAGCTCTTAAATAAATGTTTTGACGCACACTTCTCTACAAACCCGCAATTATATGCCTTTGGCGAGGATGTCGGGAAGATTGGTGATGTGAACCAGGGTTTTGCCGGATTACAGGATAAATATGGTGAACACCGCATTTTTGATGCAGGTATACGTGAAGCTACTATCATTGGTCAGGGAATTGGCATGGCATTGCGCGGTATGCGTCCAATTGCCGAAATACAATACCTCGACTATCTGATATATGGTCTTCAGCCTATAAGCGACGACCTTGCAACCTTGCAATATCGCACCGCAGGAGGTCAGAAAGCACCTTTAATTATCCGCACACGCGGTCACCGCCTCGAAGGTATCTGGCATACCGGTTCTCCGATGACGATGATTTTGGGCACCTGTCGCGGTGTGCATCTGTGTGTTCCGCGCAATATGACGCAGGCTGCCGGTATGTACAATACATTATTACGTGCAGATGAGCCTGCCATTGTGGTTGAATGTTTAAATGGATATCGATTGAAAGAATCACTGCCGATGAACATCAACACGTTTACGGTGCCTTTAGGTGTTCCTGAAATCCTGCAACAGGGTTCTGATATTACAGTGGTGAGTTATGGTTCAACACTGCGCGTGGTGCAGGAAGCCGTTGAACGCCTGGAAAAACTGGGTATGTCAATTGAGTTGATCGATGTGCAAACACTTCTGCCATTTGATATAACCGGCATCATACGAGAATCGGTGAAGCGCACTAATCGCATCCTGTTTGTGGATGAAGATGTTCCGGGTGGGGCAACGGCGTACATGCAACAACAGGTTTTTGCTGATGAAAGTTTGTTCCGATATCTGGATGCTTTTCCACGCTGTCTGAGCGCGCAGCCTAACCGTTCGGCATATGCCAGCGATGGAGATTATTTCTGTAAACCAAATGAAGATGACATTTTTGAAGCCATCTATGGTATGATGCATGAAGTAGATCCCGACAGTTATCCTGCCATTTTCTAATGCACACCTTGCGTATTTAAGTTTCTTTTACACACGCATTTGTGACATCAACCGGCAACGATCTTGCCGTTTAAACCAGCATATTGCATTGCTTGTAACAGCTCATGTGGTGTTCCTGCATGTCCGGGTTTTACGGGTTCTTACCTATTTTTTAGATAAATTCTAAAGAGTCATGTTTTTTTTATAGTTTTGGTTTGTCAACCAATTTTTTTTACTAACAAGCATTATTACAATGGAAACCGGCAAAATCAAATTTTTCAACGCAACCAAAGGGTATGGTTTCATCACAAAAGATGGAACTAATGAAGAAATCTTTGTTCATCAGACCGGACTGGTGGATAAGGTCAAGCAGAATGATCTCGTTACCTTCGATATCATCGATGGTCGCAAGGGAAAAAATGCAGTGAACGTGAAAATCGCACAGTAAGTGAATTGATTTTTACCACACGAAAAAAAGACCCGCCTGTTTATCAAGCGGGTCTTTTTATTTATGGTATAGTTTACCTGTAGTGGATGTAGTGCATACAGCAAAGACGCTTTGAATTAAGCGGTCTCCTCCATGTTATGAAACACGTTCACCACATCTTCATCTTCTTCAATTTTTTCGATAAGTGCGTTTACCTGTTTTTCAATTTCAGGTGTAACTGCATTTTTGTTTAATGGAATGCGCAGTAATTCAGCACCGTTAATTTCAATATTGAGCTCATCCAATTTTTTCTGCATGTTGCCGAAATCATTAAATGAAGTTTCGATATATACGGTTCCATCATCCGTATATACATCTTCAGCACCTGCGTCAATTAAATCCAATTCAACTGCATCCAGATTAATTTTATCAGCACTTACTTTGTAAATACCCTTACGTTCAAACAAATATCCAACCGAACCACTTGTGCCGAGTGCGCCGCCATTTTTTGAAAAAATTACACGCATGTTGGCAACGGTTCTGGTTGTATTGTCAGTGGCTGTTTCTACCATTAAGGCAATGCCTCCCGGACCCATACCCTCATATACTACTTCTTCAAAATCTTTTTCATCCTTACTTGAAGCGCGTTTTATGGCAGCTTCAACACGGTCTTTTGGCATTTGCACTGACTTCGCGTTCTGAATGGCAATACGCAACTTAGGATTCGCTTCAGGATTCGGACCTCCGTTTTTTACGGCAATGGCTATTTCCCGCCCTACACGGGTAAAAGCAGTAGCCATGGCTCCCCATCTTTTAAACTTTCTTTCCTTGCGATATTCAAATGCGCGTCCCATAATTATTTTAATTTAGGTTGCAAAAATACAAGATACCCGCACAAACTCCAATATTGAAGTTATGCCGGCCGTAAACAGGATATCAGAACCGGATATGCCTAATCCTTAAAGGACGATATAAGGCAATACGACACGCTGATTTCCGTGCACGATATGCAGGTAGTAAGTGCCTGATCCCAGCCCGGTTACATCTAAGGAATAGCTGTAGAGGCCTGCTGTTAAATAAGCAGATGGCTCAGAATAAACAGATTTACCCTCCGTATTAAAAATGGTTAATCGCACAAGTTCATCTGCCGGAAGTTGTACGGTGAGGGTCGATAGCCCGTTACCCGGATTATTGGTAAGCGTTACCTCAAAAGTTGAAGGCAACGTATCTGTTTCGACATCATTACTAAAACCAGGTGTGATATAGGATAATAAAGTGAAGGAACCGGTGCCATTGGGTAATCTTCCCCATGAAATATCCGCAGGTACATCATTCCAGGATGTTGAATCAATTATTGCATAACCTGATGTTACAGGCGCATGCACCGCTAATTCATCATTTTCAGCATCGAGTGTAAAACTGACATGATTTAATCCTTGTTCCGTTTCGTCGTCTGCAAATAACAAAACATATCCACCCGCAGGAATAAGCATATCAGGTAAAAACCATTTTGTCGGCCTGTTGGGTTCATCACTGATACTTAAATTGCCGAGTGCAACACTGTAAATTCCATAATTAAATAATTCGATGAAATCGGGATATTCACCACTAGCGTCCGGTACAGTCACATTGTTGTCAGGCAGCACCTCATTGATAACCAATGTTGGAGAGGTGTATCCGATTTCTTTAAATATATCGCCGCATGTTGGATAAGTGGAAGTTTGACTTGCATTATCCGTTGCTGTCAGCGAGAAATGCAATGCGTGTTCAGCGCCGGTTAAAGTAAGGGTATTTCCATACCTGCCATCTCCGGCCAGATTGTCGTCATGCAAGCCATCATCATATAAAGTGATACTTCCTGCAGGCACATCATCGAATGCATAAGTTACGGTCACATTGTTAATCGCATTATCATCTTCAACCAGTACCTGAATGGTAACGGTGCTGCCTTCTGTCAATAATAATGGACTTATTTCGGGGTGATGAATAATTGGGTGAATATCAAATGATTCTACCTGATTTAAGGTGTTCGTATTGCGCAGGGTGATGAAGTTTTTGATGCCATATGGGGTATGTCCGTCAATATCATTGGTGTCGAAACCATCCAGAAAATCAGCATACGTATATCCGTAATCAAAACTTCTGAAAACATCATCAACCGCAGAAGGTGCAACTAAATCGCGCATGGCATCAATCTTTGGAAACCAATAGTCTTCCAACATATAATAGTTGGCAATTTCCTTTAAATAATAAGTAAATCGTTCATAATAAGTATCTATTTCCAACAATCGCTCAACTAACGGTCTGCCATCAAAATTCCACGTATATACATCGCGGTCGGCCCAATCAATGCCCAGCCAGTCAATTCCAATCACATTATCACAATCGTAGCTTAAAAATTTAAATTGTCCGCTGATACGATCGTGATATAAATAGAAATTATTTTGATTTGCCCCATAATTATCCCAATGGCCGCAAGAAATATCTAAAGCATAGATTTTCAAAAATTGATTGACATCAAAAATGGGTTCTAAAGCGCATGGTAATTCTGCTAAGGGCGTATTGTTTAACACGTCTGTAAGCATAACCAACTCATCCTTCAAGTCTTTTTGTTCGTGATTTTGTTGCTCGTATGTGTTATACGCGCCGGTATTTGTTCCTTGATAGGTGAGGGTGCTTCCATATAAACATTTAAATATCGGTCCGCTGTCGTCGCCATATCTGTCGCGCAACCAGACATCATCATATTCTTCAACAACTGTATAAAATCCGAAGTAATTACCATTAATATACAACTCTGCAAATCCAACCCGACGCATGGGTAAACCCATATAATTGTAGATGTCGAAATATAATTTTTCGCGCACCATGGTTGGGTCGTTATGATTGCCAATCAGGTTGAGTTTTTTAGCACCTTCAAAAGTTCTTCCGGCCTGATAAGTATTAAAACTGATTTTAAAGGATTTTTTTCCGGAGTATAAAGATGTATTGCCGCGTAAACGGAAGCCAACCTGTTCGAGGGTATCTTGTTGTGTCAACCCATCGAAGATAAACTGCACGGCATATTCATACTCATTTTCTAACTCGGCATACATTTCATTTAATGAATCTTCTGCCATGGTAATATATATCCGGTTTACCTGCGTATCGTCATATAGTATACTATATGGTGGAATGTTTTGAGCAAAGGCAGAAAATGTGAAAAGAAGTATCGGTAAGAAAACTACGAATTTTTTCAATGCAGCGATTATTTATGCAAATTTACGGTGCAATGCGGAAAGATGTGTTATTGGTTTTGATGTTGCTCGTGATCGGGTATACAGCATACACGCAGGTGCCTGATTGGGCGCAGGGTGCAGTTTGGTATCAGATTTTCCCTGACCGGTTTAGAAATGGCGATGTATCAAATGACCCGACACTAGCCGACATTCGAGGCTGCTGGCCGCATAACGATACTGCCGAATGGCATATCATGCCCTGGGGCTCAGAGTGGTATGCCCTTCAGCCCTGGGAAGCAGCCAATGGTCAGGATTTCAATTACAATGTGCAACGACGCCGATATGGGGGTGATTTGCAGGGAATCATCGACCAATTGCCCTATCTCGATAGTTTAGGCATTACCGCAATTTATCTCAATCCGGTATTTGTAGCGCCGAGTTTGCATAAATATGATGCCGCCATGTATCATCATATCGAACCAACCTTTGGTCCTGATCCGGAAGGTGATGCACGATTAATTGCGCAGGAAAATCCAATTGATCCGACTACATGGAACTGGACAAGTGCAGATAAACTGGCATTACAATTAATTGCGGATTGTCATGCTCGTGGTATGCATATCATTTTCGACGGCGTATTTAATCACATGGGTGTCAATAGTTTTGCTTTTCAGGATGTAGTACAACATCAACAAGAATCGCCGTACGCTGATTGGTTTATTGTTGAACAGTGGGCTAATCCCGAAACGCAAACTGCTTTTTCTTATAAGGGATGGTTCGGTGCACAGGATCTTCCTGAATTTAAAGAGGATAGTACAGGTATTGTAGCAGGACCGCGACAATATATTTTCGACTGTACAAAAAGATGGATGGCACCAGACGGACATGTTGCAAATGGAATTGATGGCTGGCGATTAGATGTAGCCTTTTGTGTTGATATGGATTTTTGGCGTGCATGGCGCATACATGTTAAAACTATAAATCCGGATGCCTATCTCACAGCAGAAATAAATAATGATTTACAACAGGTTTTGCCCTATGTGCAGGGCGATGCCTTTGATGCCGTTATGCATTATAGTTTTGCTTCACTTTGTACCGATTATTTTATACAACATCGCATGTCAGTTAAGGCATTTGCCGAGGCATTAAACAGGCTTGCCTTTTCCTATTCATCAGAAACACGTAAGGCGATGATGAATTTGTACGACAGTCACGACACACCCCGACTGCCCACAGTCATCCACAACCCGCAACTACCGGCATTTTCAAGCTGGGGCGATTTTTTGCATGCCTCACACGCCTGGTTTCCGGAAACAAAAACAGATAAACCTGATTCAACCGATTATGCTTTACAAAAACTCATGGCTGTTTTTCAATATACATGGATTGGTGCACCCATGATTTATTATGGCGATGAAGTAGGTATGTGGGGTGCCAATGATCCTGATTGCAGAAAACCGATGGTGTGGAAAGATATTGCCTTTCAACCTGAAACCCTCAATTGGTATCAGGAGAAAACCGGCAAATCAGATACCGTACAGGTGCAGGAGGATATGTTGCAACTTTATCGAAAATTAGGTGCATTGCGCAGTACAGAACCCGCATTGCGTTCGGGTGGTTTTTTAATTTTTCCGACACGAGCAAAATCTGGCATGATTTATTTTACGCGTATGTCAGCAAATGATCAAGTTGATGTCTTTATTAATACAGGCAAAAGAAACCGGCAAATTAGAACAAAATACTTTTCAGATGATACCTATTCCGGTATCCTGGATTTGCTGACCGGCACAGCCTATGTGAGAAAAAATAATAAAGTGAAAATTACCATTGCACCTGGCACAGCTATGATATTAAAAGAATTTCAGGCTGAAGCCATTGAATAAACTAAAGGGCTGCATGTTGTGCCATTTTCTTGAGCATGAGAATTTGCCCAAAATGATAATTATCATGGTGCAGCAAGCCATGAATCACTGCATATTGAGTGAAGGCATTATTGGCCGGGGCATAGCCTTTTTCTAGATCCGTATCCGGAAGTGAGAGCAAAAATTGTTGCCAGGCCTGATTATTTTGGGCGATGGCATCGAGCAAATGTGACCAGGCTTCTGGAGAGGTATCGGTGGGTTCACCCAAATAATTGTCTTCGGGTGATTTGAATACTTCTCCCTGCAATTTCCGCAACACATTTTCACGCCATCCGAGGCAATGCTGAACTAGCTGCCAGATAGAATTGGCACCCGGAATTGGGTGGGCGGCAGCCATTTCAGGGGTTACATCTACAAGTAGATCCATTAACCTGATTTCGGTCCAGGGGTTTTGATCATGCCAATCAGCAAATAATTGGGCTATACGTTGCGTTTCTGACATCTGTGGCTGTATTGTGAAAGTGAAAAATGAGGTGTTTTAACAGGTTTTACGGGTAAATCTAATGACTATGGACCATTTTTCAGGTCACCAGAAGTCCGGAAAGTAGGCTTAAAGTTTAGGTTTGAGCCAACCTTTTGTCAAAAGTTGACGTTTTTGTGACTAGCAGAATGTCATTTCCCCGACAATTGTGTATAAAACCCATTGAAAATCACCCAAGAAAGAAGAATTTTGTAGCTTATTTAGTTAATTTTACATCATCTCCCATTCACACACAAGAAACACGTATGCCCAATATTAGGATTCTGGTCTCTGGTGTGCTCCTCTGTGCAGGTTTAGCGCTTTCTGCTCAAACGCCTATTTCAGGTGTAATCAACAATTATTACGAAGTTACCGGTATTGATAAATGTAACAATGCTGTTACCCTTACAGCTACGCCCATCGGATTGGCCGTTGGTGACAACGTTATGCTTATTCAAATGCGCGGCGCCGATACAGATGCGGATAATGATAATACTTACGGCAGTATCCTGAATTATGCCAAATGCGGTAATTACGAATTGTTTACTGTTCAGGCCATTGCTTTTAACGTGGTAACGCTGAATGAGGTTGTAAATAAGCTTTATACGATGTCGGGAAAGGTGCAGTTGGTACGTATCCCGGAATATGATAATGTGGAGGTTGTTGGAACCGTTACGGGTTTACCCTGGAATGGTACGATTGGGGGTATCGTAGCGTTAATTGCCAACGGAACCCTGACTTTTAGTGCAGATATTGATGCTACCGGTATTGGATTTCGGGGCGCGGCAACAGTTGTGAATACCCCATGTTTAACCGGGTCGCCTACTGGTTTCGACGGTTATGTTTCTACCATTATGGAGGATAAAGCCGGTAAGAAAGGAGAAGGGATTGCAGCTGATGGCGACGATAGGTATGCACGCGGTGCTAGTGCTAATGGCGGCGGAGGTGGTAATGACCGCCAAACTGGTGGTGGGGGTGGAAGTAGTTATGCACCCGGTGGCGCCGGTGGTGAGCTCATGTATCCGCCTGCTGGAAGTTGCGGAGGCACATATCCTGGAATTGGTGGTTATCCTTTAATTTTTGATAATGCTGAAAACCGCATTTTCTTAGGCGGTGGCGGTGGTTCCGGAAGCAGTAACTTGGGAACAGGTGTCCCTGGTGGAAATGGTGGTGGAATCGTATTAATCGTGGCCAACACGATAGATGGAAATAATTTTTCAGTAAAATCTAATGGAACGAATGTTACCGCTGTTTCAATGGACGATGGTGCCGGCGGTGGTGGTGGAGCAGGTGTGGTATTGCTTGATGTGGCCAATTTTGCCTCAAATCTGACTGTGCAGGTGCACGGAGGATCAGGAGGAAATGTAGATAATACTTTTGATGGTGTAAATTGTGTGGGCCCGGGTGGTGGTGGTTCCGGCGGTGTATTGTGGATGCCATCAGGTGCTGTGCCCGGTTCAGTAACCTTAGACGCCATTGGCGGTCCTTCAGGTGTTACTGTTGGTGAAGCTGCAATTTCACCATGTTTTAATTCTCCAAACAATGCTACTGACGGTTCTGATGGCGGATTTGTTGGCAGTTTGGCATTGCCTTATGCTACAGAACCTTATATTCCTTTAACCCTCGATATGGTTCCGGATGATGCCGTTGTTTGCCAAGGTAACGAATTATTTATGAGTGCGGTGGCAACAGGTACAGGTAATCCTGGGTATTTATGGAACGACCCGGATGCATCCACTACACCTGATGTATTTACTATCCCCGAAAATGATTTCACTTATACGGTTGTAGTTACAGATGATTTAGGCTGTCAGTTAATCGGCGAGGTAGTGGTGGATGTGATTGATTCAGTGGAAATTACTGCCTTCCCCGACACAACCCTCGAATTAGGTAACTCACTTACACTTTATTCAAATCTGGACGATACCTACACCTATGTGTGGACGCCGGCTTATAATATCGATGACCCTACAGCTGCTAATCCGGTTGTAACACCGTATGAAACAACCATGTATTGTGTTACAGCTACACATCCAACAGGTTGTACTTCTACAGATTGTATCACCATTATTGTAGCAGCAGGCGTTGCCTTTCCAAATGCATTTACACCAAATGGTGATTTTGTGAATGATGTATTCCGAATCCCGCCAGTGGCCAATTTATGTGAGGACATTACATATTTCAAGGTATTTAATCGTTGGGGACAAATTGTATACGATTATTTTGCTGATCCTACTGTTGAAGGTTGGGATGGCACTCTAAATGGTAAGCCGCAGGAAATTGGTACCTATATTTATTTGGTGCAAATGACTTGTGATGGTGAACCTCGCACCTACTCAGGACCTGTGCATTTACTCCGTTAATAATTGATATTTAATTGGCATAGATAAGGCAAAATATATTGCCAGTATAGGCATGCCGTAGCTTAATTAAATATCCACATGAGCACTGGCTTGCTTGTAACTTTTAATCGCTCATCTAAATCTTCCATAAAGGTATTGGAAACGGCAGGGCATCCCCAACCTTCCGGTGTGCCCCTCGGATAAACAGTTGTGTCTGGAATCTGACTCCAGCTATGTAAAACAATGGCTCTCCCCAAGGCATTGCTATTGGTTGAGTCTAAGCCGTGCATCAAATAATTCACATGAATGCCCCACTGGCTGTAACCGCGTTTTCCAATTGTATATTTACCTAAAGAGGACAAATGCGTGTCATATGTATTGCTGAAAGATGGATGGTCAGCGGAGTGATCCTGGCCCCAACTGTTTTCCCCGCAACCATGACTAACCAATCCTGAATCAATAGCTGTCTGATTTTTTAAATCCCAGATAAAAAAACGATGATATCCGGAATGTCTGCCCATGTGCAGTAAGAAGCAATAATCCGTATTCAATTGTTTTTTAGTGCAAAATGCAGCTGCTTCCAGGCCCTTTTCCCGCAGGGCTGATATATAGGTTGTATCGTAAGCAACTTCCTGCCTCGCGGGTAAGGTATCTGTTACCTCGCTATCGGCTCTATTACAGGCAATCAGGCATACAATGCCGGACAATGCAAGAAGTAATTTGCTGTGCAGGTGAAACATGGTTAACAGGATTGGTTTTTAAAACGCACAATCACTGTTATAAATTGTCTATCGCAAAAGAGACTGACCTTTACTGTACGCGAAAACCATTTTTCTTGATGAGGTCCATCAAATCCTTTGGTGGCATTTTTCCATAGGATTTTTCTATGTCCATGTATTCAACGGTCACATCATATGTAAACTGAATTCTGCGGGCCATATTCCCGTATTCAGGACAGGCAACATTCTGGTAATTTTTAACGCGACCATTATTATAATATTCAGTGCGCATGAGCATGAAGCCTGAGTCGCTATATTCTTTTACGAGGCGTGGTTTGTTTTGTGCGAAATAATTCACCCAAATGCCTGTTTCATATCCAGCCTTATAATTTCCCTGAATTTGAACAACACCTGATGCATAATAAAATTTCCATTCACCTGAAGCCAGCCCATTAACAAGTTCGCCATCAAATACTTTTCGTTCCTTCTCATCGTAAGAAGTGATTTTGCCGGTATAGGGTTTGCCGTTATGTAAATAAACTTCCGGCTTATAGTTCAACACGCTGGCACTGTCTTCATGCGACATTGGACTAAATGAAAATCCACCGCCTGAAAGTGTTTGCATCGATTCTGCCAATAGAATGCCTTCAGCATCATGTTCAGTATCTTTTTGATTGCATGCAGCAAATGTGCCTAATATGAATAGGGCAAGTAAATAGTGTTTCATCATTCAAAACTACAATTTCCTGTGTAATGTTATGTGTGTAATTTCCGGCCAAATGCCCAACCTGCCGGGATACCCGACTGTTCCTAACCCCCGGTTTACGTAAAGATGCGATTTACCTTCCTGATATAAACCGGCCCATTCACGGTATACAAGTTGTGAAGGCGATAACCGGAATGCCGGCGTTTCTATACCCATTTGAAAGCCATGGGTGTGTCCGCTCAACATTAAATGTGGCTTATGTGCATGGTTTAACACCTTTGCTCTCCAGTGTGAAGGGTCATGTGATAATAGAATGGTAAATGCATTTTCAGGGATGCCGGCGTATGCCTTATCTAAATCGCCGAATTTTGGAAAATCGCCATCCCCCCAGTTTTCGACACCGGCAATGTATAGGCGTTCATTATTTTTTTCGAGGAAAGTATGCTCGTTGAGTAATAAATTAAATCCGATGGCTGGATGGATGTTTTTTACCAGACTCAGGTTTACGGCTTTGTCTTCCTCTGTTTTCCAATTGACATAATCGCCATAATCATGATTACCCAGAATGGAGTATTTTGCTGTTTTAGCCTGAATGGATTTTAAGGTATCGTACCATCCATTCATTTCTTCCGCCTTGCTATTTACAATATCACCGGTAAAAAAAACAATATCGGCACCGAAACTATTTACGATAGACACGATTTCTTCAACGTGCGCTTTTGCAGCATGATCCCAGCTGCCCATATGTAAGTCGCTGATTTGCACAATAGAAAGGCCGTCGAAAGCTGCAGGTAAATCGTCAAAGTGCAGTGATTCTCTATGAACCGTAAAAGCATATCGCCCGCGCACCATACCATAGATGTATCCTGAAAAAGGAAGTATGCCGGTTATAAGTGCCGCGCGCGAAATAAATGTTCTTCTTGAAATAAAAAGTGGTGCCGACGAAGGTGCTGATGCTGCTTTTCTTTTTCTGCGTGTAAACAGGCTGAACGGAATCCGCCAGGAATCTTCTGTAATCAGCAAAATAACGGCTATAATGAGTTTTGTGATCAGTACAGAAACAAAAACACCAAAAATATATGTATTGAATCGGGCGAGGGTGTCTGCCATGAACTGCATGAGCAGGAATCCTGAAGCAACAAGTATAAATAAACTGATATTGAGATACCAAAACCGTTTGAGTGCTTTGACCGGGTTCGTCCGAAAGGCACTGCGCACTGCGCCTTGTATCCACCAGTCGGGCAGAAAATAAAAAAATGCAGTTGCTGCGAGTCGAATAAGTAAAGAAATGATGTCCATTTTATAAAGACATGTTAAGCGGTTTGACTGTTCACAAATTTAACCTGAACTTCAGGAGGAACACTTAAACTAATGTTAATTTCATTAAAAGTAAAATTGCCCATAGTGAGTTTTTGCTGAAAGGCGTCTGCAGCGATTAAGGTTTGAACAATAACCTTTAATAGCTTTTTTTCAGCATGTTCATTCAGAATTTCCTCAACCCGTTCCTGACTGATTTCTGCAAATTTTTCAAAGTGAATAATAATGCGGGGAGGAACACTCACGCCAATATTAATTTCTTTTGTACGATATCCGGTTTGTTCAATCACAGGTGCCAGAGCAATAACATCATTTGTCAATGCGGCAGCTTTCTCCTTAGTTAAATCCTTAACATCATAAAAATGCTGCAGGGTTTCACCTAATAGTCCGGTTGCAGCATTATAACCTTCGCCAAATAAGGCGGTTGTGTCTTCAATGACATGTTTTACCGTGTCAATCACTTTTTTCATACGGCAAAGATAGCAAAGGGCCAGGATGACAGTTCTTCCGGCAAGTGAATTGTTGGTTGCTGATTCCACAGAAACTGCTCACCTTTGCAGGAAACACAACAGTTATGCATTGGTTAAGACCTAAAGAGGGAGAATACCTGCCTTATCAATACACCTACCTGAGCCGAGTGCCAGATGGCGATTTGCTTGCCATGTTTGCACAACAGGTGCAGGAAACGGTTAATCTGTATGCGTCTCTGACTTCAACACAATTAGCTTATGCCTATGCCGAAGGTAAATGGACGGTGCAGGAGGTGTTGCAGCATATTATTGATTGCGAACGGGTAATGACTTACAGAGCTATGCGGTTTGCAAGAAAAGATACGACTCCCTTGCCGGGATTTGATGAAAATCTGTATGTGGAAACATCAGGTGCAATGCAACGTTCGATAGAGGATATGACCAGCGAATTTCAGACCCTTCGTGCAGCAACAATTGCCTTTTTTAAAAGTTGCACTACAGAAATGTTACAGGCTTCCGGAATGGCAAATGGAGGCAATTTTACGGTGAATGCTTATGCCTGGATTTTGGTTGGACATGAATTACACCATATGGCAATTTTGCAGGAACGCTATGGTATCCCTGCTGTAACGGGGTGAGGTATTAAAAACCTTGCTCCACAGCGTACCTGATTCTGCAAAAAAAATAGTATCCTTGTAAAATGAATAACCGCATTCAGTATGAACAATTGCTGAAAAACAATAAGGATTGGGTTTCTGAAAAATTGAATACAGATCCTGACTATTTCAGCAGATTATCAAAGGGACAAAATCCACCTTTTTTATATATTGGGTGCAGTGACAGCAGACTGCCAATCGACTTATTTACCGGAGCAGATCCGGGCAGAATTTTTATCCATAGAAATGTGGCTAATCAGGTATTTCTGAATGATATGAATTTGTTATCTGTTTTGGAATATGCTGTTAAGGTATTATTAGTAGAACATATCATTGTTTGTGGCCATTATCAGTGTGGTGGGGTAGAGGCGGCCTATAAGGGCACCAGCATGAATATTGTTGAGAACTGGACAATGAATATCCGCGATCTTTCAATGGAGCATAAAAAAGAATTAGACGCCATTCCGGATATGCATGAACGCCTGAATAGATTATCAGAATTAAATGTTGTACGTCAACTCCGACAGCTATGTAAAACATCTGTCATGCATGATGCATTCGGCTCGGGAAAATACCCGCGACTGCATGGATGGGTACTCGATATCAGCCATGGCCTGATTCACGAGTTGCCCTTGCCGGTGGAAGAATGGAAAGAATACGGATTATTGCCTGATGATTACGAATAATCAGGATTCATTTTGCTGATGTCTTTCTTTGTCCTTATCGTAGGCTTTAATAATCATTTTAACCAGGCGATGGCGCACCACGTCATTTTCATTTAAAAAGATAGTTCCGATTCCATCAATATCTTTTAAAATACGCAGGGATGTAAATAATCCGGATTGCTGATTTCTTGGTAAATCTATCTGCGTGAGGTCACCGGTGATAATGCATTTCGCGCTTGGACCTAAGCGGGTCAGAAACATTTTCAGCTGAGCATCAGTTGCATTTTGCGCTTCATCCAGAATAATAAACGCATGATCAAGTGTACGTCCGCGCATAAATGCCAAAGGCGCAATTTCAATGACGCGATTTTGCATGTATAGATTCAGTTTTTCAATTGGAATCATATCATCCAGTGCATCATACAATGGCCGCAAATACGGATCGATTTTTTCCTTTAAATCTCCGGGCAGAAATCCGAGATTTTCACCTGCTTCTACAGCCGGTCTGGTAAGAATTATGCGTTTAACAGTTTTTTCTTTTAAAGCCTTCACTGCAAGTGCAACAGCCGTATACGTTTTTCCTGTTCCCGCTGGTCCGATGGCAAATACAATATCGTTTTCAGAAGCTAAGGAAACCATTTTTTTCTGGTTTGGCGTTCTGGCGCGCACAATATACCCCTGAGGTCCATGCACAATTGCATCGTCAGGCATTTCCGGTAAGTCGACAAGTTCCTGCTCCGGAACACCAAACAACATGCTCTGTAAATTGCTATCGGATATCGTATTAAATTTTTCGAGATGTATTAACACCGATTCAATACGCGATTTAAAATCTTCTACATCTTTCTCACTTCCGCGCACTTTCAGTTCATTACCTCTTGCACTGATGTTGAGAAAAGGAAATGTTTTCTTAATGATGCCTAAACGGGCATTGTGTATACCATAGAAGTCAATCGGCCGAATACCGTCTAAAGGAATGGATATTTCAATCAATTTTATTGGTAATTTTGTTCGTTCATGCAAATGTATCTAATTTTTGCACTAACCTGATTGCGACTCACTCCTATGGCCATTGTAACCCTGACTTCCGATTTAGGTACAAAGGACTACTATGCGGCGGTTTTAAAGGGTAAGATATTGAGTGGCGCACCCTCTACGCAGGTTATTGATATTTCTCATGACATCAGTCCATTTGACATTCAGGAGGCCGCATTTGTGATGCGGAATGCCTGTTTTCATTTCCCACCAGGCACAATTCATCTGGTGAGCGTGCATGCTGAATCGCGAAACCCGACAAAAGCGGTGGCGGTTTTAAGTAAGGGGCATGTTTTTATCGGGATGGATAATGGATTGTTCAGCCTGATGCTGGAGGACGTGCCCGAAGGTATTGTTGAGATACCACAAAATCCGGCAAACGTAAGTAGCTTTGTCGCCAAGGAAGTCCTCACCGCAGTTGCCGTGCAATTGGCAAATGGAAAACCATTTACCGGATTGGGCACTCCGCTGAGTACACTCGAAACGAAAACCTATTTGCGTCCCCCTGATAACCAGTTTATTATAAGGGCAAATATTGTGTATATCGACCGATTTGGCAATCTCATTACCAATATTACCCGCGAACGATTTGAAAAAACACGCGCCGGAAGAAACTTTGTGATTAACTATAAGCGACACGAAGAAATACATCAAATTTCATCTACCTATCAGGATGTGCCTGAAGGTGAAAAATTATGTTTATTTAATTCTGCCGGTCACCTGGAAATTGCAATTCACAAAGGTAACGCCAGTCAATTATTAGGGCTCCATTTGGACAACACCATACAAATTGAATTTGAATGATTATCCGCATTGTTAAAATGACTTTCGAACCTTCAGGGGTGGAAAAATTTATCGAAATATTTTCCGGTGCACAACACCTGATTGAAGCCTTCCCGGGTTGTAAAGGGGTTGACCTGACGCGCGATGTACTGCAGCCAAACGTGTTTATAACGATTAGTATTTGGGATACTGTAGCTTCATTGGATGCCTATAGACATTCCGAGTTATTTACCACTACCTGGGCTAAAACAAAAATTTTATTCGCCGAACGCCCGCATGCCTGGTCAGTAGAAAAAATTAAATAATGATCATAGCCCAATCAACTTATTCTATTTTTATTGAGTCAAAACCCAATGCGGTTTTTACAGAATGGCTGAGTACTCAGTCTTATGATCAGATTTTTATTCTCTGCGATGAGCATACCGAGGCACTTTGTTATCCGGCATTAGCCAACCTTATTCCTGAACATACCATCATTACCATTCCGCCCGGCGAATCGTTTAAATCCATTCATACTTGCACCGCTATTTGGGAAGAATTGAGCAGTAATCTCGCTACAAGAAAATCGTTGCTGATTAATCTTGGCGGTGGTGTAATAGGCGATATGGGAGGTTTTGCGGCCGCTACTTTTAAGAGAGGTTTTGATTTTATTCAAATGCCAACAACCCTGCTGGCTCAAGTTGATGCGAGTGTGGGCGGAAAATTAGGGATTGATTTACAAGACCTGAAAAATTTAATTGGTGTATTTAAAAATCCCAATGCCGTTTTCATTTGTACCGATTTTTTGCAAACGCTTCCAAAACGTCAGCTGAGAAGTGGGTTTGCAGAAGTACTCAAACATGGGATGATATATAGTAAACCATACTGGCAGCAGGTGTCGCAAATAGATATAGATACCTGCACAGAATGGCCGGAGATAATTGCACAATCAGTGCGAATAAAAAGTGCTGTCGTAGAGCGAGATCCCCTCGAATCCGGTTTGCGTAAAATTCTCAATTTCGGACATACCATTGGCCATGCGATAGAAACCATCTCGCTCAGAATGGATGAAGACCCACTGTTGCATGGTGAGGCCATCGCTATCGGTATGATCTGTGAAGCGTATTTATCTGCTCAGGTTGCCGGATTAACGCAAGAAGCATTAACCGAAATCACCAATGTGCTGATGCGATATTTTGAACATTATGACGTATCTAAAATTTCAATGGAAGAGCTGATGGAAATTATGGCTCAGGATAAGAAGAATGAACAGCAACAAATTCGATTTAGTTTATTAGAATCCATTGGTGCATGTGGCTATGATCTGTTGGTGACAGAACAACACATACACGATGCACTGCAATTTTATAAAGGTTTGTGATGAAGATGATTGTTACGGCTCCGGCTCAGCCCATTCGCGGCAGTATAACCTTAGAAGGTTCAAAAAGTATAAGCAACAGATTGTTGTTGATGCAGGCGCTCTGCACAGGTGGATTTGAGATAAAAAATATTTCTCCATCTGATGATTCAAATACCCTGACAACACTGCTCAGCCAACAACCGGCCATCAGTGATGTGGGTGCCGCCGGAACAACCATGCGTTTTTTAACGGCTTACTACAGTATAACACCGGGAGAACGTATTTTAACAGGCAGCGCACGCATGCAGCAAAGGCCTATAGGTATTTTGGTTCAAGCGTTGCAAAAACTAGGTGCTGACATCACACACCTTGAACGCGATGGGTATCCGCCCATTCGTATTAAAGGCAAAACATTAAAAGGTGGCGAAATTCGCATACGGGCAGATGTGAGTTCGCAATATATTTCGGCCTTGATGATGATCGGTCCCTTACTCGAACGTGGATTGATATTGCATCTCGATGGTAAAATTGCTTCATTTCCATACATACAAATGACCTTGCGCACGATGCAGGAACTCGGTGCTCAATGTTCTATCGACGGCCAAACTATACATATTAAGCAAGGTGCATACACAGGTAAACCCATGCAGGCAGAAAGCGATTGGAGTGCAGCTTCTTATCACTATAGTATCGTGGCCTTGTCGCCGGGTGCACATATGCGTATTCGGGGATTGTTTGCAGATAGCCTGCAAGGGGATAGTATCCTCCCTAAGTTATTTGTGCAGTTAGGTGTACAAACTTCTTTTTCAGGTGATGAAATGCTTATCGAACAAGTTGGCAACCCCGTTGCACATCTCGATTGGGATTACAGCGATTGTCCGGATATAGCACAAACCGTAGCTGTTACCTGTGCCGGTTTAGGTGTTGATGCGCGCTTTACCGGAGTGGAAAGTCTCCGAATAAAAGAAACAGACAGAACGGCTGCCTTGCAAAATGAATTGGCAAAATTCCAGGTGACATTTACTGACGATGCAGATGGTAGCTGGCACTTGCACGGAAAGGCTACTGTAGGTGAGCGGCAAACAATTGCCACCTATGAGGATCATCGCATGGCAATGAGCTTTGCACCATTAGCCTTGCAGCAGAAATCAATCGTTATAGAAGAGCCAATGGTTGTAAAAAAATCATATCCATCCTACTGGTTTGACTTAGCCCGCCTGGGATTCGTACTTTCAGAATAGTTTACCAAATTACCGCAAGTCTTCCATCGATTGTGGGCGGGCATCATATTGCCAGTCGAAATTCTTTAATTGAAATTCCTGCAATTGCACACCATCCATTGGTGTAAACGAAGAATCTGGTGCATTGCGGAATGAAATGCGATGGAATTTTTTATCGTTGAGGTATATAAATATTTCGCTGCAGAATAATTTATTTACACCGATGTACCGGTTATCGTCATCTTTACCGAAGTACACACTCTCTCCATTTCCGATAGCATGTATTTTTCGTAAATCATTATTTGCAAAATATCCGTAAATGTTTCGCCCTTTAATCTGATTATAAATCAGGCTGTCATCCTCATTAATGATATAGCCATTACTGTATAGTTGCACTTCACTCAATTGTTTTGCCCGCATAACCATATAAATGGTATCCGCAGTAAATTGTGTGCTGTCGCTCCACATAACCGGCACGCCAAACATACGCAGGATAGAATCTGCGTCTGTATAACTTAAGGAATCACATACACCTTGTAAATCACTTTTGTAAATCCGCACGTGATGAAACACACGCATTGTTTTTCTGCCTAAACTATCTTCAGCAGTGCGTATGGTATCACCTCCGATAAACAGGGTGTCCATGTCCATGATATAACCGGCAATTGATCCATCCGTAGAATTAATGGTGTTATGCACTTCATCATATTCAGCGATATTGGCGAATTGTAAAATATTTTGTGCGGTATCCCGAAATTCAATATGCCTGAAGGCTTTACCAATGCCTGTTTCCCGATTGTAATACAGACTATCGGCCAATAATTGCTGTGGTGCATTGTCTAACTGAACTTGCTCATGAAAAACAGCAATCCCGGAGTTCGTTTCGTAATATCCTTTGTGGCAATATACTGTACTGTTTTCGGTACTTATTTTAGTGGGGCCATGAAAAAAGGCGATTTCTGTTTGCGTGTTATATTGCAAAGTATCTGCTTCTAACTGATATTTGGGATGCACTAACAGCACATTTTTTTTAAAATATGCATCATTGGTAAAAGCATAATAATAACCGAGTTCACTGGTTAATACAGCTTCTCCATCTGTTAATTTACCGCCATGAATATAGGTTGCTATTTTAGCTGACATGTCGTACAACAAATCATTTGTTGTTAATGTCATCGAATTATCCGTAAGTCTGACATTTCCGTAAATATGTGCCGTACGTGAATTTCCATCGTAAATAGCGCTATCTCCATATACATGAACGCTATCTGACTGATTTACATGCACATTTCCATAAATCTTGGCAATTTTTGCTGATTTGTATAACAAGGCACTATCACAATACAGAGTCAGATTATTTTGTACAAGAATGACATTATTGATCAGCTTGTTAATGCTCACATTTTTTTTCTGGATGATTTCCAGATAATCGGCTTGTCTGATTTCGATGGCATTACTGTCTGTTTGTGCTAAAACAGTTTTAGGCATTGCCAAACATCCAAGCAAACAGCACGCAATGGCAATTACATATATTCTGGCATGCAGAATACCGGCACCGATCATTAGTTGAATAATTTAAGACGGATAGTTGGGTTTTTGCCAAAGGCGTCTAACACAGAATCTAAGGTGCCTAAGGTGCGGGTGAGTTCCATGTAAAGTTCCTCATCGTTTACCAGCATCCCTACACTGCCTTCTCCGTTGTTAATTTTTGCAGAAATCTCATTGATATTATTAGCCGCTCTTTCGAACTCGATGGCTAATTCTTGCCACTCAACTGAATTTAAAGAATCACTTATCGCTTTTAAGTTGTTAACGATATGCACAAACTCATCTTCCGTTTCATTAACTGTTTGCGCAAAACCACTCACATCTGTAATAATACTTTCAATATTGTCGGATTCTTTTTCCAGTAATGCATTTACGCGATCGGCTGAATTATTAAAAGATGCTAATGTGGTTTTAATATTGGCCATACTGTTGGCAAAATCATTTTGTACTTGCTCAGTAAATATGCCACGGAGCACATTGATTGCAGTATCCATTGAGCTCAATAAAGTATTTACTTTATCGGTAATAGGTTTAAACTGCTGGCTGATGGTACTAGCGAGGTCGGTTTCAATTTGACCTTGTAGCTCACCACCTGCGGATATCATGTTTGTGCTTTTACCTAAGAATACCTGTATATATTTTTCGGCCAACAGGCTATTGCCTCTGATAAGCGCATAACTATCATCCGGTATGTTTACCGATTCTTCAAAGTTGATAATGACATCTGCACCGCTTTGGTCTTTCTGTAATTCAACGGATTTAACACGCCCTACTGTTAATCCGTCTATTATAACCGGGTCTCCAACAGATATTCCAGCCGAATTACTGTATTGCACATAGTAATCCGTGCCCTTATTGAACACATTGATGCCCTTCAGGTAATTAAAACCGATAAAGAGAAGGGCAATGCCTACTGCTGCAAGTATTCCTACTTTCGATTCGTTCGAAATTTTCAATCGTTTCCGGTTTATGGAGTAAAGTTAAGCAATTGTTGGCAGGCGGTCACATCACTTAGTAGCCGTGAGTGCCCGTGCTTCATCTATACTGATGCGCTTGCCGTCTTTCATGGCAATAACAAATGCATCCTTATATCCGTTCGTACGGGCTAAAGTTTGCTTTTTGGTTGCCTCATCCAGGGAAGAATATGGGCCTAATCGATATTTATACCACCCGTTTTCCTGCACATAGGTGATATTTTCGGGCTGTAATTTTGCAAATTTGCTGGCGGCAACTTCCGACTGAGCTGAATAAAATTGCACACTGAAGGTTAAGCCCTTTTGTTGATCTGTGGAGCTTTTTTCAACAGTTGGTGTGGTTGTGGTCGAAGCTGTGGGGGCTTTATCAACCTCAGCATTCAATTCTTTTGCCTTTTCTTCACTAATGACACCGCTGGTATTTTCCATGTCATTTTTATAGTCGCGAAACGCATAAAAAATACTTTCGGCAATGGCCGTTTGACCGTCTTCTGAACCTAAAAATTTTTCTTCACTCGGATTAGTCAGAAATCCGGTTTCGATTAACACGCTCGGCATCGCTGTTTTCCATAAAACGAGGAATCCGGCTTGCTTTACCCCGCGACTACTGCGTTTTGCATGCGATTTCAGGTATTTTTCTACGGAGGAAGCAAATAGTATACTTTGCTCCATAAAGGCGTGCTGATTCAATGAAAAAATAATATGTGAGGCAGGGTCGTTTGGATTGAATCCATCGTAATTCTGCTTGTAATCACTTTCCAGGAGGATAACATCATTTTCGCGTTTGGCAACATTCAGGTTCGCTTCTGTTTTGTGTAAACCCATTACATAGGTTTCTGTACCAGAGGGTGAAGTTGATGGGTTCGCATTGCAGTGAATGCAAATAAATAAATCGGCATTATTGCGGTTAGCGATAGCAGCGCGCTCATACAGCTCGATAAACACATCCGTTTTGCGGGTATAGATCACCTTCACATCCGGGTAGTTTTTTTCTATCAATTCCCCAAGCTTGAGCGACATTTTGAGGGATAGTGTCTTTTCATTGTTGGAAGCACCGCTACAGCCATGATCGTGACCGCCATGTCCGGCATCGATCACCACTGTTTTCAGCTTATAAGGCGTAACAGGTGTGGTGTCGGGAGTATAAAACGCGCAAACCATCACCCATAAGCCTGCGAACAAACTTAAGAGTATCCCCTTCTTTCCGAATCTTTTTTTCATAATTTCCATAGCTTTGCACAATAATTGCTGTCCTTCCTACTTTTACTCATAAAACTATTCCAAAGTTACCTGTGTTGCGAAAATTCCTGCTGATAACGTTGCTGCTGTCGGGCTTTGGTATGTGTTTTCAGGCAAAAAGCGCTCCATTTGTATATTATAATGCGCAATCCAACCCTTTTCCTGTGGAAACAGTAGGGGAGCTTCGACCTGATACCATACCTCAGATACCTGATACAGCGGCCATTGCAGCCGATGCAGATTCGCTGGAATTAAATGGCAAGAATCTCTGGTATACGCTTTCACCGGATGCTTTGGATGCACTAATAACGTATAAAGGAGTAGACAGTATTGTATATGACCTCGACTCCGGTAAAACATATATTTATGCCAAAGGCGAGATAAATTATGGCACTTTTTACCTAAAGGCCGATTTCATTGCATTCGATTGGGCAGCCAAAACAATTTGTGCAGAGCAGGTTACCGACTCAAATGGCAAAAAAGGCGATTTGGTTTTCTTTCGAGATGGAGATGAAGAGTTTAAGGCAGAATCGATGTGCTATAACTTTGGTACTAAGAAGGGTAAAATTCATTATTTCAAGGCCCAGGAAGGCGAAGGTTTTATTGGTGTAGTTGATGCCAAAAAAACGACAGATGATGCCTACTTTGGCGACCACCTGAGTTATACCACTTGCGAATTAGATCATCCGCACTTTTATATCGCTGCCAAAAAAGCAAAAGTAAAACCGCAGGAAATTGCTGTTACCGGACCGGCCAATTTGGTGATTGCCGACGTGCCAACGCCTTTGTTTTTGCCATTTGGCATTTTTCCGATTAAACGCGGCCAAACAAGTGGACTTATTTTGCCGCAATATGGTAGTCATATTTCACAAGGATATTTTTTACGTAATGGAGGTTATTATTTTGCACTAAGTGATTATTACGATTTAATGCTTACGGGCGATATTTATTCGAGAGGAAGCTGGGGCTTACATACCATGTCGCGGTATGCATTGAAATATAAATTTACCGGTTCGTTGGGATTTGATTATTCGGTAAATAAATTCGGTTTGCGTTTTGATCCTGCCTATAGCGAAAATACCGGTTTCTTTGTTCGCTGGTCTCATTCGCAAGATGCCAAAACATTGCCGAATAATAAATTTAGCGCGAGTGTAAATTTGGGATCAACTAATTATTTGCAGGATAATAGTTATTCTTCCAGTTACCTGACAAATCAATTAAACTCGACAGTGTCATACAGCAGGGTTTTTCCGGGTTCACCTTTTTCACTTTCAGCCTCTGCCCGACATAGTCAAAATATAAGCAGTAATACGGTATCAGCCGCACTTCCCGAGGCGCAATTAAATATGAGTCGAATTTATCCCCTGAAATCGCTTACCGACAATCGAAACAGTTTTCTTGCACAATTTGGTGTAACCTATGCCATGGGCATGCAGAATACGGTTACTACCCCGGATTCTTTGTTTTTTACAAGAGACATGCTCGATGACTTACGCAGTGGTTTTTCGCATAAGGTAAGCGCCAGTGCTCCGGTAAAAGTATTGAAGTATTTTACCTTTAGCCCTTATGCAAACTATACTGAGAACTGGTATTTCGAAACCATTCGCAAACGATACGATCCCTATACCGTTATAGATACCATTCAAACGGGTACCGGTGAAGACAGTATTATTTCAACTGAATATCTCGTGCAAACTGACACGGTAAATGCCTTTAAAGCAGCACGATTCTATAATATGGGTGCAAGTGTTACTACAAAGGTATATGCCATGGCTCAGTTCAATGGAAAATTGAAGGCGATTCGGCATGTGCTTACCCCTACAGTCTCCTTTAATTATACACCTGATTTTGGTGACCCGCGCTATGGATATTATGGCGAATATTATCCGACACCATCCAATGATGGACCTACACCATACAGCATTTTTGAAGGCGCTGTTTATGGCGGACCCGGGCGCGGCGAAATCGGTAGCATCGGATTGAATTTGGGCAACACTTTAGATATTAAAGTGTACTCAAAAAAAGATTCAGTTAAGCATGAAAAAAAGATTAGACTCATCGAAAATTTAAGTGTTTCATCCGGATATAATCTAGCTGCTGATTCATTGAATTTTAGTGATATTGGTTTTAGCGCCTATACCACTATTGCCAAAAAAGTGCGTATCAATGTAAGCGGCAGTTTCGATCCTTATGTGCTCGATACCTTAGGTAGAAGTATCAACAAATTTGAGTGGAATGAAAATCAGCGCATCGGCAGATTTAATGGTGGTAACCTTGCTATCAGCACTGATTTCCAATCCTTGCGTAAAGAAAATCCGGAAATGATAACCGATGCCGGAACTGAAGAGGAGCGTGAAATGGTTTGGAGTAATCCGCAGGATTATATTGATTTTACGACACCGTGGAACCTTTCTGTGAGTTATAATTTACGTGTAACGAATTTACCGACATCTGCAGGTGCCGATAGTTTGTTTACAACGCAATCTGCATCCTTTTCAGGTGATATTGCTGTAACACCAAATTGGAAAGTTCAAGTTACCAGTGGTTATGATTTTCAGTTGAAAGATTTTACCTATACTAGTATAGATATTTATCGTGATTTACATTGCTGGCAAATGAGCTTCAGGTGGATTCCGTTTGGTGTGCGTCAGAGTTATTTGTTTAACATTAATGTGAAAGCGGGTGTTTTGCAGGATTTAAAACTGACCCGACGTAAAGATTGGACAGAATATTAACAGCAGGTTATTTCACAACCACAAAGCGGCCCTGGCTGGTTGTGCCGGTTTGCTTATCTGTAACGGTAAATAAGTAAATACCCTGAGTGATACTTTGATTGCTTTCACTTAGTATATCCCAGGCATGCTCGCCACCACTAAAAATGCGATCTTCCGAATTTCCGGCATAAGTAGAGAACCAATCGATATCAGCACCGGTATAAGTGGCCGCATCATGTTGTAATGTGGCAACAATATCACCGGAAATAGTCATAACCTGTATGGTGCAACTAGCCGGAAGATTATAGAATATTAATTTGCGTGTGGTTTGTGTAGAACCATCCCATGCAGCTTGTATACCATATGGATTTGGATAAACACCCACAGTTTGAGATGCCTGATTTTGAATAGCCGTTCCTGGAAATACATGAGCGGCATTTTCAACAAAAGAAGATTCCAGACTTTCAATTTGTAAATCGGCATCTCCGCGATCGAATGCAGTCAACACAATCAGATACTGCCAGCCATTTAATACCTGATCAACTGTGTATTTATAATAAAACGTATCTGATTCGATAATAACAGGTGAAGGTAATGCAATACCGGTAAGACCATTATTAAATCCGATGGCATTGCCGGTCAAATCCCATTGACCAATCATGTTAGCATCGCCCAATAAGTTCAAATTAAAATCGGCTCCTACTTGGGTGCGATATAGGCGATATCCTTCAAAGTCTAATTCTTTGCTAATCGGGTCAATTGAAAATTCGGCACGGTTATCCCAATAAATATCGATGGTTTTATCTCCTGCCACCACTTTCATGTTTGGTGTTGCCGGCGGCTCAGGTAAAATATATCGGTCTAGTTCATTATCATCATCTAAATCTTCACCGGCATCTAAAATACCATTTTCATTCTGATCTTCACCGAGGTAAGTGCGTCGCGACCAACTCAAATGGTCTGCCAATTCAACTTGTGCTTCAGGCGTATCCATATCAACCCCGGTTGTGCCGCCATTTTCAATCTGTTTTGCACAAACTGCTGCAAATACGACATGAAAGGTTTCACCTGGTTCTACGCTAATCATTGGTCCGGCAGATAATAAATTGGTGAGTCCACCTGTGGTTGACGGATCCTTTAAAAATTCAACAATATCCAGGTCAATATAATTTAAACCGGTGCGCAATTTATCGAATCGTTCTACATCATCGGCTGGCGCGTTGTATGGAGGCGTGGCAGTTGAATTGAAAATCCAAAAGTTGCTATTAACCTCTGCAGCCGGATAGCCTGCAGCCAATAAATTATCGTTATTATTTGGATGTATAAATTGATCACGCCATTCAATGCCTAAAAATTGAAATGCGCCGTATGCATTCGTAAATCCCGGGTCACCATCAACATCAAATGCATAATTGGTAAAGTAGTCAGGTAAGTAGCCATAACCGCCATGACTGAAAAACGCAGAACCATAATCGGTACTCACATTCACATTGCGAACAACTAAATCGCTCCATAATCCGCAGTAAACACTATCCCAAACAGATGTTGAATTATTTGTGATGCTAAAATTCAATAGCACAAAGTAATCGGCAAAAGAATAATTCCAGGCATAGGTTTCTAAATGCACGTCAGCTTCAAGCGGTTGTAAATGGTCGCTAATGGTGATGAGGGTGCCGGGAACTACCGTATTTTTATCAGTTATATCAACCAATAAATCCTGATGTGAAATGGCATCAAAATTGAAATAATCGCTGTTCGTTAATGAACTCCTTTGTGTAATGGTATTGCCTATTTCAGCCGTAAATTCATACCCGGCTAATCCGGTGGTATACCCACTGGCGGCGTCTTTTGCTGATGTAGAAACAAGATATTGACCATCCACAATAGCACCGAGCCAAAAACCACCTTCAAACAAGTGTTCAATACCGGAATTAATCGGGTATTCCATAGAAGGATCGCCGGTTGGGGTATTGCGCACATCCGGCCGGCCAAGTGTACCCGCGTTTGTAACATACATGCCTATATTGCCAATCTGAATAACCTCAGGGTCAAAAGAAACCTGAGCTGAGCCAGCTAGTGACAGCAAAATCAAAAAGCTCAAAAATGGCAAACGAGGCATGCTGCAAAATTACCAAAAGGATATTGAATGCCGGTATCAGGCTGTATCGCAGGCTGGTGGGGCGTTTTCACTGCTTCAAAAAAAATGTTGCCGGTCGAAAACTGAAACACAAATCTTATCGTAAGTAAAGCCGGTTGGCCAACCGCATAGCAGCATTCGCTGGTATCGGTATATTTTTTCATTCACCTAAATCAAAGAAACATGAAGCAGTTCAACGTATTCAAACACATGCGAAAGGTAACGGCAGCGCTCTCTATTTCTTGCGCCCTGTTCTCCATCCAAACTATTCAGGCTCAAACTATTTATGCCCTGAGTGGAAGTAATTTATATCAGTTCGATGCATCTGATGCTGCCACCACCATGTGGGTTGGCGAAATTACAGGCATTACGGCAGGTCAAGTGGTGGAAGGTATCGACTTTCGCCCATTAACCGGACAACTATATGCATTCGGCTATGATCGGATAACACAAACTGCGCAATTATATGTGTTGGATCCAATGACGGCAATAGCAACGCCTGTCAATCTTACACCTATATCGTTAGTGCTAGGTCCGGTGGGCGCTGATCGTCTGGAAATTACATTTGATTTTAACCCGACTGTCGATCGAATTCGTGTTATGAGTAATCGTGATTATAATTATAGGTTGCATCCGGTAACGGGTGCGGTGGTATTTACAGATCTGACTTTGCAATATGCTGCAGCAGACATATACACTGGTGCAAACCCAAATATTGTAACAGGTGCCTATACAAATAGTTATGTTGGATCTACCTCTACCACATTATATGATATTGATGCAACCCTCAAGGTTTTAGCTAAGCAGGATCCACCGAATAATGGAACGTTAAATACCATAGGAACATTAAATGGAGGCGGATTAAAAGCAGTATCACCTGCAGACCTTGATATTTATTTTAATCCAATGACACAAATGAATGAAGCTTATCTGGCAGCAAATGCCAATGGTGTTCCAGATAAACTCATCAGCTTAGACTTAACAACAGGCATGGGTACAGTTATAGCTGGTATGATTGGTGATGGTTTATTTATAGATGATATCGCTTGTTTTATTGATCGTACATATCCGGAATTAATTGGCACTTTGGGGTACGCTTTAAATACAAATAATTTCTTATTAGCATTTGATACCGGCAATCCGGGAATTATTCGGGAAGCTGTTCCGGTTACCGGTATTACCCTAAATCAGTCAATTGTTGGTCTTGATTTTCGTCCTGCCACCGGCGAATTGTATGCCTTAGGATATAATAATGCTACCGGCGAGTCGCAAGTGTATACACTAAATACAACTACGGGTGTAGCAACGGTTGTCAATATGATACCTACCATGTTAAGCTTGGGTGGAACTCAGGTGGGTGTGGATTTTAATCCGGTAGTAGATAAAATTCGTGTGGTGAGTGCTAACAACATGAATTACCGTTTGAATACTGACGGCTCACTTTTATTTACAGATTTAAACGTGAATTATAATGCCGCTGATATCAATTTCGGTATGGACCCAATGGTGGGTGCAGTCGCCTATACCAATAGTTATGCTGGCGCAGCAACAACAGCCTTGTATGTGCATGACAATATGTATAATATTCTCGGTTTACAATCGCCACCAAACGATGGACTGCTCAGCACTATTGGCAGCACCATGTTGATGCAAAATGCTGCTGATCCAACTTCAGATATAGACATTGTGTACGATGGTGTAATCAATTGGGCGTATTTCACCGGTAACACAGGCACTTCAACCTTTGATAAATTGTATCAAATAGATTTGGCAACTGGAACAACGATGGATATGGGTTGGATTGGTAATGGTCTGGCAGTAAAAAATATTGCTTTCCCTGTCTACAATCCTATGCGAGTTGCCGGATTATTTGGAGCTGGTAAATTAAAAGTGGATATTTTCCCAAATCCTGCACATGATTTGCTCACTGTGAAAACAGCCGAGTCTTCTGCAACATTTACCCGCATCCGTATATTCGACCTGATGGGTAATGATACTGGTTTGGGACTTGCACAGGAGATAGCCGCAGGCGGAAGTGTTTCGCTGGATATTTCACCACTGGTACCCGGTGGATATATGATTACAGTTCAGTCCGGAGGTAAAACAACCAGTAAATCATTCGTGAAATTTTAATACATGAGCAGGCTATAGCAGCCAATATCTGCGGTGCTATATCTGTTTAGGTTTGATTGCCACGCTCTTTAAGGGCGTGGTTTTTTTGTGCATGGATTGTGCATTAATATACCGGCGGATAGCGCCAAATCGCCTGCATCACTTAGATTTGCAACAATGAAGAAGTATATCTGTATCCATGGGCATTTTTATCAGCCGCCCAGGGAAAATGCCTGGCTTGAAGTTATTGAACAACAACCTTCCGCTGCTCCTTTTCACGATTGGAATGAACGCATAAATGCAGAATGTTACGGCCCAAATGCAGCCTCAAGGGTATTGAACGACGAGCAACGCATTATCGATATCGTTAACAATTACGCGCAAATCAGCTTTAATATCGGCCCAACCCTGATGAGCTGGATTGCGGCACATGATACCGAAACCTACCAAAATATTCTCCTGGCAGATAAACAAAGTAGCATTAATCACGATGGGCATGGAAATGCAATCGCCCAGGTGTATAATCATATGATTATGCCGCTTGCGTTGGATCGCGATAAAGAAACGCAAGTGCTTTGGGGAATAGCAGATTTTGTACATCGCTTTAACCGCAAACCGGAAGGTATGTGGCTTGCAGAAACTGCTGTTGATACCGCTACACTCGAAGTATTAGCCAAACACGATATTCAATTTACCATTTTAGCTCCTCGACAAGCAAAAGCAATACGTAAAACAGGTGATGAAAATTGGTTGTCGGTTGATGAGCAATCGGTGGATGCCACCAAACCTTATGTCGTACATTTACCTTCCGGACGCACCATTGCGGTTTTCTTTTATAATGGCCGAGTGTCACGCGATGTTGCATTTGCCGGCTTATTAAATTCAGGAAAAGTGTTTGCTGATGCGTTAGTAAATGCCATACCATCAAAGGAGCAACCCCAATTAATGCATATTGCCACTGATGGCGAATCATATGGACATCATCATTACAGAGGTGATATGGCCTTGGCATCCTGCATCCGGTTTTTACGGAGTAACCCTGAAGTGCAATTGGTAAATTATGCACAATATCTGGCGATGTTTCCGCCGCAATATGAAGCGCGGATTCATGAAAATAGCAGCTGGAGTTGTGTGCATGGCGTTGAACGGTGGAGAAGTAATTGCGGTTGTACTGATGGCGGCAATCCCGGTTTTCATCAACAATGGCGTGAGCCTTTGCGCAATGCTTTAAACTGGCTGAAAGATCAGGCAGATATTATTTTTGAGCAGGAATTCAGTGCCTGGACAAATAATCCCTGGCACGTGCGCAATCAATATATTTCAGTTGTATTACAACGTGATGGTGAAACAATTGACCGTTTCTTGCAAAACTGCTGCCATGTTAAACTTACAGAAGAACAGAAAATAAGGGCCATACGTTTATTGGAAATGCAGCGACATGCTATGTTGATGTTTACCAGTTGCGGGTGGTTTTTTGATGAAGTCAGTCGTATCGAAACAAAACAAATTCTGCAGTATGCCGACCGCGTTATCCAAATAGCTGAACACGAAACGCAGGCAAGATTTTTTGATCATTTTATGCAGTTGCTGGAACTGGCACCTTCTAATATTGAAAAGTATGTACACGCTGCAGGCTTATATCGGGCTGAAATCAGACCTCAGCGTTTAACCCTTACAAAGGTGGGATTACATCATGCAGTATTAAGTTTGTTTGATGGAGGACTGTTTACCGGTTTCAGGTTGAATTATAAAATTGATGCAGACTTTTTTGAAAAGATAACGGCCGGTGATTTGGTTTTATCTGTCGGTTCTCTTCGCTTACAAAGTACTTTTACATACGCCTCCGAAAAATTATATTTTGCAGCGCTGTATTTGGGTCAACATCACGTAATTGGCGGTTATGCTGATGTTATGGATGATGATAAGTTTGAAGAACTATTTCTTGACTTGCGAGAAGCATTCCGTAAAAGTAGTATCAGTGATATCACATTATTGATACATACTACATTTGGAGCTAAACGCTTTACGCTGGAGGATGTATTTCCCGACGACCGCGAAAAACTGATTTCCGGCATGCTGGAACGCGATATTTTAACAGCGGAAGACACGTATCGCAGTGTATACCATCGGACGTACACACTGGTAAATATGCTACGCATCCAAAATAAGCCCATTCCGGATCTGCTTGCTGAAAATACAAATGTGGTGATTAATGCGGATTTGAAACGTTGGTTTTTTACCTATAGCAGAGATGTATTTACATTGGATCAATTAGTAACGGCTGCATTAGATTGGAAAGTTACCCTTGATCAGCAAAGTTTAGGAATCGCATCTGCTCAGTATCTATATCGGCTCGTTAAAGAGTGGTCACTTGCACCATATGACTTCAATCAATTGGATTTAATTTCTCAGGTACTGATTCGTTTACATGAACTGGATGTAAAATTCAGATTATGGCGAATTCAGAATGCCTATTTTAAAATCGGTAAGGAACATATCGGTAATAAAGCGTTCATGCGAAATATTGGGGAGGAAGAGTATAAAAAATGGCTGCTGAAATGCAAAGCAGTGGGCGAACAACTTAAGATCAGATTGTAATTGTGCATACTTACCAAGCCATACTCAAAGCCTGGTATGCTTCCCGAAACTGGACTGAATATGACTTTCAGCAGGAACTTGCAGAAGCATACAGCCACGGGTATAATGGTATATTAAATGCACCTACCGGCAGCGGCAAAACTTATGCTATGTGGTTGCCCATAATTGCGCAGCATCTGGCGGCCGGCACTCATGTGCAAAAGGGATTGCGGGTGTTATGGATTACACCCTTGCGTGCATTAGCTAAGGATATTCGGCATGCCTTGCAGGAAGCTTGTGATGTATTTGATATGGATTGGCGTGTTGAAATCCGAACCGGTGATATCTCCGCAAAAGAAAAACAAGCGCAAAAAAAACAGTTACCGGAATGTCTGATTATTACGCCTGAAAGTTTACATGTGTTGTTGTGTCAGGTTGGGTATGCTGACATATTCGCACAATTGGATTGTGTAGTGGTAGATGAATGGCATGAATTAATTGGCAGTAAGCGTGGTGTGCAAATTGAATTAGCACTGAGCCGATTAAAAGGATTAATCAAACACCAAAATCGCACATTGCGTATTTGGGGAATTTCTGCCACTATCGGTAATTTAATGGAGGCGCTTGAAGTATTATTAGGCAGAGATGCAGATGAACACAATGCCGTTATCGTGCGCAGTCAACAAAATAAACGTATTGATGTACATACCGTTTTGCCTGACCATATCGAAACATTACCATGGGCAGGTCATATCGGGTTAAAATTATTACCGGACATTTTGCGCATTATACGCAATGCACAAACCACCTTGGTATTCACCAATACACGGGCAATGGCGGAAATCTGGTATCATGCATTGTTGGATCAGGATCCTGCATTGGCTGGTATAATGGCCATGCATCACGGTTCCTTAAGTGCAGAAGTGCGCGAATGGGTAGAGGAACATCTGCATTCCGGGCAACTAAAAGCTGTTATTTGTACAAGCAGTCTTGATTTGGGTGTAGATTTTCGACCGGTTGATACAGTTATTCAAATTGGTTCCCCTAAAGGAGTTGCCCGCTTTACACAAAGAGCAGGAAGAAGTGGTCATGCGCCGGGTGCTGTTTCTACGATTTATTTTATTCCAACACATGCCCTCGAATTAATGGAAATTTCGGCAATTCGCGAAGCTATTGCCACCGGTGTTGTCGAGAAAAGAGATCCGCAGGTTATGTGTTTTGATGTGCTGCTGCAGTATATGGTTACACTCAGTATCAGCGGTGGATTCCGCTCTCAAGAATTATATGAGGAAGTGCAGTCAACCTACGCGTACCACCTGATAACACCTGAAGATTGGCACTGGTTATTACGCCATATCACGCAAGGCGGTGAAACATTTCAGGCTTATGATGAATTTAGCAAAGTAGGTAAAGTTGGAGACGTATATCGGATTATGGATAAACGCGCAGCTACACGTCATCGTTTGCACATTGGCACAATTGTAAGCGATACCGTGGTTACGGTCCGATTTATGGGTGGCGGAAGGTTAGGATCTATTGAAGAATATTTCATTGCATCCTTAAAAGCCGGTGATGTGTTTTGGTTCGCCGGACATTGTCTTGAATTTGTGATGCTCAAAGACATGACCGCCTATGTGCGTAAAACAAAGGAGCAAAAAGCAATAACGGCATCTTATATGGGTGGCCGAATGCCCTTGTCCGGCTATATGGCTGACATAATGCGGAAACAATTAGGCCTTGCTGCAAAACAGGAAATACACAATCTGGAATATAAGGTGCTCACACCGCTTTTAGATTTGCAACGCGAACGTTCAGTAATTCCGGATTATCAGTCTATGCTGGTCGAGACCGCAGAAAGTAAAGATGGATTTCATATTTTTTGCTATCCCTTCGAAGGCAGGATGGTGCATGAAGCGTTGGCCGGATTAATTGCTTACAGGTTGAGTAAAACACAATCATTGAGTATCAGCGTGGCTATGAATGATTATGGGTTTGAATTACTATGTAATAAAACAGTTGAAGTAAATGAGGTATGGGTGCGCACGATGTTTGATATGCGGCATATTGATGAAGATGTTTTTAACAGTGTAAATGCCACTGAACTTGCCCGCCGAAAATTCAGGGATATTGCTGTGATTTCCGGTATGGTATTTCAGGGATATCCCGGCGAACAAAAACGCGCCCGTCATCTGCAAAGTAGTGCGCAGTTGATATTTGATGTGCTTCGACAATATGAACCGGGAAATTTATTGATAAAACAGGCTTATGACGAAATTCTTACCGACCAAATGGAAAATGCACGGTTGAGAATAGCCCTCATGCGCATCGCTAAATCGCAAATCATTATCTGTCATACAGAGCGATTCAGCCCGTTAGCTTTTCCAATTGTGGTTGATGATCTGAGCAGAAATAAACTGAGCTCTGAAAGTCTCGCGGACCGCATTGAAGCTATGAAACGCGAAAAAGGGTAGGGAGCAGACAGCAATACATGTAAGCAAACACTACCTTTAACCTTTTCTTGTTATGCGCCTAACGATTCAGGAAATAGATATACAATTACTCGCAGATAAAATGGTTTTTCTGCCTGCCCATCAATTGCTCCTGATTGCAGATGCACATTTCACGAAAGAAGCGCATTTTCGAAAACATGGTATTGCCATCCCTGCAGGGGTCATTCACCGCGACCTGGCGAGAATAGATGCAGCCAAACAGCACATGCAGGCAAAGCGGATTGTTTTTTTAGGAGATATGTTTCACAGTGCGCATAATGCCGGTATGGAAATTTTTCTCGATTGGCGAAAACACCAACAGGTAAGTATCGAATTAATTTATGGAAATCATGATATTTTAGACCGACAATGGTATACCGATGCCAACATTTTATGTCATGCTGAACAGTTAACACTTGGTCATTTAGTATTATCGCATGATACCTGCCAGGTTGAAGATGGGCAATTCAATATGCACGGACATATTCATCCTGTCGTACGTTTATATGGAAAAGCTAAGCAATCGCTGCGTTTACCCTGCTTTTGGATTTCAGGAAATCGCATGGTGCTACCTGCGTTTGGGTCCTTTACCGGCGGCTTTGCTATCAACCCTAAAACACATGACCAGGTATTTGCTATCGCCGATCAGGAGTTGATCGCGATTCATGATGGGACTATGTAAAATTTTAAAGTAATGCCGGTTGAATCAGCGGTTTAATTCAAACGAGGATCTTCAGGATAGTTGGTAATAAGTTTATGTTCACCACCTAAATCATTAAGCACTTTTTTCCATAATTCCTGCCGGTTAATTTCAAAAACATATTTGCCGGTAGCCTGCGCAATAATCCAGGATTTATCCTCCATTTCTTCATGTAATTGTCCGGGACTCCAACCACTGTAGCCTAAGAAGAATTTTACCCCGGCAGGGTCAATCAACCCATCGCGCAGCATATCACCTAATTGTTCGAAATTTCCACCCCAAAAAATGTCAGGTGCAATTTGTAGACTGTCTTCTATTTTATCGCCGTAGCGGTGCAAATAATGCAAGGTGTCTTGTGCAACCGGACCCCCGTAAAATAATTCGTTGGTTACCACATCAAAATCCAGCAATGCGTCACATACCCGCACATCGAGCGATTTATTTAAAATAAATCCTACCGTGCCACCCTCCGTATCATGTTCACATAACAAAATGACCGTCCGCTTGAAATTGGGGTCAAGCATGAAAGGTTCACTTATCAGCAACTGCCCGGCTGTCGGTTTTCCATCGTATTGTATCATCCCCCAGATGTAGTTCTTGGTTCAAATATCAATAACGAATTTGAATATCCAAATAACCAACGCACAGATTTCACACATTCTAAACATAATAATGCCCTAAAATCCCGCTGTATCCCGCAAATAGTCTGTATTTTTACCCTACATTTAACTTTATACCTATGTTCAGAATTTTACTTGCATTTAGTGTTTTCGCCTACACGCCAACCCTGATGGCCCAACTGTCGATTACGGCTACCGGTGTTCCCGTTACGGTTGATATCACTGACTTTACTGGTGCTGGATTTCAACCCGGTGGCGGAGGCGGAACCCTCAATTCTGATGTTTTTGCCGTTCAGGGGTTTTCTACCGGGGATGTTGATTTCGGTGGAACGGTATTAGATGGCGATCTGGCACGTGGCTCAGCCGAATTAGGCACCATTACAACCGGGGGCGTTTATGCACTCACACTGCCAACGCCGAACCATATATGGGTACAACCTACTACTGACGATTTCACTCCGGGCGCGATTACAATCCGTCTTCAAAATAATACCGCAGTAACTATTGGTGAAGTTCTGATTGGCTATACCACCTTTTCCTATAATGATGAGGAACGTTCCAACAATTTTATATGTAGCTTCTCCACCAATAATATTGATTATACTGAAATTCCTGAGTCGGAATATATATCGCCGGATTCTGCGGATTTTAATTTTTATGAAATACCATTCGAAGTACTAGCTACCGGATTTAGTGTGCCTCCGGGCGAATTTCTGTATGTGCGCTGGAGCGGTAATGATGTGGGTGGTAGTGGCTCACGCGATGAATTCGGTTTTAATGGCATTTCTTTTATTGCCAATGAAGCTGCCGCAACTCCTGTGTATAATTTTTCACCTGAAACGCTAACGGTCGACGAATCAGTTGGCGCAACCAGCATAGAAATATCTATTTCCGAAAGTGCCGATTGCACACTCAACTTTAGCTACGACCCGGCATCAACTGCAACACCTGCATTTGATTATGGCCTTGGTGTATTTTCATATACATTCACCGCGGGAGGCCCAACTTCTGCTACGTTAGATATCGGTATCGTAGATGATCTGACTACAGAGCCACTCGAATTCGGTATCATTTATGTAAATGATGTTATTGGTGGATGTTTGCCCGGCGCAACGCCATCATCAACAATTTTTATTGCAGATAATGACTCTATCGTGCCGCCGATTGCTTCTTTTACAACTATCGGTGTAACGGATGATGAAGCTGTTGGAACTGTATCCGGCACAATTGAATTAAGTGAGCCTGCCGATTGCGTATTCCAATTGTATCTCGATGGAGCATCTACAATGGAAAATGGGTTGGATTATTCTTACCTGCTGCCAACGTTTATCACCTTCACGGCAGCCGGCGCTACCACCAGCACTTTCGAAATACCAATTATTGATGATTTAGATATTGAACCAACTGAAATGTTGCTTATTAATATGATTGCCTGGACAGGCGGTTGTATCACTGCAGGTATTTCAGATTATGAAATAAATATTACAGATAATGATGTTGCCAGTATAGCATCTGTTTCATTTGTTGTTGATGCGGATGTAAAATCTGAAGCCGCAGGAAGTGCTGTTGCAAATATCATCATCTCTGAATCTGCTGATTGCACTGTAGAAGTTACCGCAACACCTGCATCTACAGCAGTAAATGGATTGGACTATTCGCTTACGCTGCCAACTGAAATAGCATTTACTGCTGGTGGTTCAACAGTTTTACCAGTTAATGTGAGTATACTGGAAGATGCAGAAATAGAAATAGATGAGCATGTTATTCTAACCATAGAAGTAACTGCCGGAAGCTGCGTATTAGGCGATATTACCGAACACGATATCACCATCACCGATAATGATGAAGTGAGCATACAGGATCTGGTAAACGCTCAAATACAAGTATCGCCAAACCCTGCAACTACTTCCATCACAATTCAAGGTATTCAGGATATTCAAAATAGCTATATTTTCGATAGTAAAGGCGCATTAATCATGACTCAGACAAATACTTTCACTATTGACATAACAGCTTTGCCGGCAGGTAATTATCTGCTTGCGACTGTAACGCCATCCGGAATTGGTTTAACGAATTTTATTAAGCAATAACACACCATTTACCTGAAGAAAAAATAATCATGAAAAAAATTACTCTATTTGCAGCCGCATGTATGTTTGCTGCTGTATCACATGCACAGTTAATGCTCAATACACCCGGCGTTCCGCAAACCATTGATTTTACCGGATTTGCCGGAGCCGGATTTCAACCAGGCGGCGGCGGAGGCATGCTCGATTCTGATTTATGGAGTGCAACCGGATTTAGCGATGGTGATGTTGATTTTGGTGAAACAGCTACAACCGGCGATTTTGCAAAGGGAACAACAATGGGACTTGTAACACCTGGCGGTATTTATGGAGTAGATATTGCAGGTAACCAAGGTTTAATGGTGCAGCCGGTTGCTGATGATTTTACTCCGGGAAGCTTTATCTTGAAAATAGAAAATAATACCGGTATCGATATCACAGAGTTGGATGTGGCATACACCATTTATGTATTAAATGATCAAGGCAGAAGCAATAGCTTTAATTTTTCTATTTCTTATGATAATGTTACATATAATCCAATATCAGACTTGGACTATACTTCACCTGAAATGATGGATTTTACGCCTTATATCAATGAAATGGCAACCACTATTTCAGGATTATCCTTTACCGCAGGTTCATTATTATATCTGCGTTGGACAGGCGACGATGTGGGTGGTGCAGGCTCTCGCGATGAATTTGCTTTGGATGATATTGTATTAACCGCTATTGAAGGCGAACCCTTGCCGCTTGTAACATTCGATCCGGCTGCTGCATTGGCTGGTGAAGCGGATGGCACAGTGAGTTCAAATATACACTTATCGGCAACAGCTGATTGCACCGTAGATGTAACTGTAAGTGTCATGTCTACAACAGATGATGCGGACGTTATTTTCACAGCTTTTGGACATAGCTTTACAGCAGGTGGTGCTACTGATTATACTTTTTTCTTCGACATTGTTGATGATTTACTTGACGAACCCGATGAATCTTTAATCCTCGACCTGACTTATGTTTCCGGAGCTTGTGCAGTTGGATTACCATCTACCTATTTACTGGGTGTTATCGACAATGATACACCAGCTCCTCTAGATTACACCGAGTATGCAATTTCAGAGGTTACTGGTAGTGATGCCGGTGGTGTCAATACGCAAGTTGGTGCCCTAGCCGAATTAACAGGTGTTGTGCATGGAATAAATACCTGGGATGGTGGCCTGCAATTTACACTCATTGATGCAACCGGTGGTATCAGTGTATTTAGTTTTGATCAAACATTTGGATATACGGTAACCGAAGGCGATGAAGTTACCGTTCAAGGTGTTATATCGCAGTTTAACGGTTTAAATGAAATAGAACCGGATACTTTGTGGTTAGTTGATGCAGCTAATCCCTTGCAGACACCATCAGTTGTGACTGCCCTTGACGAATCAACGGAATCACAAATGGCAACCATACACAATCTGACTTATGTAGATATAGCTCAATGGCTGGGTGATGGTTCTTCATTTAATGTGCAATTAACCGATGGTATCAATACCTATACTATTCGTATCGACAATAATACAGATTTGGCTGCCTTGCCTGCACCATCAATAGTTGAACCTTTCGTTTTACATGTTACCGGAATTGGCAGTCAGTTTGATACCGGTGCACCGTATTTGGACGGATATCAATTATTACCTCGCTATGCCGCTGATATCGAAGTGGAAGCAGTATTGGCAATACCAACTTTAGAGGAAACAGCCCTAACCATATACCCGAATCCTGCTATAGATGTAATAACGGTTCAAACAGATGCTGTATACAATAACCTGATCATCACTGACCTGCAAGGTTCTGTGGTATTTACAATGGTTATGTCCGGTAATACAACTGTTATACCCGTGCAATACCTGGCACCGGGTGCTTATTTGATGCATATTCAAAATGAATACCAAACAAAAACGCAGCTTTTTGTGAAGCAATAATCATTTCGACCCTTTCGCCAAAAGCTCTCGGATCTGATTGCAGAACGGGAGCTTTTGATTTATAGATGGCTGCCTGGAATATGTGTAAATCATTTACACGGGTAAGGAATTTTCTGGTGACAACACGAACTTTCAACTTGAGCACCTGTTTGACAATAAACAACTGCTAAGTAATATGTTACGTGCCACTCCGGCAATATTTAGGCGTTTTTCGGAAATGTGCATGCGCTTTACCACGCGAAACAGTTTGGTATGGTTGCAGGAGATAAACATGGTGGTTATTCTATTTTTATTTGCGCATACGGTTCAGGCACAAAATGCAAATAACCATTGGTTTTTTGGCAACCGGGCTGGTTTGCAATTTACCGCAGGCGGCATCACCACACTTACTTCCGGCCAATTAGTGAGCTATGAAGGCTGTGCAAGCGTGTCAGATGATGTTACGGGTGATTTACTTTTTTATTCCAATGGTTTACAAATTTGGAATCGTTTGCATGAGGTAATGCCAAATGGCGATGGTGTATTAGGGGGTGCGTTTACATCATCTACCCAAGGCGTTGTTATTGTTCCACAACCGGATTCCGAAACCAGGTATTTTGTATTTACTGTTGATGAAACCATCGGAGGTGCTACTAACGGATTCAGATACTCAGTGGTTGATATGACCCTGAATGGCGGCCTGGGCGATGTTGTGCCCACAGAAAAAAACATATTGATACAAACCAATACGACCGAACGATTAGCTGTTGCTGTAAATGGCGATGGTTCAGGTTATTGGATTGTAATGCACGAACGGGATAATGCTATTTTTAAAGCATTTCAATTAACAAGCGCTGGTATCGATCTTACACCTGTAGTGAGCACTGCCGGCTCCATTCATTCTACAGTGCCGGTAACCGACGGTGATGGCACTATGGGTTGCATGAAATTTAATCATGTGTTTACACAATTGGCAGTGGCAATTTTTGGTGCAAAAGAAATTGAATTATTTAATTTTAATACTTGCACCGGTGCCTTAACAGAAGCCGGTGGTTTCGAAACGCTGGATAATCCGTATGGCGTAGAATTTTCCCCGGATAATAATTTACTCTATTATTCGATGTATTACGATGCCGGATTTAATGGTGCTGTTTATCAGGTTGATGTCGCTGATGGAACACCGTCAACACCTGTTTTGGTTGGCTTGTCTTCATCATTCAATTTCCAATCGGTGGGTACATTGCAATTAGCACCCGATGGAAATATTTATTTGGCTGTTAATTCTGAAGACTGGTTATCGGCTATCACGAGTCCGAACACGCCGGGTGTGGGTTGTAATTTTGTTGATCAAGCCATTTTTTTACCGCCGATTGGCTTATCACCAACTACCGGTATTTTTGGATTGCCTCCTGCCATTCTATCGCTTATTCCTGCCGAATTACCAATGGCAAATCTCGATATTATCGCCATGGATTTATGTGCCGAAAATGCAACAAATTTTCAGTTCATGGCCGACCTGCCTTTCGAAACAGCTACTATCTCTTTCGGTGATGGGTCGCCAGAAGAGGTGGTAACCCAAACTGATATGCCGGTGCATACCTATACATTGCCCGGTACCTACACGGTTACTGTTATCGCAAATTTTGGTTGTCAAACAGATACCTTTTCTACCACTATTTCTATTATTGATTGCACAACACCTGATTCAGTCGACTATAATTGTACATTGGAGTTACCAAATGCTTTTTCACCCAATGGTGATGGAATTAATGATCGGTTTGGGCCTGTGGTGAATTGTTTTGAAAGCACCTTCCAATTGGATATCTATAACCGGTGGGGGGAAATGGTTTATTCCACCAACCAGCTTACCTTACCGTGGGATGGCACGCACGAAGGAAGACCCGCTCCAATTGGCGTTTATGTGTATCTGCTGCAGTCAAACGACCCATCAGGCTTAACGCAATTGGAGAGTGGTAATGTAACGCTCCTGCGTTAAGCTGATAGAACTGGGCCGGTAAACGCATGTTCAAATAAAACACTATCTTTAGATACCAGTGCTGCTCAGCATGTTCAAACCATTTGCATACCTACGCGCGTGTTTTCATCATGAATTATACCATGGCTGGTTTAAGAAGAAGAAATTTTTTGAAGGCTGGTATTTTAAAATTGTCGACAAAACCGGCAACCACACATTTGCCTTTATTCCCGGAATCGCTATGGACGAACACGGCAATAAACAAGCTTTTATACAGGTATTAGATGGCTCTGCTGTTACTGCCAGGTATCACAAATTTGATCCGGTCTACTTTAAGACGAATACCAGGCGATTCAAAGTAAAACTGCAGGAAAATTCATTTTCACTTAATCGATTAAAATTACAGCTGCCCGACTGTAAAGGACAACTGCATTTTAATCAGCATGTATATTGGAATAAAAAATGGTGGGCGCCCGGCATCATGGGCTGGTATTCATGGGTGCCGTTTATGGAATGCTATCACCAGGTCATCAGTATGTATAGTAACCTTACCGGTAAACTCATGATTAATGGTCGTGAAATTGATTTTACCGGAGGTCGTGCCTATATCGAAAAGGATTGGGGTAGATCCTTTCCCGCAGGCTGGCTTTGGATGCAAAGCAACCATTTTTCAAAACCGGATATTTCATTCAAATTATCCGTTGCCCGTATACCCTGGATAGGGAATGCATTTACCGGATTCATTTGCGCATTTTATTACAACAATAAAACGCAAGTATTTGCTACCTACACTGGTGCCAAACTCATTAATTGTCAGTTTTCTGATTCAGGTGCAGACGTGCGATTGGAAGATAAACAGTTTATCCTCAAAGTGCATGCTGAAAAGGCCCCCGGCGCCGAATTGTTAAGCCCCATTTTAGGGTTGATGGAAGGACGTGTGCAGGAGAGTATGCAGGCAGTTATACACATCACCCTCATCAGCAAAAAAGAAAATCGTATTATTTTTAACGATACCGGGAAATTTGCAGGATTGGAAATTGCCGGAAACACACATGTGCTGTCAAACCCAACGTAACGCTGTAACTGCATGCCTATGCTGCCTGGTTGGATTTATTTCATCCATGCAGGCTCAAATACCCGGCGACACCATCGCCTATAGCGAGTTTCGCTTTACACTACTCGATGTACAAAAAAAGGAATTGACGCCAAGCACCATTACCGTGCGCATTGGAGATATTTTCCTGACAGATTCATCTAATGGATCCATGCAATATGTAACAGCAAAAGTGGAATATTCTGAAAAGGATTCTTGCTGGATTTTAAGTCAATATGACCCCCTCGGTTATCAATATGAATTGGAGGTTTTTCGCAATAGTGATACCGTAAATTTGCGATTGCTTGAATTACGCAAAATGACCATCCTCTGGCCGGGTTACCATATGGTTACACAGGAAGGTTGTCAATATTGTATCTGCAATGATATACCTTTTCAAAAAGGTGTATACACAATCGATGTGCCGAAACGACCAGAATCGTGGGCATTCATTCGTAAACTCTATATCAATATCAGAAGCCTGCCAATCGAATTCCGCGATATCTCTGCAATCCAAAATTGGATGCTCAATTCAGGCAAATAAATATACAGGCATTAACGGCTTATACCGAATACCTACTTATAGGTATCCCCAAAATTCCTGCCATATCCGATCGAACATGTACTTTTGTACACTGTTTAGAAGTTGTATAAATAAATAATAGTGCGTAATTCATTGATTATCAAGTCTTTATCTGTTGTCTCTGCAGGCTTGTCTATAGTATTTCTAATCAATGGGTGCTCAACTTCAGTATCCGGGAACCGAAAAGTGAATGCAGAAGCCGTAGTTGAAGGTTATGCGACTTTAGTTTATGCTGCTTACACCGACGCGCTAACCTCTGCAGTTTCCATGCAGCAGGCTATTTCAGTTTTCTTGCACAACCCGAATGATAGCACCCAGCTTGTTGCCCAGCATGCCTGGCGTGAAGCCAGAAAATGGTATGCACAAACCGAAACATTCCGCTTTTATGATGGTCCTATTGATAACGGCGTTACCGGTGTGGAAGGTCTGCTCAATGCATGGCCGCTTGATGAAGCTTATGTCGATTATGTGGCTGGAGCCTCATCCGTCGGTATTATTCAAAATGTAGCCACCTATCCGGAAATTACGCGAAACTTATTGGTCGATTTAAATGAAAAGGGTGGTGAAGAAAACATCAGTTGCGGCTTTCATGCTATTGAATTTATGTTATGGGGACAGGACTTAGATTCTGTAGATGCAGGAAAAAGGCCATCCACCGATTTTATTGCAGGCAATCCGATTAATGACAGGCGAAGAAAATTCCTGGAACTATCAACTTCTCTTTTGGTCGAGCACCTGGAGCTTGTAAAAAAAGCCTGGTCACCTGATGTTCATGATAATTATCGGCACTCATTTATTGCAGCACCGGCGGATGAATCGCTCCAAAAAATATTAACCGGTCTGGGTGTGATGGCAAAAGTGGAATTAGCAGGCGAGCGGATGTATACAGCCTATGATAATGCTGATCAGGAAGATGAACAAAGTTGTTTTAGCGATAATACATCCGACGATTTAATTTATAATCTGATGGGCATTGCCAATGTATATCGCGGCAGCATGCATCGATTGGCAGGTGATACGCTTCGTGTTGTTTCCTTGTCGCAATTACTTGAATTACAACACGGCCCGGTTGCCGAAACTATGCAACAACAATTGCAAAAAACATATCAGTCATTTGTAACCATGCCACAACCATTTGATCGCGCCATCATCAGACCTGATGCAAGGCAATCGGTTATGGAATCTATATTAGCTGTGCAGGAATTAGGAGAGCAATTTGCAACAATTGCCACTACACTCGGACTCACCATAAACGTTTCGCCAACTCAATAAATGTCAGGTGGTATTACATATCGCAAAGAACTGATAGTTGTTGTCTTGTTGGCATCAAGCGTGTTTGCAATCACGCTGCATGCATGCAAACAAGCTGCATCTGAAGTGGCTATGCATAGTCCGACACCCGATGAAGCATTGAGCGGTGGTGATGCAACTGTATTTGACGCATCTGTAAATGCTTTTGCCTTGCCAGTACCTGGTTTGTCTGATCAGGATGAATTAATTTTTTTTGTAGGCAATTCCTTCTTTAATCAAAACTGGGTGCAATCACCAAGCAGCACAAAAGCGCGCGATGGTTTAGGCCCGCATTTTAACGCAAAATCATGCAGTGGTTGTCATTTTAAAGATGGTCGCGGACAACCTCCAGCAACTGTTGGGCAATTGTCGGAAGGCTTTTTAATCCGTTTAAGTATACCTGGTTCAGATGCACATGGCGCACCACTTCCTGATCCGATTTATGGCGGACAATTTCAGGATCATGCCATCGATGCAGCTAAGGCTGAAGGTTCTTACGAAATTATTTGGGAAGAGATTTCAGGAACATATCCCGACGGGCAACCATATACACTGCGTAAACCTAAAATACAATTCTTCGATTTACAGTACGGTCCGATGGCAGAAAATAATTTAATTTCTCCTCGTGTTGCACCGCAAATGATTGGACTCGGTTTATTGGAAGCTATTGCTGAACAGGATATTTTAAAAGCTGCCGATGAACAGGATGCGAATGGCGATGGTATCAGTGGTCGACCGAATTATGTATGGAATGTCATCGAAAATAAAAAACAGTTAGGTCGCTTTGGATGGAAGGCAAATGAACCTACCTTATTGCAACAAATTAGCGGCGCTTTCAATGGCGATATTGGCATTACAACTTCTATATTCTCTGATCAGCATATTTCTGCATACCAGCAGGAATTAAAAGCATTACCTGATGGCGGCAAACCGGAAATGCCGGATGATGATTTGCAAAAATTACATCTGTACTGTGCTACACTTGCGGTTCCTGCCAGACGAAATGTGGAACAAACGGCTGTACAAAAAGGAAAATTGCTTTTCGAAAAAATTGGATGCACTTCCTGTCACCTTCCCAATGCACAAACCGGCACTCATCCGCTTTTTGCCGTATTGAATAATCAAACCATTCATCCTTATACGGATTTACTATTGCATGACATGGGTGAAGGACTTGCTGATGGCAGACCGGATTTTCTCGCCACCGGAAACGAATGGCGCACACCACCGCTATGGGGGATTGGATTGTTTCAAACGGTTAATAAGCATACCTTTTACCTGCACGACGGCCGCGCCCGTAACATTGAAGAAGCTATCCTCTGGCACGGGGGTGAGGCGGGCACGGTAAAGGCAGCCTTTATGCAACTGGATGCCGAGCAACGTCAGCAACTGATACGCTTTTTAGAATCATTGTAATTTTTCTGTCGTTTCGACCCTGAAAGTCAAATTGTGTTAAGGAAAGATTAATTTCGTGTTACGTTATGAAACGCACGTATATTACGCTCCTCTGCCTGCTGAGTTTGCATGTACACATGTTGCAGGCACAAACATTTTCCCAAACCGTAAACACCGGTATCCCGGATGACGGAACTTCCATCAGCTTCAATTTAGAAGTGAGTGGTCTGCCTGATGTCATTGATATGGATTTTGGTTTGGAATCGGTTTGTTTGAATATTGACCATACCTGGGATAGCGATTTGGATGTGCGTGTGATTGCACCGGATGGTAGTGTTTTTATGCTCATCAATGGCGTTGGTGGCGATGGGGATAATTTTGAGAATACCTGTTTTAATGAATCAGCGGCTTCACCCATTTATGACGGCACAGCTCCCTTCACCGGCGAGTGGAAACCGATGGGGGATATGGGTGTGGTAAATAACGGTCAGAATCCAAATGGCATCTGGCAATTATATATCTACGATACTTATGCTTTCGCTGATGTAGGCTTTATCTACAACTGGTCAATTACTTTTGGTGATGACCCCGCTTTGCCGTTTATGTTTACCAGTTCCAATTTGCCGATTATTAAAATTAATACGGGGGGTCAGATTATTAATAATGAACCAAAAATTTCTGCCGGATTTTATATCATCGACCATGGCCCGGGTATGATGAATTATACTACGGATACCGATTATGCCTATGCAGGTTCTATTCTGGTAGAATTACAAGGATTTACAGGACCGGGTTATCCTAAAAAGAATTATGATTTTGATTTAACCGATGCATCCGGGCTTGAAATTGATACGGTAATTTTGGGTTTGCCCAGCGAAAATGATTTCATTCTGAAAGCCGAATACCTTGATTTGTCGCTCATGAAAAATCAAATTGCCTATACCATGTCGCGACGCATGGATAGATATGCGCCCAGAACTAAATATTGTGAGCTCATGATCGATGGCGAATATTTAGGTGTGTTCTCTTTAACAGAAAAAATTAAGCGAGATGATAATCGGGTTGATATTGCCGCATTAAACCCAACTGATATTTCGGGTGAAGCACTTACCGGTGGTTACATTATTGAAATCAATGAAAATTTCTCACCCAATGATTGGGAAAGTGATTATGAACCAATTAATGAAGCAACCTGCGATTTCCCGGTAGCCTTCAAAATGGTATATCCGCGTATTGAAGAAATTCAACCGGAACAGTTAGACTATATTCACACATATGTAGATAGTTTTGAAGATGCCCTGCACGGCCCAGATTTTTTAGATGCTGAATTAGGATATAGGCAATTTATATCGGTAAAATCATTTATCGATTTTATGATTGTAAATGAATTTTCTGCAAACTACGATAGCTACGGCAGAAGCACTTTTTTATATAAGGAAAAGAATGGTCAACTGTTTATCGGCCCACCATGGGATTATGATCGTGGCTATGAATGGTGGACTACCGAAGGTTGGGTATGGGAAATAACGCATCCGTACTGGCCGTTTCCATTTTGGTGGGATAAATTCCGTGATGACCCTGAATACAGAAACGAAGTGTATTGCAGGTGGACAGATTTGCGCACGGATATTTTAAGCGATGCGGCTTTCGATGAATTGATTGATTCATTAGCAACCAATTTAGGTCCGGATGCGGTGTCGCGTAATTTTGAAAAATGGGGCGAATTAGGTGTGTCTGATCCGGATTATTTTGTGGAAGAAGTGCGCACTTTTTTACACGACCGTTTAGCCTGGATGGATGAAGCACTGGCTGTAGATATGGTGGAAGCACCTGATGCTGATTTTTCAACCGCATTAGTGTCCGGATTAACCTATCAATTTACACCTGTTGAATTGGAAGCTGATGATTATTTCTGGGATTTTGGTGATGGCACAACATCAACCGAAAAAATACCGGAGCATACTTATACAGTAGCCGGCGATTATACGATTCAATTGTCCATTACGAAATATTATGGCTGCAGAAATACAGCTTCCTCTTCCGAACAAATCATTAATGGCATTAATCAGCCGTTAGTTCGTTCATTAACTGTGTATCCTAATCCAGCGGTTGATCAGGTGCTGATAAATGGACTGTCATCTGATGCGATTGTGCAGGTGCGCGACATTACAGGAAATGCGGTTGGAGTTACCTTACAAAATAATCGCATAGCAATTGATCATCTCGCACCCGGGCAATATATGCTCGAAGTAATCGATGGCCAAACACTATGGGTAGGCACCTTCATAAAAATAACTCCCTAAAACTCACCCACTCACCCACTGACCCGCAAAAAAAGTACGAGGCCTGTAAGACTGTAAGTCGGTAAGTCAACACTCACCCACTGACCCACTGACCCACTCACCCTTCAACAACCGCACAATGCTTATTATAAGCATTAGCCAACTCATTGGCAATCATGAGGGCGTTGCGGCCTTCAATCATGTGGCGTTCCATGAAGTATACCAGTTTGCCATTTTTGAACAAGGCAACGCTAGGTGAACTTGGAGGGTAGGGAAGGGTATGACGGCGTGCTTCTGCTACGGCATCAATATCAAATCCGGCGAAAACAGTGCCGAAACGGTCTGGTTTAACCTCTGCGCTCAGCGACATTTTTACCCCAGGACGGGCAGCACCTGCAGCACAGCCACATACGGAGTTGAATACAAGCAACAAGGTGCCATCTGTGTTTTTAATGGCATCAGTCACTTTTTCAGGTGTAGAAAGGTCTTCAAAGCCAACAGCGGTCAGCTCTTCTTTCATTGGTTGTACAAGCTCTTTTGGATACATATCTGGTGTTTGTCGGTTACAAAATTACAGGTTGTGAAATAAACCTGACTTTCCTATGAACCGAAAGGGTAATCAAATGGTTCAAACATTGCCCGTGGTTAAGCAATTGTTTACCTTTGCAGGGCGTTTAAAACACTATTAAACATAACACATGAACGTCATTACTGACAAAAAACTACCTTATAAGGTAAAAGACATCACCCTCGCTGAATGGGGTCGTAAAGAAATTAAATTGGCTGAAGCCGAAATGCCGGGCCTTATGGCTATCCGCGAAGAGTTCGGTGCTGAACAGCCATTGAAAGGTGCGCGTATCGCAGGTTGTCTGCATATGACCATCCAAACCGCTGTGCTCATCGAAACCTTAAAAGCACTCGGAGCAGAAGTTACATGGAGCTCTTGTAATATCTTCTCTACGCAAGACCACGCCGCTGCTGCAATTGCTGCTGCCGGTATCCCGGTGTATGCATGGAAAGGTATGAGCCTCGAAGAATATGACTGGTGTATCGAACAAACCTTGTTCTTCGGCGAAAACAATGAGCCCCTGAATATGATTCTTGATGATGGCGGCGATTTAACTAATGTAGTACTCGATAAATATCCTGAACTGATTAAACATGTTCGCGGTATTTCTGAAGAAACAACTACAGGTGTACATCGTTTATATGAGCGTATGGCAAAAGGTACTTTACCGATGCCAGCATTCAACGTAAACGATAGCGTTACAAAATCTAAATTCGATAACAAATACGGTTGTAAAGAATCATTAGTAGATGCGATTCGTCGCGCTACGGATGTAATGATGGCCGGTAAAGTAGCTGTTGTTGCCGGTTATGGTGATGTAGGTAAAGGCTCAGCAGCTTCATTGCGCGGTTCAGGTGCTCGTGTGCTTGTAACTGAAATCGATCCGATTTGTGCATTGCAGGCAGCAATGGATGGTTATGAAGTAAAGAAAATGGAAGATGCAGTACGCGAAGCAGACATTATTGTAACTGCAACAGGTAACTGTGATATCATCACCGAACGTCATTTCCGTTTGATGAAACACAACGCAATTGTGTGTAACATCGGCCACTTTGATGATGAAATTGATGTAGCCTGGTTAAATAATAATTACGGTAATACACGTGATACCATCAAACCTCAGGTTGACAAATATACCATAGAAGGAAAAGACATCCTCCTGCTCGCAGAAGGTCGTTTAGTAAACCTCGGTTGTGCAATGGGTCACCCAAGTTTTGTAATGAGTAATTCATTCAGCAACCAGACACTCGCACAAATCGAACTCTGGAAAAATCACAGCAGCTACGAAAATAAAGTGTATACACTGCCTAAACATTTAGATGAAAAAGTAGCGCGCCTCCACCTCAAAAAATTAGGTGTAGAGCTCGAAGAATTAAATACTAAACAAGCAAATTATATCGGCGTAGAAAAAACCGGTCCATACAAGCCGGAATACTACCGCTATTAATTCTTGTTATCTTGCTTTCAATGGGGGTGGAAGAAATTCTGCCCCTTTTTTTTTGTCTATAATGGCGTGATGATTACTGAGGATGTTTTTTGCTTCGGGTTGGCAGGTAGTGAGTAGTGGGTAGTGAGTAGTGAGACAAATGCAAGGCAGCCCTCTTCCCGTCTTCCCGCCTTCCCAGCCTCGTGCATTTAGACACACACACTGGATTTAAGTAATTTTACCCCAAAATCATGACCAAACTCAGCGTTAATATCAATAAAGTAGCCACCCTACGCAACGCACGCGGTGGCGCTGTGCCGAATGTCGTGCAATTTGCCCGCGACTGCGAGCGCTTCGGTGCAGATGGCATCACTGTTCACCCGCGTCCGGATGAAAGACATATCACCCTGCGCGATGTTTACGACCTTGCACCAGTCATCACCACAGAATTTAATATCGAAGGATATCCCGATCAACGCTACATGGATATCATCCGCGAAATCAAACCCGCACAGGCAACACTCGTTCCCGATCCACCAGATGTAATTACATCCAACACCGGCTGGGACGTAATAGCACATATGCAACAATTAACCGACATCATCGCAGAAATAAAAAGTTATGGATGTCGCGTCAGTATTTTCCTCAACCCTGAAATCGCCCAGGTAGAAGCCGCCAAACGCAGCGGCACCGACCGCATTGAATTCTACACAGGGCCTTATGCTGAAAACTTTGCACATAACCCTGAGCAAGCCGTTGCGCCTTACATCACTGCTGCTCGAGCTGCACATACATTAGGCCTCGGCGTAAATGCAGGCCATGATTTGAGTCTGCAAAATCTACATTATTTTATTCACGCTTTACAAGTAGTAGATGAAGTATCTATCGGCCACGCCATCATTAGTGATGCGTTGTATTATGGGATTGAGAATACGATTCAGATGTATAAGCGGAAGTTTTTTTAAAGGGATGTTTTTTTAAGAAGGAATTGGTGGCTTCGGGAGGGGAGGTAGTGGGTAGTGGGTAGTGGGTAGTGAGTAGTGAGACAATACAGGATTTTTTGTGAGGAATGAAAGTTATATTTTTTAATGACGACTTCGTCGCTGCATGTACAAATATCTTTAATGTCCAACCAACAACCCTCGACGAAGTCGATTTGCATTTGTCCCACTACTCACTACCCACTACTCACTACCCACTACCAAAAGCTCTAATCAAAAAAAAAGCCATCTCCCAAGAGACGGCTTTTCAAAAAAAGTATTTAACAGGAATTACATTTTCGTTTCCTGAGCGTTTACGTAAGTGTATTTACCTTCAGCACTGTCGTATTTCCATACGATAGCAACCATATACATGTTCTCTGTTTTCCAGGCTGCATTTTTGGTGATCTGGTAAGTTTTTGTCCAAACAGTTCCGGTTGAACCTGAACCGAAGATGAATTGCTCACCCCAGCAAGAACCGTTTGTTGATGCACGGATTACATGGTCGTGCACAAAGTTTGGATCTGGATCAGCACCTGCAATTTGTTGCTGATATACAAGGCCATCTTCCATTAAATAAGCAGCAACATAATAATCTCCTGTAAGATCACTGAATGCCTGTGCACTTACTGAAAGAGTAATTGATGTTCCGTTATCAGTGAAGCCGGCAACAGCACTTGCTTCAGCAGTACCTGCACTAACTTCAGTGCTTACCATACCGGCTCCGTTAGAACCATCGGTAAAGCTTGACTGATTCCAAACATATAAAGTAGGATATCCACCAACAATACCTTCTGCACCATAATAATCAGTTAAGGCAGTAGATTCTGTTGTAGTGATTTCGTCTGTGTTGTGAATGGACAGCGGAATCGCATTTGCACCGCTTTGCTCAATTGCTTCCTTGAATTCAGGAGCACCCCATTGTCCGCAATAAGGACACCAGGTTGCCGTGAAATCGCCAACCAACGCACGTTTCTGGCTGGATGGCTTAAAACAGCCACCATCATCATCCGTTGCATTTGGATTGTAGTTAATAGAAAATGGATCGGTACAACCGTAGATCCTGTCTTTGGCGCAAGAGGAGAATGCCACTGCTGTTGTAGCAGCTATGGCAACGATCAGGAGTTTTTTCATATTCGTAAGAGGTAGATTCTGATGAATTATTATTTAAAGATAAAGGAGATTTCTGTATATACAAATATTTTTTCCACAAATCTGACGCGACTTTTACAATCCTTTACACGTCGATAGTGTTAACATAAATCTCTAAACGTATTTTTGCTGTCTAAAGTTTGGGTATGTATAGAATTTTCTTTTTAGCCTTAAGCCTGTGTTTTTTGATGCAACGTGTTGATGCTCAGCCTGTTATAGATTTACAGGTGTTCGCAACAGGCCTGAATAATCCGGTGGATATCGCACATTGTGGCGACGACAGGCTCTTTATCGTTGAACGTGCGGGGCGTATTCGCATCGTGCAGGCGGATGGAACCGTGCTGCCGGATTATTTCCTGGATATTACCGACCAGATCGAATCCGGTTACCAGGAACAAGGACTCCTGGGTTTGGCTTTCCACCCTGATTATGCCTCTAACGGATACTTTTATGTGCATTACAACGATGAGGATGGAAATACCGTAATCAGCAGATTCTCCGTAAGTGCCGGCGACCCGAACGTGGCAGATGAGGCCTCTGAAATGGTTATGATGAATATTGACCAGCCCTTTGTGAATCACAACGGCGGTTGTATCAAATTCGGCCCTGATGGCATGTTATATATCGGTATGGGCGATGGCGGCAGCGCCGGCGACCCGGGCGACAGAGCCCAAAATGCTATGCTCCGTTTAGGCAAAATGTTGCGCATTGATGTGAATGGCATCGAGCCTTTTGCCATACCTAACGATAATCCCTTTATCGGTGCACTTGATACACTTAACGAAATCTGGTCGATCGGTCTGCGTAACCCATGGCGATTTTCATTTGATCCACTTACTGGAAATCTCTGGATTGCCGATGTTGGTCAAAACCTACACGAAGAATTAAATGTGGAACCCGCAGGCATGGGCGGACTCAATTACGGCTGGAGATGCTACGAAGCTTTTGATGAATTTAATATGACCGGTTGCGATGGTGACCCGGCTGCATATACCTTCCCGATTTTAGATTATCCGCATAATTATTCTACCGGCGGATTTAGTATTACCGGTGGTTTTGTTTACCGCGGTACTGCATTTCCAGGTATGTACGGATATTATTTGTGTGCGGATTATGTTTCAGGAAACTGGTGGTGGGTGAATGCAGATGCCGGTGCTCCCTGGATTTTTGAACGTATGGATGATGTGAAAACGGATATATCTGCATTCGGCACCGATATCTCCGGAGAAATGTATTGCGCAAATCTGGCCAATGGAAATATCTATCATATCACGGATGCTTGCGGCGATTTTCTGGTTACTGGCTTAATAACGGATTATATCTGCGCCAGTCAGGAGGGAAATGTTGATCTTACCGTTTCAGGCGGTGTGGCACCTTATACGTTCGATTGGTCAACCGGTGATGCCACTGAAGATTTGGAAAATTTAGAGGCCGGTACCTATACCGTTACCGTAACGGATGCTGCAGGTTGTGTGCGCGAGCAAACATTTATAGTGGAAGAACTGCCGGTATTCACCGTAACCATTACCATCGATGGAAATACCATGACGGCTACTGAAGGTGTATCCTACCAGTGGTATTTAAATGGTGAAGCAATAGACGGTGCAACAGAACAAACATACACCGCAACTGAATCCGGAAATTATTCGGTTGAGGTAACCAATGAACAGGGTTGCTCAGAAATCAGCGATGTAACCGTATTAACCGTTGCCATTCCGGCATTGGATGGTGTAAGTGATATCCATATATTTCCGAATCCGGCAACTGAATTGCTCAGCATTACATTTAATATGCAACAGCATAACCAAACCGATTTGCGTATTTTGGATCTGACCGGTCGCGTGGTATGGCAAAAAACAATTGAACAGACGGGTAATGTTAGCGTTCAGCTTTCAGTGGAAAACTGGGCTGCTGGTATGTATATTATCTCTGTCGGACAATTCAAGTTGCCAATCGCCGTGAAATAAAACCATGCCTGGTTTAGTAAACGAATATGCCGGGATTAATATTAATGCCTAAACGCATCGCTTTTACGAGGCCATCCATATGCATAGGTGCCCCTGTGTAATAGGCATCGTTCAGGTCAAACATATCGGAATAGCTCAGCAGAACCGGAACACTTAAGGTTCCGAATAAACCGATATCAAGAACCATTTTGTTAAAATATACATGTTGAGAACCCCAGGTAAATCTGAATAGAAGCGTTTTGGAATCAATAATGTTCACTAAAGAATAATCGGAAACTAATTTATCGGTGTTCAAATAATAATCTATTCCTTCGTCTTCCGTAATAGCAAAACCATAACCTTCTGATTGAGGTGTACCGAAAATCCATTCATATTTGGTATATCTGCCGATAGGTGCAATAGAGCCATGTTTATTAAAGGCATATTTTTTTAGATAAATGCCATATAATGCCCCGGTCAGGCGTGTTTCGCCTACATAAGCAAAATCGTATGCGTCTTCTCCATCAACCTGCAAATAATAAACATTTAATGGCATTTTAATATTGATATACCTGAAGTTGGCGCCCACACTGATACTCTTACTCAAAGTAATATCTAAACCTAAACCAATTGGATTCGTATACGTGTATAAATCACTCACTTCAAGTTGATCAGCAAATATGTCTGAAAAATAATATACACTTTGATCGATATAATCATAGCTCATTAAATTGGCAGATGGTTCAAAAATACCATAAACCAATACATGCTGCCCGGCATAACCCGGATTTTGCGCATGTGCGTGTGTAGATAAGCCGCAAACCAACATACCCGTAATCAGATATGCAGTAGGCCGAAATATGCCGATTTTTATCATAATGGTACTGTCAGAAAAATGCTGATAAATGAAAATGGATTCCGGTATTTATTTTTTTTGATCGGCCGACATCTGTTCAAGCATAAAGTACATGTTGCTGGATTGCACCGACTTAGAATTGCTCAGGTCATTCATCGAAAAATACTGCATTTCGAATTCTCCGGTTTCCGCATTGGCAACCAGGGAAAAGAAAAAAGTACTTTTATCCGGTGTCACCAGATCGTAAATCAAAAAGGGCGCAATCGGAACATACAGGCACATGAATATTTTTAAACCAACACGCGATTCGCGTTCTGTAAAGGATACTATGCCCATCCACGCAAAATGATCAACACCATATTTTTTCGCAAGGGTTTGTAATTCATCATTACTTGAATTTTGCATGGTTACTTCTTCATCCATGTGTGCCAGCGCCTCATGTACCCATCGGCTTAAAATTGCCATATCATTAAAGTCTTCCACATCCCGGTCGTTCAAATTACTATGATCGAGGTAGGTAACTTTCATGTCTAATTTTTCGGAGAATGATTCAATATTATCCCGAAGCGACACACGGGCTTCCTCTGCAGCAATGTATTCAACCGGATTTTCGCTCCGTTCATCTACACTAATAAATACAGGGTCAACCACCACAACTTCATCTAAGCCTAAATGATATTCTACACGGTTTCGTTTAACCGTAAACAGCGGATTTTTTGCATCCTCATCCTCTGCATCCTCATCCGGGGCATAAATCAAACCGGTAAATTTCGGATCGTTCAGATAACCCGGAAAGGCATATTTCCAATAAGCCGTTGCCGTTGTGGGCGTGCTGGTTTTTTCCTTGCCTTTGTCACCTTTTATTTTATCATATTTAGAGGATGCGTTGGCGTTTTTCGTATCTGTAATCAAACTACTGCTGTCAGTGGCCGTGTTCAGTGTATCAGCCTTTTGCGCTGCGGCTTTAATTTCTTTATCTATTTCTTTTTGCGATAAAAAATCGGTATAACTGATATCTTGTTTGGCCGCCAGTTGATAACCCAAATCTTTACTCATCGACAAAAATGACTGGTCTTCCGGATGAGCTAAATGTTGTGCCCAGGTGTTACGTAATGCAAGAATCAGCATTTCCTTGCTCGACAGTTTATTAAACAAGTAATACACCTGCTGCGACTCGCCCTGAATTTTTTTAAAGTGCGAATGCCATTCCGGTGTCGCCCCTGCATTTTTATACATTGCCCATCCATACAACGATTGGGCAATTACCTTTTTCAGGTAAGCATTATCGGGATACATTTGTTCCAATACATAGGCCTGGTATAAAGCATTTTCAAATTCAACATCAATTAAATACAACTCGCACCCCTGAAACCTGGCCAGCGCCTGCACCAGTTGAAAGTCTGCCAGTGGTAACAGGAAATCAACCCTTCCAGTCTCCTCAGTTTCCGGAATCCGGCTCAGGATATTTGCCTTGCGTTTTTTAATGTTTGGATGTGTGGCATTTTCATCATCATAATCTTCTTCTGCCTCTATCGCAGTTAAAGTATCCAGAAACATTTTGTCCGGAATAACATAATAGGTATCGGAAAAATAGCTGCGCGAAAAAGCTACCTCGTCAATGGGTAAATAACTATATAACAAAACATCAAAAACACCTTCAATAGGCATATAGCTATATTTGGTGTTCTTGTAATATTCCAGACCAACTTCATCTGCCTCTGTTTCCTGCTCTTTTGCAAAGCGGAATTTTACTAAATCTTCTTCATCACGACTAATACTGGCATATACACCGGTACCCCGCTCTACCTTTTTACTTTCAACATAACCGGTTATAGCATGTTTTTTGTCGTAGTGCACGAACTCGTGACATAAAATAAAAGCCAGTTGTGCTTCATTTTGTACCTGCGCAACTAAACCGGTAGTTACAATAACAATACCGTTGTCGAACGTAAAGGCGTTTACTTCATTCGACAATAAGGTATATATGCGAATGTCCTGTCGTATCTCCGGATTGGCGCGTAAAATTTCATCTTTTATTTTCATGAGATACACAGTAATCGGGTCGCCATAAATAATACGGCCACTATGCAGAACGTCCTCAATTTCAAAATTCGATTCCAGCAGAAACGATTCCAGGTCCTTTTGCTCCCGCTTATTGGCACCTTCAACATTGGAAACATCCTGCTGGTACTTTTCCGACGATTTAACGGTAAAATCATCGGGTAATGGGCCCGCGCTTTGTAAGCTGGTAAAAGTATTCAAGTCATATGCCTGAGCATGCAACAAACCGGCCTGCAAAAGCAGGGCCATCAAGGGGAGATTAATTTTCAACAGCATCTGATTGTGGTGTAATTTTATTTTTTAATCCTATTTTAATGCCAGCATGAAATAATGGCACAAATTGCAAGGCATTGGTTGTTTCTTCTTTTGGAAATTGATGCGAGTTGAAATCGTAACCGTAACTGTTAACCGTTGTTTCCTTAAACCGCATTTGTAACCCGAAACCTACAAATCCATTCATCTCAAATACCTGACGCGGCACCAGGTTATACCCGGCTTTCCAGCTCAAATTTACGGCATGCATGTTTTCCGAAATATTAAATACTTTGCCGGGCTCTTCCTCATCCATAAAATCTAAACTGTCATAGCTAAGATATCTATATCCCAATTCTAATTGGTTATAATCGGTTTTAAGCGGATTTATTCCTCGGGGAACCATGCGGATAAGGGAGGCCCTGGCAACAGGTCCGCTGTAGTAAAAAGTGCCCTGACTAAAAATGTCGCGGTAAGCCTCGGCTGTATAAGTGCCCTCAATGTCGTCCTGATAGCCAATCGTGATGTCGCCCGCCCAGGTTTCGGAAAACCGATATTGTAATCCAAGGTCGTATTCCCCCAGAAATATGTTCAGCGGCAGCAAATACACGAAAAGTTGTTTGAACACAAAGACTTCAGTCATCGAAACAAATCTACCTATTTTGGCAGAGATATACCCGAAAATGCCTTATTTTGACCTAAACTGTCAGTTTTTTTGTCAAGGCACGACTATTGAACCTCAAATCTGCCCAAACCTGCGTTTATCGTATGTGTTTGGTTTAACAGGCTAAAAACGAAATTATTATGAGAGAATTTGGATTCGACGAACAGGCATTGTCGTCTATGGTGGAGGAAGAAGTGGAGTTTATGCCCATTTTGTCGCTCGAAGAAGAGGAAGATCAACCCAAAATTGACTACCCGGATACCATCGTGGTGATGCCACTACGCAATACCGTATTGTTTCCAGGCATCGTACTACCGATAACCGTGGGCAGAGAAAAATCGATCAAGGCACTGCAAACCGCCTTTCGCTCCAATAAACTAATTGGTGTAGTAGCACAGCGCGATGGCAATATCGAAGACCCTGAAACTGACCAGCTTTATACTACAGGTGTCATCGCCAAAGTCATCAAACAATTGAAAATGCCTGATGGCAGCACAACAGTTATTATTCAGGGCAAACGCCGGTTCACCATCGACGAATTCATCACCCAGGACCCCATCCTGCAGGCAAAAATTACCTTGCTTGAGGATGTAGCACATGGCAATCCAAAAGAATTTAATGCGCAAGTATCGGCCATTAAAGACCTTGCCAATAATATTATTAAAATATCCCCCAATATCCCGCAGGAAGCCAGCGTCGTTTTGCGCAATATTAATAATCCGGTATTCCTCATTCATTTTGTTTCCAGCAATTTGCAAATTGATGTGGCCGACAAACAAAAAATCCTGGAAATAGATAATATGGCTGTGCGCGCCCAGGTGGTGCTCGATCATCTCAATAACGAATTGCAGATGCTCGAACTCAAAAATAAAATTCAAAATAAAGTACGCACCGACCTCGACCGTCAACAGCGCGAATATTTTTTGAATCAGCAATTGCGCACTATTCAGGAAGAACTTGGCGGGCCTTCACAAGATGAAGATATTAAACGCTATCGCGCCAGAGCTGCAGAAAAAAATTGGCCTGTTTCCGCTCGCGATGTATTTGAAAAAGAAATTGAAAAACTGCAGCGCCTCAATCCGAATGCAGCCGAATTTGGTGTCATTACCAATTATATCGAGTTAATGCTCGAATTACCCTGGAACGATTACACCACAGATAATTTTGATTTAAAACACGCACAAAACGTTTTAGATCAGGATCATTATGGTATGGATAAAATTAAAGACCGACTCATCGAATATTTATCCGTACTCAAATTAAAAGGCGATTTAAAATCTCCTATCCTCTGTCTGGTTGGTCCTCCAGGGGTTGGTAAAACATCGTTAGGACAATCCGTTGCACGTGCCCTCGGACGTAAATATGTGCGCATGAGTTTGGGCGGATTACACGATGAAAGCGAAATCCGCGGACACCGCAAAACGTATATCGGCGCTATGCCCGGACGTGTATTGCAATCGCTCAAGCGCGTAAAATCCGGTAATCCCGTTTTTATTTTAGATGAAATTGATAAAGTGGGTACCGATTTTCGTGGCGACCCATCAAGTGCCTTATTAGAAGTATTAGACCCGGAACAAAACAGCACCTTCTACGATAATTATCTGGAAGTAGAATACGATTTATCTAAAGTGCTCTTTATTGCCACGGCCAATAATATCAATAGCATCCAACCCGCCCTCCGCGACCGCATGGAAATTATTTACCTGAGCGGTTACAGCAGTGAAGAAAAAGTGGAAATTGCCAAACGCCATTTAGTGCCTAAACAAAAACAAGAGCACGGTTTAAAACCTAAACATGTGCAATTATCGGATGCGGCATTAATGACCCTCATCGAACACTATACCCGCGAAAGCGGTGTGCGCGATCTCGATCGTCAGCTTGCTTCTGTTATGCGCAGAATTGCCAAATATGTAGCCACCGGCGAAAAATATACCAAGTCGTTGAAACCGGCTGATGTGCAATCTATATTAGGTCCGGTAAAATTTGATAAAGAAAGTATTTTCGAATCCTTACCAACCGGTGTTGTTGTGGGCTTAGCGTGGACACCCGTAGGTGGCGATGTATTATTTATCGAAACTTCGCTCAGCAAGGGAAAAGGCTCGTTGCAAATGACCGGTAACCTCGGCGATGTCATGAAAGAATCTGCCTCTACCGCCCTGGCATTTATTCGCGCACATGCACAGGAACTCGGCATAGCAGAAGAGGCCTTTGAACAAAAAGCCATTCATATTCATGTGCCCGAAGGCGCTATCCCGAAAGACGGACCAAGTGCCGGTATTACCATGCTCACCTCCATTACCTCAGCCTTTACCGGTCGTAAAGTAAAGCCGCATCTGGCCATGACAGGCGAGATTACCCTGCGTGGAAAAGTATTGCCCGTTGGCGGTATCAAAGAAAAAGTGCTGGCTGCCAAAAGAGCCGGTGTCAAAGACATCATCATGTGCAGCGTAAACCGCAAAGATGTGGCCGAAATCAATGCCGCCTTCATTAAAGGTATCCGTTTCCATTATGTAGATACCATGCAGCAGGTACTCGACCTGGCACTAACGCCGATGGCAAAACCAAAATCACCGGCCAAAAAAGCCGTGCGTAAAAAGTAAATAGCAGTCATCAGAATGATATACCTTAGTCCCGTAAAATTTTTTGCGGGACTTTTCGTTATCCCCTGTTGAACGTGATGCGATACATACTCCTTACCCTTTCTATTGTGCTGTGCGGGCAAACGTTTGCCCAATATGGTGGCAGCTATACCTATGCCTACTTACAATTGCCGCCAAGTGCGCGCATAAGCGGTTTGGGCGGGTTAAATGTTTCCACACCCGGCGAAGGTGATGTTACACTCGGCTATATGAATCCGGCCCTGCTCAACGCCAAAATGGATGGCGCACTCAGCATCAACCACGCTTTTATGCCTTCAGGCGTGCAACATGGCTATGCTGCTTTTGGCAAACAATTGGGCGATAGCCAAGTAAGTATGGGTGGCGGTCTATTATATCGAAGCTATGGCAATTTTAATATGACCGATCCGGCAGGAGTAGTCCTTGGAAAATTTACTGCAAGCGAATATGCTGCCGTTTGGGGTTTTGGATATGGCGAAGGTAAACTCCGATATGGTGCAAATGCGAAAATGCTATACAGTCGTTTAGAAAGTTATTCCTCCTTCGGCATGGCTGCAGATATCGGAATGGCCTATATCGATACCGCAAAATTATTGAGCATGGGTTTGGTGTTGCGCAATATGGGCACACAGATTAAACCGTACATATCAGAGCAGTACGAAAACCTGCCGTTTAGTATTGATTTTGGTATTTCGAAACGTTTGCGTCACCTGCCGGTAAATATCAGCTTTACCTTACACGATTTGCAAACATTTGATATCCGCTACGATGACCCGAATGCCGTTGAAGAAACCAATATTTTTAGCACGGATACCCTGCCCGATGACAAAAAATATACCGTAGATAAAATTGCCCAACACCTGATGGTGGGCGGTGAATTCTACTTCGGAAAAAATGTAAGTGTGCGCATCGGTTACGACCATATGACCCGTCGCGAAATGGCTGTGGATACGCGTAGAGGCTTAACCGGATTTTCTTTGGGATTTGGCATGGCCATCAATAAATACCGCATCGATTACGGACATGAATTTTATTCCTTGGCCGGCGGCTCGCATCATATAACCATTGCAGCCAACCTCAATCAGTTTCTGAAATAGCAGCGCTTTATTTATTGCGACACATACACCCGAACATATTCTTGTTCGGTAGTAATTTTTACGGCGAAAACATATTTCACTTTTGTAAAACTCTCCCAGCTATAAATCTGATAGCCATCAGCATCCTGCACGTAATTGGGTTTAATTTCTTTCAGAAAATCGGTAAAAATGGAAGTGCTGTTTGTACCAATCGTATATACTAATTCAATCGCATCCGTTTTTTTAGTGATGAAACACATGCCATCAGCCGAACCTGATTTAGGTTCAATCGTGTAGCTGATACCGCCATCGCCAAAATCATCCCGCAATTTGGAAATCAGTTTCAGGTTGCGTTCCCAATCGGTGAGGGTCATGTCGTACATGCCAACTAAATTAGTCAGACTTACATCCGGATAAACGCTGCCGGAAGCTGAGGTGTGACGGGCCACGCGTTGAGCATGAGCCATCGAAATCGAACCCAACAAAAGGGTCAATACAAAGAGTGTGCGCATAAACAGGGTGTTAACTTTCTGTTACAAATGTAATGCCAGATTCCCTGTTTTAGAGGTATTCGGGTCAGTTTTCCTTACGTATGCGGCCATTTGCCAGGTCCAATGCAAACTGCAGTTGCTGTTCGGGCGTCATATGCGAATTATCCAGCAAAATGGCATCCTCCGCCTTTCGGAGCGGACTATCCAGCCGGGTAGTTTCCTCAAAATCGCGTTTTTCGAGGTTTTGGCGAATTTCATCACCGGTTACCGAAAAACCATTTGCCTGTAACTCCAGATAGCGGCGCTGAATGCGGGTTTCCATATCAGCCGTTACAAACAACTTGAGTTCGGCATCAGGAAACACCACCGTGCCAATATCGCGACCATCCATCACAATACCTTTGTTACGACCCATGCGCTGCTGTTGTTCAACCAGAAATCGTCTTACAGCAGGCACAGCCGCCACCTCGCTCACCCTATTACTCACTGCCATGCCTCTTATTTCCTCCTCAACCGACTCCTGATTTAAAAAGGTATGCGTTTTTCCACCGGCATCTGCCGTCATATCAATCTGTATCCGTGTCAAAGCATCCGTCAATGCCGCCTCATCCAGCCAATCGATACCATGCCTCAATACATACAAAGTAACTGCCCGATACATGGCACCCGTATCCAGAAACACATAATTGAGTTTATGCGCCAACTGTCTCGCCAGCGTACTCTTACCGCAACCCGAGTAACCATCTATGGCAATCACAATCTTTTTCACGCAGCTAAGATAAGCAGATGCCCGTTTAAATCGAGCAGTAAAGCAACAGACAAGCCATCCGATTTACCACACATTTTTTTTGGGATGGGGAAATGTCAGCGCGAGTGCCTGCTATGGCAGTTAACTTTCAAGTACGCTTGTAAACTACATGAGCGAAAGCAAAAGCTACGCAGGGCGTGTATCCAATATTGCTCAATGAAAGAGGTTTCCTTTGAAGAACTATTTGGTGGCAAAATTTGTGCGGATTTGGATAGGCAACATCCGCGAGATTTGTTTGACATACTATCATCATTTCTAAACAACAAGGCCTGAATACTACGAAATAGTACAGGCTAAAACCCTCTAGAATTGGCTATTTCTTCGCAAAATCATTAAAACTTGCATTATTTGCAAGTTTTAATGATTTTGTACTTATATGTGTAATATGGCTATTGTCATCAACAGTAGGATTATCTTCACCTTTTTTGCAACTAATTTAGTGGAGCTATTAAAAAGACTTAACGAAACATCTCTCACATTTTGCTTGTTATTTCCAGATATTTAACTAGTAGTAATTAATATAAATTTGATTAAAAACATAAACCATATTCAGGTCCTTCAGTAATAGATTAGACTTACATCTCACTGCTTTTGGGATTGGGCGATTGGAAATAGAAACTATTTCAAATCTCTTTAAATATCTTTTACTATAAATAGATATTGCTTTTTTTTCAGTTAAAATATATGGAATTAATCCATCTGCCAAAACTAAGTTTTTAGCATTCGCCATTTTAAATGCTATTGATACTTCTTGGCCTTGTGCTGGAGATATGTAATGATAGTAGTCAACACTTTTATTGCCCAGCAATGTTTCATTTCGCAACAAGTGAAGAGAAGAACTATCATCTACTTCAATGCTGATGATTTCATTTCGTATAGCACCCACTTTAATATATTCTAAATAATCCACTTGCTGGCCATTACTATCAAATATATAAATAGCACAATAAGGGCATTCAAGATTATTACTTGCCAATGCACCTCTATTCACATTATGATTCACAGCCAAGTATATTAAATCTGAACTGTATATCATTTGCATTGATATATCTGCCGAGGGCGTTCCCAAATGGTGAATCCATAATATGCTATCATTTGATAATTCCGCAATAAATACATCTTGCTGGCCTAGGGAAGTCAAAGAAACACCCAATATTTTTGTTGTATTTTTAAACGATCCAGTGATATAGTAGGTATTTCGGCTGCTGCTCGTTATATCGCTAATTAAACAATTATCACTTACCAGTAATGTTTTTAAATCAAGAGAAATGTAATTAAGCCTAATTATGTAATTTACTTCTTTATTGACAGCAATTATAAGTGAATCATTTAACTTTATTGTATCAGAAGCAAAAACACACAATATTATTTCATCCCCCTCAATACTTTGTGCTGTGCAATACATTTGAGAATTGGAAGTCAGTATAAATTCCAAAGGTTGCTTTAGCATAGAGTCGTTGAGGATAATAGAAATATTTGTTAGCCAAATCTCATTCTTAGTATTAGCTAAGTTGCTAGTAATTAACAATTTAGAGTGTGCGGAGTCTGTCGAGCAAGTGTTTTCTAATCCATAAAAACTAATTAACTCCATTGATGCTAAAATTGGCTTAATACTTTGACCACAACAAGGTATAACAGCAAGCTGCATAATCAATATAACTGACCAAAGTAGATAATGCATTTAATTTTTCTTAGATTTGTTTTTACTATAGTTATCAATTGATTTAGCTTCATTGCCGCCTTCTTGAGATCTCATTTGGGTCGCAATTTCTTTTGATTCTGGAGTATTTAGATATTCATCTCTGCATTCAATTAAACCACCTTTGTAATCTTCCGAATAGGCTGCTCCATCTGTCATAAAAGAATTGGAAACATGAGCAATAACTTTTTGGATTAGATGTCCTTTGCCATGAAGAATTATAAATCCTGCTGCATCATATGTGGTTTCCTCGGTGCTAAACAGATTTGATTCGGCATTTATATATCCGATATTCAATGCAATTACTTGATTTTTAGAAATATCACCCACCTCGAAATTGGTTTCTGAAATGTTTTTTAGCACATCGGGGTTAGTCTTTTGGAATTCCTCAAATGATCCATATTCTCTAATTATAGCATCTAATTGTTTCTTGCTTTGGCTACGATCCCAAATTTTTCTAAATGCCTTGCCAGTTTTCTTATTCAGGTTGTCTGTAGTAAAGGAAATCGCATCTTCAATATTAGTTGCAACTAAGGCAACAGCATCACTTTTGTCAATATAGGACATATCAAAAGTGCCATTTGCTACCTCGTCATAAATTACAATTCTTGTAGCTAAACCCAGAGTTTCAAAATAATGGTTAGCTTGGGCTGCGATAGACTCAACATCTGCTTGAGATAAAGCAGCTTTGGATTTAGCCGTTAATACTAAATATATCACATTCTCGTTTCCGTCTAAATCTACCATGGCTATTGGTTGATTTGATGCATATGTGTAATGTGAAATACCTGGGGACTCAGTTGATTTCAAGTCAATACTTAGAAACCTACCGATTCTACATTCGTAAATCCTATTACCAAAGTCATGATAAGAATTTGATTCATTAATTGAACTTAAAATCTCCTGTCCATTAAACCCAAACCTATATCCCTCTGCACTTCCAGCCTGCCAATTCCGATTCGGCATTACCATCCCGAACGGATAGTAATCTTGAGCACTAAAAATGTCTGCGGAATAGTAGTCAGCAACTCCGTTTGGTGTGCCGGTTTCCTTAGGAATTTTACGGTCGGTTATGACAGAAAGTACGTTACCCAGGTGGTTAACAATTTCGTACCGTTTATCCCCGTGACGAAGGTGGTACCTTGTTGTATCGGTGGTAACAAGTGTAGGTTTAGGATACATAACAGAGTCGGGTTGCCAATAACCTAAACGACTGGAACCATAGATATGTTGTTCTGTCCAGCGCAAAGTATCCGATTGTTCAACATAGGTGCCCATGATATTACCTTGTGCGTCCCTAAAATACCACGTTTTTATGGTATCTGAGCCATCATATACCACTTTTCCTACTCGATTGCCCATGGCATCGTAGTAGAATTTCAGTTCAGCCTTAGTGCTGGTTGAGGTGCGGCCTATGCTGTCGATTTTACCCATCAATGTCCATGAAATAATCTCTATTTCCTCCGCAACGTCCTCTATCAAGTTCCCCGTTGCATCGTAGGCATAGTTATCCCCGGACTGGTCATCTATGTCTTCAGTATATGAACTTGATATGTCATCAACACGCTTCAATTGGTTTGTATTGGCATAATACGCATAAGTGAGACTATCCATTGGCGCAGGGCTGCCACCGTGCCTGATATAGGTGAGGATATTACCATTTGCATCATAGGTAACCCGTTCCTTGTATTTGTTTGAAGCGCTACCACTTCCAGGCCAGTTATAAGATCCGGCACTAAAATTGAGCCAAGCATCCATTCCAATCAACCGGTTTAACTGGTCATATTGATATGCATATCCTATCACCTGTTCTGTTAAGTTTTCAATACTATAGGTAGCTTTTCGAATATTTCCGTTATACAAAGAAGGGCTGCTGGCTCCAAAACCTGCAGTTGGAGAAAATGTTGCGGTAAACCTTGCCGAACCAATCGGGCGGTAATCTGCATTAAAATAACTCAATACAAAGGTTGCTGCATCCCTACCAAACCATTTGTGAGACCCACTACTTTTACCATCCAGACCCATATCCTTGTCTTTGTCTCGACCTTCACTATTCATCCCTTTAAGCCAACCTTGTAAAGTATAGGCATAATCCATACCTTGCACCTGGCGCTCACCGATTTCTGTTCTCCTTAGTGGACCATGCATATAATACAGATAATTGGCGTCATAATCCCAAAGATAGCCATCACGACTGGTCAAAACTGTAGCTAACCTGTTATCCTTATCATATAAATATTCATGAAAATATTGATCTGCGGAATCCGGCTGATATAAAACCTGATTTACCTTTCCACTTATAAGATCATACTCATAATCTATTCGTTTAAAATCATTACCGGTGCCTCTTAGGCCTCCTAATTCCTGCACCAAGCTGTGCACGTTACCGGCAATATCGTAACTATAATGCGAAGCATAATCATAGGTGAGTGAATCCCCATCATAGGTAAGCTCCCAAGTGACACTAGCTATCCGGTTTCTTAAACGCGACTGTTCACCTTTAACAAAATGTATATCCACGGGTAAGGCTGCATTATCATAGTATGTTTGGGCTACTTCGGTTTTAGGTGTACCGGAGTCTATCCAATCAAGTAAATCAGCATTATCCATGGCAATGGCAAATGTCATGTCTTCGCTGCTCTCTAACTGACCGGTTTCAATGATGCGACCTAATGCATCGTATCTGGTATACGAATATTGGTCATTCGGTCTTTGTCTGCCATTTTGCGAGGCAACAATTCTGCCTAAACGGTCATACCAAAACAGGGTAGTATCACCATCTGGTGTATACTGTTTAATTAACTGGTTTAGTGTATTATAATAATATCGAGTTTCAAGATTATGATTCGGATATTGGGGAGAACCTGTGCCATCCATTCTATAGGTAGCTTGCGTTGTTTGCTCCGTCCCATCCAACATATCAACACCTTGTGGAGGTACAGTTTGCACTAAATTACCGGCCTGATCATAATAATATAAGGTATAATGATATTCATTCATTGGACGTTCCACGTCAAAATCTTGATAATATGCTGATTCAAGACAATGCGCGGTATACTCGGCCCACCAGGCATTTTCAAGTGAATCAACATAACTGGCATACATCATAGTAGCATTAGCCTCTGCAATCGCCATCAGGTAGTCATAACAATCTGTTGTGTCAATTGGCAGGCTAGTAAATAGTGCCTGGTCGCACAGTACATCATCAAAGTCTCTGCTAAAGTCATCGCAAGTATCTCCAGCAACTACTGCTAACGAATCAACTAAACAGCTGTCCAAAAATGCTTTCCATTCCCAGTAAGGTAAATTATATCCATACTCTGCGTTAAGATAAGAGGCAAGGGTAGATTCGTAATTTTCAAAGCCTCCCATTGGATACCCATCCACTAAAAAGAAATCATTGTACACTTCCATCAACCCTTGTCCACAAGGGATGCATGGTTTACATGACAAGCCTGCAGGCAGCGTAACGACTTGTGTTGTAAAAAGACAGTTTGCGTCAGCACATACAGCCATAATTTCATCAACCACTTCTTCAGTGAGCACACTTTCATAATGAATACTTAAGAAATCAGCAAATGATTCATAGGATGAAGAATCAGGAACGTAATCATTGGTGTAAATATCATTCCATTTATCGCATACACAATCATCCTGAAAATCGCCCATAAACACTTCATTATATGGGGTTGATGGAGCGGTGTAAGGGTCAGGGAAATCGATTAATAATGCGTTGCAGGCTGTATCACCAGGAGCAATACCGAGGACCGTTTCTAAGACATCTTGAAAACTGGTGTAACCGGAAGGGGTAACAGGTACGGGCGCGCCCAATAAATCTGAAGCTCCAAATGGATGCACGGAATCACAACCGGCGATACAGACTTCGATTAATCCATCCCGAATAGAGTCATAGGCCCCGGCTGAAATACCATCAGTGCATGGACCAAGCAAAGACATCCACATATCAGCCATGGCTTCACAATTTGTTTCGCACATCTCACTCATAAGTGTATCTGAATAAGCATAAAACTCGGCCTCTGTGTCAGCCCCGCCATCAAGTGCCATAACGTCATCATAATACAAAACTCTGCGCTGCATACTTGCAAATGCTCCGTCTACGCCAATATTTAATGCACTTAATCCACATTCAGCATCTATTAGCTGGTAGGTGTAATAACTTCTCTTTGCCAGATATAATCCTCTGAAAACAGTCCAACCCACAAGTGCATTACCGGGACAATGCTGGTCGATGGAATCAGTAGTACAAGACCCTGGGTCATCAGGACAATTAGCGGAAATGGTGGCTAACTCCCAAGCAGAATAGCCGCTTAACTCCCAATCTTCAAGATCATTCTCCATGTCATCCTTGTAATCATCTCCCACACCGCCGGTTTCAAATAATGGATCATAGTTTAAAAAATCATACACAACGGGTGCATTATTCAGTGGATTCAAATATCCTTTGATTTCCGCATCCACATATGTTTCTGTTGCCAACATATCCGCTGCGTAATCATAACTTTCTTCATTCTCCATACACCATTCGTATGCACAATACTCCGGGTGAAGAGTTACGAGCGAATTGGCCCAGGATGGATGGGCCGGAAACAGCTCAATAAATTGCTCAAGGGTAAGGTCATCTGGTGTGATTGAAATTCCGCCAACCATCACATGGTCCGGATTACCATACGCATCTAGATAAGTTAAATCCTCAAATGTTAAATCATCTGCAAAATCAGTACTAGCTGCATTTAAAACAGATACACTTGCTGGTGTATAAACACCACCAATTATTGAATACTTGGCATATTGACCACCCGGACTTATATCAGCAATCATGGCCGCATATAATGCTTCGCATTCAGTTACAATGGTATCACATAAAACATCACAATTTGCAAGTAACTCAGAATAAATACTATCTGCCTGAATGGTATCCATACCAATAGTGTCAATACCGGCGAGCAGAAGATCACTGATATAATTATCTATAAAGGAATCACGCTCACCAAGGTCAGCCAGACAATCTTCGCAAGTTATATTACAACCGCTAAAATCTAACTCCGCAATTGCCGATTCCAAGAAATCATCGTAAGTTAAAATGCAGGTATCATTACTAAGTAGGGTATCAAGATATTGTTCCTTTCCAGCATCGCTTACCTGAATAAAACTTTTTACATGATATTCGCCAATATCTAAATACAAAGAAAATTCAGCTGATGTTGGTTCGTGGGCGATTCTGCCAGAGCATTCTGTATTATAAACATCCCCAGGGCTGTAGTTTTTCAAGGCTAATAAATGGGCAGTGTCTCCCGGTAGGGTAGCGTTGCCACATAAATCTGTAACTTCAAGTTCAATATCATATAGGCAATCCAAGCAGATATCTAATTCTATTGGGATACAGTCTGGGTTGTAATTTGAGTAACCGAGTAAATAAGAAAAATCATGGGTACCTGCTGTTGTAACCAACAATGTATAATCATATTGCAGGAAATCGGTACCTACTATCGGGGCGACATCCAGCAAATCGGTTGAAACCGTGGTAGCTCCTGTATTAGAACTAAGCTCTGTTAAATTTGAAGGGGCCTCACCTGCCAATGCAGTTGCAACAACATGACCTGACCCATCAGTATAACTTACAGAAATGCTGCCATTTGGATCTACAACCATAGTTTTCCAATAGTGCTCGTTCAAGCCGATTTCGTTCCCAAAAACCCTATCCAAATCAGTTTGGCCAGCTGGCCCGTAGAAATACTTAGTTTCCTTTCCGCTTCCCAACTTAAAAGCAGCACCAACATTTGTCTGACGTTTTATTCTACCGGTCAAATCTGGTGTGTACTCCGTAACACTAAATGGAAAGCCGTCTGCTGCTGGTATCCAAGCCCCTGTTGGCGAATTCCAATTTGCGTTATTCTTTGAAAAATATTCAGCTGCGCCATAAGTTGAATCCATTGCCGGAACCACGAAATCACATGTGCCAATATCAAAAGTGTCTCTTGTATATTCCAAAGTAGAATTACTCATGGAAAATGCAGTATAAAATTTAATTTTTGCATTCGTATCTTCTGTAGGAACCGGAATAGTCTGTATTGCAGCACGACCCTGATGATCATAGAGAGTTTCGCTAACTATTACTCGCTCAATAGATTCACTTCTCACAACTGTTTGTCTAGACCTTAGGCTTCCATCAAAATAGTTGACTGTTGGAATTCTCTTGCCTTCTTCAGCAAATTGAACAGCAAACTGCCAATTCAGGTCATTTTCATGACCGGTTAAACGTTCCTTATATTCATAAGTATAAAACTCTTCTGAATAACCCTCTGTAATCCACGGTGTTTGCAATCGAATACTATCAGCAGTATATTGAATTGCCCTAATCCTATAAAACAAAAATCCAGCTTCATAAACATTTGGTACCTGATACTGATTATCCACTATAGTTACTCGTGTTGCATTATGCTTAAATAAAGAATTATAATTTGAATAAACATCGGTTGTATCCAGGTAGTAATCCTTAATTACTTCGCTGCTATCATGATAATAAGTCCACTCCAAATCATACTCCTCAGCGCCGTCAACCTCATCCCAGGCAATATTTATTAAACCTTTGGTAGTACTAACATTGGAAATAGCATCAAGTACAGCCTGACAATCGAATAAATATTTCCGTTCAATATGAATCTCCGCACGCAACCGGAACACAGGAGGTAAAGTGCCGCCCCATCCGGTCTGAACATAATTTATATTCTGAATAGTCAATTTCAGTTTATAAGCATCCTCCATCGCAAATATTGCTCTGGCATTATAAGTTTTAACATCACCAGGATCGAAAGCAATTGAAAGTGTCTTATAAATGATAAATGAAGTATTGGTTGAGTCCCAGTACTCGATTTTCAAAGTAACATCGCATGTGAATGCTACTGATTGAATATACGTTGTATCATCATTTAATTCAAATATAATTAAATCATGGGCGCTGATGTTTGTATCAATTGTACTCCATGCAGGCGTATTAAATTTATCATCACGTACAATGAGTATACTATCAACTCTGAAAGAACTACCAATTTTCTCTCCGTAGTATTGCTCGGTATTTGCACTCAACGATTTGCAAATAAAACAACTCGAAATGAGTAATATAAGCGATGATATGATTCTCATAACTATATCTTTTTAAGCTCAGTTAGGTTAACCAGTGAATATTTGGCATAAGTATTTTGTACACTAAATGTTTTATTTTTATTAAGCTGAATATACTTTGATATTGTATATTCTGGAGCGACAGCTTTTTCAGTTTTTACAAAATTGAAATACTCTATTTCCAGCCGCACAAATACAGGTTGGCCGGATTTGCTATCTATGTGATCCAAATACCGGATAATGCATTTTTCTACATAGTAGTTGCTTCGATTGTAAAACACATCAATTCTTGTAATAGATTGATTCGTATACTCTATGGTAATGGCATTGATAGAGTTATCGTTTTTATACGCGGAAACTGAAGCACCGGTTGTTGTCAATAAATTAGAAAGAAAGTTTAAATCCTTTTTGCGGCCTTCTGATTCCTGCCTGGTTTCTAACACTATTTGCTTCTTTTTATTATCCGTAAATACACTATAATCCTTCCCTCCTACAATTTCATAATCAGCAATCTTAAAATACATATTATAATCTGACATTACAATATAGGATTCTAAGGAGTCGGTAGGTTTGGTCGAGGTCAAATTTTCAAAGTATTTATATTTGCCATAATAGGACAAAGTTTCCTTTGTTTGATATGCCTGTATGATTTTTTCCATAACCTGCATCGGAGTTTGCCCGAAACTTGACAAGCCAAAGTTCAGAAATAAAAAAGCTATCAATATTGTACGATTCATGCTCTATTAATTTACTTGTTTTAAATGTGACCGTCCTTCTTGAACAGTAACAACACCCCGCTCAGTCTCACGCTTCACTCTGACAAGGTTACCCTCTTCATCATACTCATAGAAGGTAGCATAATTATTCTCATCTAATTGAGCCATTAACCTCAGTGATACACGATCATAGACATAGGTTTTCATATTAGCAAGGAAAGGATGTATCCTTATATCATCAAAGTAGGTATCATTTGATTCATTTCCAGAAAGTGTAACATGTATCTGTGTTGCATCCGCAGGAACATCAAAAACTTGTTCGAATCGCTGCCATCCTTCAATTATCGGACCTGTAGGGACAATACCATAGGTCGTTGCTGAACCAGTGAATGAAATATCTATTAGCCCTTCACCATAGGTTTTACAATTGCATACTGTATCAACCATAACCCAACCACTGATTAGGTAAGAGCCTTCACTTGGAGAGAATTCGGGAATGAATGGATCGTCTCCTAATACATATTTGTTCGCATCGAGAGTTTCTATTATTTCACCACTTGGGTTTAATATATCCTTTGTAACTACAGAGGCAGCATTCGGTACAATTTTTAATGAATAATTGCCAGAATGGTACTCATCCCCGGAAACTGATACCGAATCTTCTATCAAAGAATTTTCAAAACTAAAATGAGAAGACTTACATTGGCCTATGCCATTATTGCAACTTATATCAAAATCATAATCTTCAAAATTATCATTGGCTGTTTGCTTCAATTGTGCATTGGAGGTGACTGCAGCAGGCAAAGTCTTGTTATATCCATATAAGGCAGAAGAATGGATATCTAGCGCATTCTTTGATTGAACTGCATTACCATATTTATCAAATAGTTTGCTTTCTTCAACCCAAATCCAATGTGTGTTGGCGGTATCTATATTCCATTTGTCGGAACCCATATCATAACTATAGAAAGGGTCATAATCTTCATAAACCCCATCAGTTCGTATATCAACTGATTCTTCTGATAAATCAGGAGTTCTTAAGGTGTGGTATGCGTATGTTCTAACCGGACGCCATACACCGAGGATATTATACACGTATGGATTAATGGTATCACCTGGAATCATAGTTAAGCATTCATCTTCGCAGGAAATACATTGTATGTTTACAACTCCATCTGCACAACCGGGAACGTTTGAAAAAGCCGGTCCACCATAATCAAAAACAACTTGTCCCGTACCGCCATCAACAGAAAATTCGATATCCCCTGTGAAAGGGAAGGGATATGGTGGACAAATAGAATTTAGATACTCATTCTTATCTAACGTAATAATGCAATCACCCAATTGATACTGAAGTGTATAAAAAGCTGGTAGCGTCACCGACACCCCTGAAGGTATGCTTTTAAAATTATACGCAGGTATTGGAGGTGTAATAAGATATACAAATTCATCGCCCCAGCCTGATTCTAGTGGAGCGCAACTCGCAGAATCTGAGTCCAAAATTTCGTTCACTGTTAATGAATCAGCAGACTCGAGATCATACAAATCGGCACTGAACAACGCATTTAACAAAGCAGCTAAGCATTCACTGGAAGGGGCTGTCACAGTATCACATGGTGCTGCGGTTTGAACTTTGTCTATCTTCCATAACTCAGAATACAATGTAGCATCAGCGCTTAACAACTTGGTAGCCTCCCCAATATCCAAAGAATCTGTAAGATTATTTACAGGCGTTTCTAAGGATGTGAAATTTCCAACCGGTATGGTTGACATATTCCTTCTTCCTGAACGAACTATTTTAATTTTTGCATCATAATCGATATCTGTTGTGCCTGGTAAATATTTAGTAAATGGCCTTCCAAACTTATCCACTATACGCAATGAAGCTGGTTTGATGACATATAACCTCGTGGGATCCATAATGCCTTCCTCGTCAAATACAATTAATTCATCACCTGGCACTAAATATGGATTTGGGTCTATGCCGCCGATTGATCCGTTAATAATACTAATGCCATTTATTTCAGCGCCGATATTTCTATAGGAAGGCCCCATTCCATCATAAATCCAATGTGCAGGATAGGTGAATTTATATATTGGATCTTTAAATTCGTTTGTAACTTTTGTTAGCACTACCTGACCTGTTTCCGCGTCATATAATAAGTTTTCTGTAGATATTTCAGACCCGTTCTCGTTTACCGTTAATTTACTTAAAATTCCTGCCCGCTTTATCAATTTTGTCGTGGCACTTGACCTAAACATAGTTTCAGATGATTTTAAGGACGGATACAGGCTAGGTAAAGGGAAAACGCCTAAGAATAGAAACACAAATTCATTGTTAAAATGCACGCCTCCACCCAACACGTTAGTTTTTTGTTGGCGCATATCCTGCCAGAGGTCGTAATCCATGCCAATAGTTTGATTGTCAATTGAACCATCTGCATATACAACTGAACAATTATTACTCAAGTGTAACTGTTCAGCATTTGGATCATCAACCTGATAATCATATTTTTTAGAAGAAATAAGCGCTCCCATCTCATTATAAACTGCCTCAAATTTTGGCTTGCCATGCATATCGTTGGTCTCAACTACAAAACCTTGAGAAGCAGTCAAGGATTCTTGAACGCCGAGGTTTAATATTTTAAGGATAGGATTTGGCTTAATTGGTGCAACCTCAATATTGGTGAAATATGAAATTGTCGGAAACTCACGAGCTGTATAGAACTCAGATACTGAATAACCGGTAGCAGTTCTTTTTACATTATCATATTGCAGGTTTCTAACTGTAACCTTACTATAACCAACGCTTGCATTTGGATACAAGGATTCACCTAAAGGTAATTCTGCATAGTAGGTGTTATCAGGTGCCAGGAATTTCTTTTCTTCATAGTAAAGCGGTTCAACAAATGGGTTTTCTTCTCTACCAATTACTGGTTCATAACTTGCAACACCACTACTAATTATTCGTCCATTTTCCTCCTTTGTATAGCTGTATTCTTGTCCATATTGGAATGTTTCCTGGGTTGGTACCATATTATTCCAATTGTCATAAAGTACAATTTTTTTCACTCTTGAACCTCCGCCGAGCTTTTGAAACGTTGGATTATTTAGCCGAATAAATGAATGACCGGTATTTACTAACTTGCCCTTATTTGAAATCTTAGCCACATTATTAAATCCGACAATCATTTCAAATAAGGAAGGGAAAATACCTACGACTGCTAAAATGTAGTCCTCTGCATCTGCTTCATCCAGGTCCGAACCCGGATAGGCTTTTTCTGGAATGTTTAAGCGCAAAAATTGCCATGATGCATAGGCGATTGGATTTTCGTCTTCATCCAAAAAGGATGGATTTTGAAGTTTTATCCAAATCTCGTCAGTCGGTCCAGCTCCAACCAAGCCGCAACTATCGATTTGAGCATATCCTGTAATATATTCATATCCTCCGTCATGATTCACATCAACAAAACATTTGTAATATAATTGATTTAATCCATCTAAATATAACTCTTGTAACTCATCTACATTGTTAACTGATACTGGAACAGTTAAAAAGACATAGTTATTTGGTCCATCGTCATAAAGTTTATTACTTGGAGTAGCTGTGGGGCTATTTCCGAAGCCATCAATTATAAACATTTGAGCGGCTCGCTTATTCATGACATAGGCGTAGTCGTCTGACTCATAAGTAACTTCAATAGTTCCACCGGATGGCAAATCTATACTTCGAAGACTCCAAACCGCAGCAAACTCATTGGCTAATGCGGTATCCTGAATAGTATAAGGAAAGTCTTCGTTTGATAACGAGCTTGGATTGTCATCTTGATTTTTATAAGTTCCCCACCTGTCATAATTTTGACTATTATAATCGGGATTTAGATCCGAATCAGCCTCTTCGTAATGAAATTTATATTTATTTAGTTTTCCTTTTGTGCTATTTCCATAGGTAAAATATAATCCGGTTAGGGTCAATTTTCCATAGGCTGTATTCACTTGATTTGGTACACCTTGGCACAAGTCATAAGAATACTCAAAATGCACTGTTTTTATGGGAGTTGCATTTGCACCATTTTCCTGCAAATCAGCCTTTGAGTAAAGTGAAATTCTATCTAAGCTATATAATTTTTTAGCGATGTTTTTACCGCCATGCTCATTAACAACACCTAAGGCATCATTTCTACCTTCCTCATTTAGAAAAAAGATAGCCACCATGTTTTTTGATTCAATACTATGGGTCAACCATATTTCTTTTTCGCCGAAAACATAACTTGCCTTGTCATCGTTATCAACAGAATTTAAACCTTTAGAAAAGGTTGCCTTGTCTTCCTCAATTGGCGTTCGCCATGCAAATTTGTCATGGACACGTGTATAGTTTATCTTATAGGCTTTACCTCTATCATCAGGTGAAACGCCATTTCCTGTGTTATCAACATAATCAGCTGACAACACCTCTGTTAGTAGGTAACTATGTGCATAGGCAGGAGTGCTTTGCGCATTGTACATATGATCCTTCCCTCTTTCATTTGCAAAACTGGCATCCTCAGTGGGTGAATAGGTAACCAATCCATCGACCATCGCCATACCCTCAATGTTGAATGTCACTTCACGTTTGGAAATATTATATGCAGGAATGCCAAATACATACCGCATACCATCACCTTTAGTAACTGTTACTTCTGAAATATGATGTGAAGGCCAATTCAACCTGCCGATTTCGGTTTTTGAGCAGGTAATTGTATTCATATCATAACTTTCTAAGTTCTTTGTAACCGCAAATTGTGAAGCTTCATATGCATTTAGTGTAGAAAAAACCTGTTGACGTTTTACACGCTCCAAATTCCTTAAAGTACCACCTACCCATTGTATTGAACCCCCACCATCTATATTTTGATTAATTAACAGGTTCTTTGCCAGGTAGGTCGATCCAATTTTATCAAGTCCTACTCGTGAAGCCTTCGACTTACCCGTGTTATCATATAGTGTCCGGTCTTTTACTATTACTTCACCTGCATTATTGAAATAATATGGCTCGTATAAGGGTTCGGTGCCATTGTTGGTAAATGCGCTGAAGTTTTTAAAAAGATTATCCTCTGTCCAACCGGAAGTAGTTGTAGATGATGCCGATACGTCAACGTCTGCCCCCACATCAAGCACAGCACCAGCGCCAAAATCAAGTCCACCAGATGCAGAGAAGCCACTATTTTCGGTGTAGGCATCGCGATATACTCCTACGTCATTTCTTGAAATATGATAAGAGCCACCTACATCATGGCCCATAATGTTGAACACATCAAAAGTGGCATATGGGATGGCTAAATTTTTACTTTCCTTTCGCACCGTTATATCCTTTTCTCTGGCAAAATCAAGAGCAGCATTTTCATCAGCTGCACCCACTTCCGAATACATTTGCCCATAGCTTGCTGTTGAAACAGTATTATCCGCCACATACTCACGATAAAAATTACCAGAAACATATCCGTCTGGAAATGTTCCGAAAGCTTCAGCTCCAACTGCAAGTCTGAATGAAAAAGAATAGTTTTTCGTCGGATTTGACAATGATGGACCTAGAACTGGAGAATTAAAGTTTACGGAAACACTACCGGTTAAATTTCCAGGTTGACTACTAAATGCGGATTGTTTTTCTACTTCAGTGCCATCATCTAAGGTTTTTGTATACATATGGGAGTAGCTTCTTGATGTACTTAAACCCATATATTGCATTCCCTGACGAGAGTTTATTCCGGCACTAAGGTCAAAACTCCGCTTATTTAAATTGTTAATTTCTTGGGTAAACCCAATACTTGGTTTGATATCAACTCCACTTTGGCTATCATAATTTAAACCCAGGTCAGCTGTCAGGTTACCGGCGATTCCGGTAGTAAAAGTTAAGCCATAGTTGATGCCAAACCCTTGATAATTATTATAATAAATACCACCACCTAAACTCGGACTTAGCAAATCAAAGCCTGCCAATTCAATAGTTCCACCCAAATCTATACCGATTGTAATATTATCCTTAGTCGAGTAATCTGTGGTGATACCTTCTCCTTTAAAATCGTCAGGAATTCCACGTACATCTCGGCTGATTAGTCCCGGATTAATATTCCAACCTAAACCTACCCAACTGGCTTCCTGATCCATGGCCGGACTTGATGCATAAGAAATATTAATGGGATACCCTTCAACATCGAGTAGTGGTATATTATATTGAAAGTCACCACTAAATAAATCAACCATATCAGATGTTCCAATAGGGCTAAACTGCTGCATTTCAGGCTGTGAAGGGCCAGAGGTCAATGCAAATGCGATTGTCGGATACGCACATTGATAAATATTTAATCCTAGTAATAGGATTGCAACCTTTCTTCTGAATGATCTATTATTCATAGCAGACTAAATTTTGATTTTCGGTATAGACTGTATACTATTTTCGGTTATTACAAACCGAATATTTCTAAAATTCATAAACTGACTTTTCAATTCGATTGTCCTATCCTTGCGAGTAACAGCGGAGAATGGAAATGCGATTGTATAGTTCAATTGATTGGTTATACTTTCAGATACCTCCTTATGCATATAGGCACATCTTATTGTATCTGCATTACTTAAAAAATAGATGTCTTTCTGAATAAGCAAATCCAAATATGCATCTGACTCATCAGACAGACCTGTAAATTGACCCATCAAATGCGATCTTGTTGATGATTTCAATGAGCTGATAACGAGCTTATAGTATTCAAGTTCGTTATAATCAGACAAAATAGAAGGATACTGGTCTTTGTATTTTTCAACTGAGCCGGACCCTTGCAATGCAATTATCTCCACCGGAATATATGTTAGTTCAAATTGAATTGAATCTTCTATTCTAGTGACTCTTACCTCATTATCTTCATCTTCTAAGAACGATGTCGCCTCGATAAAATCCAATTGTGCATTGTTAGTGCATGCTTGGAAAGCGAAAACCAATATCGTAAACTTTAATATTTTCATTTATAATTCAGAATAAATAAAGTTAAAATAGTACTTCCTTAAATTCCCATCAGAAATTTCTAGTGTATATCGCTGGTCTTCAGTAAATAATTCAATTTCAGAGAGATTGATATCAATATTGTTGATACCTGATTTTAAAATTATTTCCGGCAGTTCGGTTATCGCACTGTCCTGATAATCAGCAGGATATATGGTATAAGAAAGAATCGAATCATTTGCTATATTATTGTAAGACATTTTTAATATGGATATAGCCGAATATTCAGCATTCTGTGTTTGGTCACCAATAACTCGATAGGAATTCTCCTCCTCGCTGGTCATTCTGTAAACATCTTGGTTTCCAATTGAAAAGTGCCATATTTGAGTGCTTCCCAAAAATGTCTCGCCTAAAAAGGCACTCACCATCCAGGTATATGTCTTACCAATTTCTAATGGTGGCAATTTTGCATGATACTGAAAGCTTGGGGTTGTCGTTGTTGTTTCAAATAAGTTTCCCGCTACTTTAAAATTGTTATCACCTTTTCCAGTCCAAAGTTCAAGTTTGTAAGAAACAGTACCCAGTCCCGTTGGCATAACTGGAATCCATGTCAAGTTTGGTGTATTAGATACTAGAATTGCGTTATCCAAAGGATAAGTAAGCATGGGTGGAGTATATGTATTTATGCTCATTTCCTGACATGAGTATCCGATTACCTGCCCGATATCGTTTTTTATTGTAACACAGAGTGCATAATCTCCGGAGGGTAAAATTTTTGTCGACCTAAAACTTGCACTAATTTCACCTGCACCATAGGTAATAATGCAAGACGCTCGCTGTGCATAAGTAATTGTGTTAGACCCTTTTACTAACGTAATGTTAAGAAGCTTAGAGCTGGCTATGAGAAATGACCCGTTTTTAAGCACAGAAACTTCAATACTAGACTGCACAGGCAACTTATCCGTGTTTAAAAGGCCAAAATCCCACATTTGATTCTGCGTAAATGTTAAAGAATTAACAGGATAGAAAGAGACTACTATTTCGCCCTTCAGCAGAGAGAATGAGAGTCCAAGGAATAATAGAATAATTTTGCTTCTCATTATTTTTCAATTTAAGGTGAGGGATATAGCGGTGTTAAAAAATATATTAGAGAAATAGTTTGTCTTGGAGCGTTCAACTTCAAAATACCTATCTAATATGAGCGACCAAGAAAGTAATTTGCCTAGGGTAAGGTTTAGATTTAAACTGCCTCCTAGCTGATCATTATACTGCGCAAAATCAAGAAAGCTGACGCCCGTATGCATTTGGATTGACGTTTTGCTAAATACCTCAATCATTAACTCTGCGTTATTTATATTAAACTCAGAATAATCATTTCCAGGTATAAAGTACATGGCATTAAACAGCACCTGCTTTCCTCCTAAACTAGCTATTGTATTATTAGATATTTGATTTATTTTCAAAAAAAACACAGTGTCTAATACACTACTTTGAGTTGCATAGTTGGAATAGCTAAAGATTGATACAATTGGCGATGCTTTAATTGGGAAATTTACAATTAAGTTCGAAGTTATGAGATTTGATACTGAGCTTATTTGAGTGGAGGGCTCACTGTCTAAGGAATAATTGTATTGAAACGGAACTATTGTCAAATTAACTGAACCCCATTTCCAAAGTTTATAGTCTAAACTCAATGTGTGGTATGCGGTAGTGTAATCTATGAAGTTTTCTCGGAGAGTTTGACTTAGCAAATACTTGTAATTAATGGAGAACTTTCCATTAAACACATTTTGTGTAAAACCTATACCGGCATTATAAGTGCCCGGTTGACTAAATATATTTCCAAAGCTTATATAGTTGAGTCCAACAAGGGCGTAATCGACTAAAACTGTAGTTTGTGTTTTTGGCAAAGAATATGAAAGTTTGAGATAGGATCCGAGTTTGTCGGCAATCCCAAGTAACGCAACGGAATCTGCTATTTCGGGGGTTAAACTTAACTGTGATGTCGCTACCTCATAGGTAAGATTCAGATTTTTCAATACTTCCTGGGTTTGGAAAAACGACAAAAGTAAATTTCGATATTCACCACCTCCGCCTCCTGAGTTTAATTCCTCTTTGACAAATGCTGCCGTAAATAGTATATGGCTACTATCTAAATCACCAAATCCAACTCCTGCAATATAGGCCTTTTGTGTATTTGGGTTTGTGGGAGTTAATATGGAATCAACATGAGCAACATTGTAACCGGCTGGCCATTGTTGAATGAGAACGTTTCCAATTAATATTAAATCGGCTTTATTATACCGAACATCTACACCATTTGAAATATAGTTCTGAAAAGTCATTGGTGTGTGATTAATGACCTGGGGCCCAAAAGAGAGGCGCTTAAAATTTAACGGCCATTTGGGTAAATTTGTAGATAGACCAAGATTCTCGGCGGTTGCTATTAAATCTTCAGGACCAGCCGAGGATAATTTATCTGACGTTTCTAAGATTTGTAATTGATATTTTTCATATTCAGCCTTAAGGGTATAATACTTTTCTTGGAATACAGCCAGACGATTAAATTGCTCTCTATAATGATTATATGCCTCAATTACAGAATCAATGGTTGCCATTCTACTCGTATCATCCGATAAGCAATTATTAATACTATCGCCTAACAAGGCCCTTTCTTCTTTCAATTTATTTACGTAAGATAAATATGAGAAATTTGCTAAAGTGTCTTTAGCTTGTTCAAACAAGGCTAAAGAGTCTTCAAAAGTGATATTTTCAAATTCATTAATTAGCTCTGATGATTGATGTTCAAACTTTAATAATAAGTCTTGTTGTACATTCGATACATACTGATGGAAATCGAAACCAATATTGAACATAATAGGGTTGCTAAACTGATTATCGAAATAGGTAATGTCATTTCCCGAAGCGAGAGTAAAGTTTACCGGAAGCTGCATAATTGTTGGTGAAATATTTATCCAATAATTCTTACGTATCCCCGGCTCAAGATATAGAGAATCAACAATGGGTAAGTATGCTATAGAGGCACCCAGAGTTATATCGGGGAGATTATATTGACCAATTTTCTGTTTGAAAAAGTTCGCTGTTTGAAGGGAGTCGAAAGCCGATAGATACTGCATCCTAGCCCCATTTAGTGGTAATAAACTATCCATATCTAAAATTCTCAAAGATTCATTGGCAAGCGAATTCAATTGACTAATACTGTCCAATGTACTGCTGATTGACGTTGAGTCAAATCCGATAGGTAAATTGTATGTTAATGAGTCACTCACGTTGATAATAGAATCTTCATTAATTGTTTGGGCATGAGTAATATTATGAGTAAAGCATGCAATAATAATTACTGTTGCATATAGCAATAAGCCTTTGTCGATATGTTTACAAAGTATCGAAAACAAAACAAAAAATATTAACAATATTATTCTAAACAGTGATACGAATTACTACCGCATAGCACTTGAATAATTAAACAGAATAGATAAAAGGTATACCAAATGTTAAACTAGCTGGCCACTGCGTTGAGTGGCTCTACCTTCGGTTTGGGAGTTGGAAGTTGCATAACTGTGTTTTGAATGGGTCAATAAAGAATTATCGATGCAGTATCTTAATAAAAGAATCTACATGTAACCAAATTTAAGAAACTATATTTTAAATTTCCAAATAATTTCAAAGAAATATGATCAATTTAATACAAATAAGCTGAGAAAATGCCAAGAAATTTATTCATTTGTGACAACAATCAGCATTTATATATGCAAGCTTTCAATATAGAAATTATTGATAATCAACAGTTTGTAATAATTTTGGCAACATTGTAAACAAATTCTGACGAATGGCATTTGATTTTTACGGTGGGCCACCTAATTTAGAGAGCTCTATGCTGTGTAAATTAGTATTAAAATTATCCCAAAAAATGTAAAAATGTGCTTAAATTGCGCTATTCTTGAACCTCTGAAACGTAATTATGCCTACTAATAGAGTCATTTCACAGCACCATCCGTTCGGGATGGTAATGCCGAATAGAAATTGGCAGGCTGGAAGTGCGGAGGGGTATAGGTTTGGGTTTAATACGCAAGAGAAAGATGATGAAGTTTATCAAACTGGTGTCTTGTATAGTGCTAAATTTTGGGTTTATTCATCAACAATAGGGAGAAGGTGGAACATTGACCTAAAACCAAATAATTCCTTGTCATATTATGCTTGTTTTGAAAATTCTCCGATAATCAATACGGATATTTTTGGAGATACAATCTATAGGTTTAATACCAAAGGTGAATTTATTGATGTCACTAATTTAGATGAAGCTGGGCTTTGGGGAGCAATAGGAGAACTTAAACAAGACGAAAATGGCGTTAACTATTTCATTGGAGATAGGTACTTCAAGTTTAATGATTCTAGAATTGATATATTTAAACTTGAATCGTTAGATGAAGGAGACCAAGCAATAACTACTATTTCAGACCGAGAGATAAACAGCATCATGAAACAAACTGACATTTATTGGAGAGGAATCTTCGGACGCACCTATTTTGCTGCAACCGAATCTGGTAGGGATGCAAGAGGCCATGGTAAAATGGATTATGGCGTCAAGCTCGGAGGATCGCCAGGTGGAGGTAATAATGATTCTCGCGGAGACTTTTATTTATTCGAATCTTCCTCAACAGCCTACAATGCAATGGATGCCGGTAACTATTTATGGGGTCATGCGATGAAAAGACTTGGATTTTCCTATAGTTCCGCAAAAACCGGCTCGCAAACAAATGAAATGGGTAAGGATAGTGATGCTGATCAACGAGCAATTAAGTCCGGCTTTTTTCATGAAGTGTCAACGAAACACGCAACACATTTCGAACTTAGTAAAAGAAAGTAAGGATATCATGTTATATAAATATAAATATTCGCAAATTCTAGTAACTCTGGCAATACTTTCATTAATAATAATTGCAGCAACTAAGTTTGACTATCTAAATTATTTTACCATTTATTTGATGTTCCTAATATACATGCCACTTTACCTTGTTTGGATAATAATCAATTTCATTAAATTAAATATTAAATTGCTAAACCTATATAAACTTTTTACTCTTATTGCCTTAGTAATTGCATTAATACTATTTATTTTAGTGTAGAAATTAAGCCCCCCCGGAAACAATATCAGTTAAAACTACTAAATTCGAGAAATACTACTGTACGGGATGAAGTAAAACCAACTGTGGAAGTGGCTTCTAAAATTGCTGATGTACTGGAATCGAGCTTGGAATTCCTGCTCGATAAAATAATAGTGGATCTGGATAAAAAAACGCTAATGCGTTTGCAGGATATTGAGAAGCTGAACGAAGCGGAAAGGGCGCACGTCTTTGAGAAGGTGGACGTTTTCCTCAGAAACAGAAAAACGAAAAAAGCGTATTCAGAGTAATCTTCTAACCATGCTTTGAAGCGCAATCTTATTTTCTTCACCTTCAAAAATGTATGTTTGCAAATTGACAAGCAAATAAATTGCTCCTTCTTTATTTAAATAAATTTGCTTGCGGAGTTCCGTGCCCTCAAAAAATGACACCGAAAAAGTCCCATACTCAAAGTCAGAAGATACCATCATTCCAACAAATTCGCTATCAAAATATTTAATGACTTTTGAAAAAACAGAGCTATCCGCCATAGTAAGCATTTCTGTTATAGTTTGGGTATTTACTATCTCCGATTTGTCTGAATATAGCTCAATAATGGGGAAAGGTTTGTCCATTTCTCCTACATGTTCAATCCTAATTCTATTCATGGTCTGAGCATAGGTTAATAGTGAAATGCTCGAAAGTATTATTGAAAATATTATTCTTCTCATCACTTAGCAGATTTTATAGATTGTTTCTGAAATTTCGAAACACTTCGATCACGAAGTTTTATTGCTTTCACTGTTCCATCTCTTCTCAATTTAAACCCATACTGTAGATTTTTAATGCTCTCATATTTTCCAGTGGCGGCATCTTTTCCAACAACACTTAATTCTCCCTTCCAGACTATCTTTGATTTGCCAGCATTTCGTTTAGGTTCGTCTAAGAAATCGGTTTCCCCGGGATTGTGAGCTTTAGCAGCAACTTCGGCATCAGTATAATAAAATGGTTTAGTTAAACCTGGAGGATCGTCAGATGGATTCGGGTCATTATAGGGTTCGTTTGGCTTCCCTCCACCCAATGGGTCATTGGTCCTTATGGTCTGTATCCACCTTAAATCAGTCAATCCCGTCTTTTTATCTTTATACTCCAACTCTATGCGAACACCCCTTCCTTTAACTTCGACAAAATCCACAACTTTTAATACAGCAACCACTTTAAACCATCTTCTAACTTTTATTTCATCGCCTTTTTCGTATCTCCTAAAAGGAAAATCTCCTTCTGGGTCTTCAAACCAAATCGGGTTGTTTCTGTTCGCAGCATAAGGGCTTTCCCATTCAACTGGCTTTGGATCTTGGTTCCACCTTCTAACCGTTCTTGAATCATATTCCCAATACTCCGCGGTATAATGATTTCCAACACCTGATATTTCGTCAACTTTCTCTTGAGTATTATATCCATAATGATAGTCTCCAACGTTGAAAATCCTACTCGGCATTACCATCCCGAACGGATAGTGGTGGGAAGTGGGTCTAACTGTTGGCATAACCAGGTTTCCAACGTTTATAATAAACGCAATTTAAGCACTTTTTTGCATAAATTGAATAGTTTTGTCACTAAATTATTGGCCATTTTTGGAAGAATCTAGTAGCCTCTTATCATTATTTAACTAAACTTCTGGTCTAGAATTTGAGGAGTAATACAAAAGGACCAGCACCTTAAATCAAAATGTGACAAAGCCAGCACCTAAACATTGTTGATTTACCTGCTAGGGCCATTTTAATGTGGAAATAGGGTCCGTAAATGCAGGACTCCACTAGACAAATTACCGCCCGTTTCATTTAGAATTTAATACTTTATTAATTTTTCCATTTCGCTTATAAAAAGTAGATGTACAATTGCCTTGACCAATGCATGGATTATAATACTTAAGTCTCCCGTTCCTGTAATAGGATTGGCAAGTGCCAATATATTTTCCGTCACTATAAATCGCAACATATTTTAGTAATCCATTAGTGTAATAACTTTTATACATTCCATCAATGACACCCATAGAATATTCTATCTCAGACCTTAATATTCCTTTTTGGAAATCCTTGGAAATGGCATTTAAAGTGTCATTTTTATAATATTCGACTGACTCTATTTTGCCTTTTCGAATAAACATGTTTATCCCATTCTTATGACCATTGCTGTAGTTTGAAATTTGTACACTTCTACCGTGATCTTGAAAGCTGATTGTTAACGTATTTAATGTGTCGCTATCAAAAAGACCATTAATGTAAATAGAATATTCATTACTGTCAATTGCCCAACTTGCCTGTGTTAATCTCGCTGAATCCATATTATTAACAGAATCTCTGCTGAATAGATTAATAGACTGGGCAAATGAATTTGCAATAAATACATTTATTAAAATGTTCGCGACTATAATTATATATCCTTTCCGAGCCATTTTGATGATCGTTTATATGGTTTTAATTCAAGAACCCCTTGGTTTGGGCTGATACTTATTTTTATCTTGCCGGATGACCCTTTTAAATCGTACCGGCCATCGCCAAATTTAGATTCAGGTGGACTTGGATCAGGTATAACTTGTATTCTGATAATTGTCGTTTGCTCATTGCTGGTGTTTATAGGACCAGTTGTATTTTTCTGAAATACATATTCTTTAGAATCATAAAGTAGATTTCCATCTGGCTCGCTTGTTACTATTATACGATCAGGGTATCCTTGCGCATCATAGTCTAATCTTAGCTCTCCTTTGTAAAGAACATCTTGTCTCACCATTGTTTGTCCGTCATAAGGAATAGTAAATTTAATTGCCCCATCTTTTTTAATATCCGGATAGTATAATCTAGCGCCCGTAGATTCATCATATTTTGTTGGATGATCAATCCAATGTTTATGTCGATATTGATTGCGCACTTCTACATCCGTAAGCCCTGTCCTTTTCATTTTTCTTTCAACCTTTCTTTGATTTGAATCCATATACTTCCTGTTCTTTTCTCTTCTCCTCTCAAGTTTATTATAATTATCATGAGGCTCTGATGCAGCGCCCTTTGGATCTTTATAAAAAATTGGATTATTATCAAATGCTACATAAGGACTTTGCCAAGGAAAATAATTAAATAAAGGATCAATGCTAAACCACCTACCTATGCGCGAATCATATTCTCTAAATTCCGTATAGTAACAATTCCCTTCTCCGAAAAATTCGTTATCCATTTCAAAACTATTAAACCCAAACCTATACCCATCGCTGCCTACAGCGTCCCAATTCCTACTCGGCATTACCATCCCGAACGGATAGTGCTGTGAAGTGTTTCTAGGCGCTGGCATTGCTCAGTTTCAAAATTTTAAAATAAACGCAATATAAACACTTTTATGCAGAATTTGAATAGTTTCGTGGCTAATTTATTGACATTTTTTGAAAGAATTTAGCTGTCCCATGTGGCGCTCTGCAACTTTAGCTAGGTGCTATTTATCCATATTTCTTTAAATCCACCCCAAAAATGAATAGACAACCCAAAACAGCCGAAATTGAATTAATCCCGCTTTTTATGGAATTTGTTAGTGCCAGCAAGTCAGGCAAACGCCTAAAACGAGATGGGAGTGTATTTAGTTCAGGAACCATCGAATCATACTCCATTGTACTTAAAGAGCTTTCAGCTTTTCAATCTGAAACAGGCTTTTATTTAAGGATACGGGTATCCAACAAATTGAGTAGCAGGCAGTTAGCAGTTGAAAAGCGGTATTGGGAACGATTTTATAGGAAATATACCGACCATTTATACGCAAAAGGAGTTTATGACAATTATGTTGGCTCTCATATTAAAATTATAAAAACATTCTTTAGCTATTTAAAACATGAGAAGTTGCTTGCAATAGGGGAATTTTACAGAAACTTTTACATAAGAAGCGAAAAAGTGCCTATTATAGTGTTTACCCAGGAGCAACTAAAGTTTTTGATTTCAGACAACTTATTTACAGAAAGTCTTCCAGCTCACTTGAGGCAGGCTAAAGATGTATTGGTATTTGGATCGACAGTGGGACTTCGATACTCCGACCTTTCGAGATTAACACGCACAAACCTTGAAAAAGTTCATGGACATACTTATCTAAAAGTAAGATCAGTGAAAACTAAAACAGAGACAGTTGTGAAACTTCCAGACTATGCTTTGGAAATACTTGCCAAGTATAAAGGCTTGAAGACCTTATTGCCAATGGTTTCCAAAGGTCGAATGAACAAAAATATCAAAGAAATCTGCCAACTAGCCGGTTGGACTCATGTAATTGGAAAATCTCGTTCCAGAAAAGGGAGGTCACGGGCTGTTAAAGCAAAGCAAGGTCCTGCTCGTTTCTGCGACCTGGTTACTACCCATACAATGCGCAAAACTGCAATAACCACCTTACTCATCCTAGGCGTGCCCGAGCAGGTGGTTAGAAAAATTTCCGGGCATGCAATCGGAAGCAAAGAATTTTATAAATACGTTCACTTTAGTCAGCATTATATAGACACAGAAACCGATTTAGCTTTTAGACAGCTTCGGAATTAGAAGATTCGTTATATTATTTTAATTCAATAACAACCCAACATATTGTAAGTTACGAACCCAATTTCATTAAATAGATATGCCGAGCAAACGCACATAATCTGTCAGAAAAATGGCGAGTTCATTGTTTGTGTATTTTCCTTTAACTGCTCTGAAATATTTGCCATCGTTAGAAACGGTTATGTAAGTGTAACTCATGCTACCATATACGTTAATGTCAAAATATTCTTTTTCATTATCTGCATACGTTACCGTAAACTCTATTGAGAAGTCACTTGCTTTTGGTGGTGTTTTTTGTGTGGGTTGAGACTTTTGTATTATTTTTATAAGGCTCATCTCATGTGCTGAGTCAATCGAAATAGACTTTTTAATTAAAGAGTCTTCCGCATCCCAATAGAACAGCACCATTTCACTGATGTGGTCAATATCCTCACTATCTTGCATTAATGGCTTATTGCAGGAAATTAAGAATATAATCGTGAAAAAATAGGTAAAGTGCTTTTTCATTTGAAGGAATGCTACGCGTTACATGCTTTACAGCTTTTTATAATATGTCGGACTTTACTAAGTTAGTGGTTTATTTGGTATTTGGTAATTTTAAATGTTGTGCGCTTATGCGATAATTATATTCACCATGGAGACCTACAAGACAGAAATTCGGGACAATTTATCCAGGTTGGAGATGGATGTAGCCAATTATAAAACCTCTTCTGTTGAATATAATACTTCTCGACACTCAGTTTTCTGTCTATAGCATTCTGATAGCGGTGCAACTGGCTAATTTGTTTGTTTATTATGATCGTAAAATCCAATTATCAGAGCAATACTGGTTTGAGGGAAGCCGGGCCCACCACGATGTTTTTGTGGGCACTGAATGGCAACACATTTATAATGATTATGTGCTTCTTGTTGAGCGGATAAGCCACTTATCGGGACTCACTCAATCTTAGTAGCATAGAGATCTATGTAATATGGCCCGATGCCGGGTTGATGATGGAAGTGCAGGTCGGGGTTGGTAAATACCAGAGTTGGCACCCATTCGGGGTCATAGCCGGCATACTGGAATACTTCACCGGTAAAGTAGAATGCATATGTTGGAGAAGTATAAATGCTGTCATCTACTAGCACCTGATAAACTAAATCAACGATAGAATCCTCATCGGATTTTTCCAGCGATAATGCATATAAAACTACGGTATCCGCTTCCGAATATAGTGCACTCTCTACTTTGATGCCCGTGTATTCGCCACACACAACATCACGGTAGTCGGCATGGATATAATCATAGGCGCATGACGAAAATCCGATAAGTAAAAACGACAGGAGTAGATTTTTCATCAACATTAGATTTGAAGAATCGGGCTTAACAAAGTTAGAGATTATGTGTTTTATTTCGTATGAGAATTGATTTATTGCGCTTTTATGATTAGGTTTACGTTTGCTTCAAAGTTCCTATGAAATTTGTAGAGCACAAAT
>JAKQVC010000131.1 GCA_029571985.1 Bacteroidota bacterium | reverse complement strand
AGTTCCACCTTGAAACAACCCCAAAGAGTGCAGAGGCAATAGTTAGCAACTGCGCCAATGAGTTGCTTCCTAAGTCGCGTTACGTCCAGACAAAATCCGTATTGCTGTCCGTACCAGCGGCGAACTATGCAGGAATTAATGATCTGATGAAGAAAATCCTTGAGTATCTTGTTCGCGATGTGAGCTAAACCATCCACCAGAAAGCCGTAACTAATTGCACCAAACTTAGGAGAGGTTTACATTTTAATCAGCAGGCAAGCGTCAATTATGTAGTACACTAAAATGCCGCTTTACATTTACTTCACTTTGCAAGTATTAATGCCCAGAAGAGCATAAAGGGCGCAGAAATTCAACAAACCTGTGGCTAATGGGACAACACCAATCCACGCCCACGCAGGGCCATTTGCAAACAAGACCCAAGCAATTAATGCAGCACCTAATACAATACGTAAAATTTTATCTACACCACCGACATTTGCTTTCATCGTACTTCTCCTAAATATTGACTAGCTTATTTGAGCGAATCGTTGTTTAATCAGCGAGTAAGCTTCTTAACATCCATGCTGTTTTTTCATGAACATTGATACGCTGGGTAAGTAAATCTGCGGTTGGTTGATCGTCTACTTTATCAATCAATGGGAACAACTCTCTTGCAACTCTAGCTACCGCTTCTTGGGCATTAACAAGATGACGCACCATATCCATGGCTTTTGGTGTGCCTTCAACCTCTTGTATGGAAGCAAGCGAAACAAACTCTTTGTATGTCCCAGGAGCCGGGTATCCTAGTGCCCGGATACGCTCTGCAATTAAATCTAACGCATTCCACTGTTCAGTATATTGCAACATAAACATATTATGTAGACTGTTAAACTGTGGACCTGTCACATTCCAATGAAAATTATGCGTCATCAAATATAGCGTGTAGCTATCCGCTAATAATGCGGATAGCCCTTTAACAATTTCTTTACGATCTGCTGCATCAATACCAATATTAATTTCACTAACTTTTACATTACTCATAATATTACTCCTTGTTAAAATCAACCCAGTGTTGTGTCTAAAACCATCATCAATGCAAAGCCTATCATCAGCCCAATAGTCGCTGTTGTTTGGTGTCCGTTACGGTGCGTTTCAGGAATCACCTCATGAGATACCACAAACAACATCGCTCCCGCAGCAAGTGCCAAACCAACCGGATATGTCCAGATAGTCCCAGAAGATAAAGCAAACCCTAATATGGCACCAAGCGGTTCCAATAAGCCAGTGAGTGCAGTAATTCCTATGGCATAAAGTGGCCGCATGCCTACAGCACTTAAGCTTAACGCAACAGCAAGACCTTCAGGAATATCCTGAATTGCAATGGCTGTACTCAGTGGTAACCCAACCTGCATATCTCCATTTGCGAAACTCACCCCCATGGCCATACCTTCAGGTAAGTTATGGATTGCTATTGCAAATACAAACAACCAAACCTTACCGCATCTTTCATGACCTGGTCCGCATGGACCAGTCTTATCATGTTCATGTGGTGTGAACTCGTCTAGTCCTAACATTAACAAAACACCAAGTCCTAATCCCACTACGACCACTAATGATGCCGTAAATCTACTAAGAAAAATTTCCTGTCCTGCGTCCAATGCAGGGATGATTAAAGAAAATACACTGGCAGCAAGCATCATTCCAGCAGCAAATCCAAGCATAGAATCTTCTAAGCGTTGTGATATTCCTTTAACAATTAATACGGGTAAGGCGCCAATTGTCGTGGCTGCAAATCCAGCTAAGCCAGCAAGCAAAGCCCATTTAGCCGAGCCCCCTAAAATGCTGGGAATTACGGTTGTAAGGTTGTGTAGCCATAGGGTACTAAGACTAATCACAGCAATTACTAGCCCAATCGCCGATAGTCGGTGCTGCATCATGTGCGATTTTAAGAGGTTAAACCACACTTGCACATTCAATGGACTGACTATTTGGTTTAATTTACTCATATACCCTAATCCCAAGACCGTTTAACCAGCTAGCGATCAGTTTAATCTAATTAATTTAAGTTTTAAAATTGATTGATTAAATGCTTTTGATTAATAATATTTATCAATAATTATTTAAATTGATTTAATTCGTTAATGATTCTACTGACCATGCATTCATGCAGAATAGCAGTTAGACACTTTCTCGCCTTGTGAAAGGCTGCCTTTCAAATTTTTCTGTGTCACTGAATTTGAGAGTGTCCTAAATTTTGAACGATCCCCATCAGTACTTTAGAAAAGCGTCAGACCTACCCTAGACTTTTTATTTGGCGCTACTTAACTGAACAAGCTGTGATGCGAGTTGACCCAACTGGCTAGGCGGTAGCGCACCGCTGAGGCGCCCTAACTCCTTGCCCTGCCAGAAGTAAATCAGGGTCGGAATCGATCTGATGTTATATTTTGCACCCAGTAAGTACTCTGCTTCAGTATCGACTTTTGCATACACAACCCTGTCAGCAAACTTTTCTGCACTTGCTTTGAATGTAGGCGCAAAAATCTTGCACGGCCCACACCACGGAGCCCAGAAATCGATCAGCACCGGCAATAGTTTTTGCGCTAGAAGTTCATCGATATTTGCCTGATTAAGTACTATTGGCCCAGAGATCAATCCCTTATGGCAGGCACCGCACTTGGGAACTGAACACAGCTTATCAACAGGAAAGCGATTTTCTTTATTGCAGTGCGGGCATTTAATCTGCATTATTTCTTGAGCTCCTCAGCTTAATTTTTTTAAAACATTTTATAGAAAAATACAAACATGCCTAATATGAACACAATCACTGCTACTGTCAGCAACCGGTATAAGTTCCAAATAACTCATGTAACATTTTGTTCTCCTTATTAATTGATATTTCAATGTTTAAATTTACTCTGATTCTGAATGAAAGGTTTTATTTATCACCTTCAGCAAATTATCGCATCTGATCCTGTCGTTGATACTTTACGCCATTCTCTATGTTGACATCGCAGCATGCCAACATGATCGAATCTGCAATGACCCAGAGCACATCCAGCTTGAATTGCAAGATATCAAGTGCTCTTTCCTGCATGGCGCGTGACTGGCTAAAGTAATCTAAAGTCACGGCCAATCCCTGTTCAACATCACGCCTTGCCTCAGTCAGTCTTTTCTTAAAATAGATGAGGCCTTCTTCTTTGACCCATGGATACATTTCAGGCCAGGAGCTGATTCTTTGCTGATGAATATGCGGTGCGAACATCTCTGTTAAAGAAGAACAAACGGCTTCCTGCCAAGGTCTTTGGCGCGCAAAATTGATATAGGCATCTACCGCAAACTTAACACCGGGACTCACATATTTAAGTGAAGTAACATCCTCAGCAGTTAAGCCAACGGCTTCGCCCAGCTTAATCCAGGCTTCAATACCACCTTGAGTATTATCAACACCATCATGGTCGGTAATTCGCAAAATCCATCCGCGGCGAATTTCTCTATCAGAGCAATTAGACATGATTGCTGCGTCTTTTTGCGGGATGCCGATTTGATAATAAAACCGGTTAGCTACCCATGACTGCAATTGCTCGCGCTTTAACTTACCTTCATACATCAGCACATTAAATGGATGATAGATGTGGTATCCCCTTCCTTTTTCGCGGAACTTGTTTTCAAACTCTACACGAGACCACGGTTGAATATTTGCACTCATTTCATTCTCCAATTTATTGATACACACAATCCGCTCAGGATTGATTCACTTTTTAACTAATGCAATACGCATACCATGTACGCTAGTGATTTTCTGTATATTTAAATTGTCTACCCCAGAAGCAGATTATTCCTTCAGTTTTCGATAAAGGGTGCGCTCACTAATCCCAAGCATTTTAGCCAGCATGCGACGATCTCCCTGGCAATTTGCATCTGCCCACTGCATATATTGCTTTTCTGCCTGTTCCAATGGAATGATATTCTGGTGGACAACACTTACTATTTGATGGGAAGCTTCCGCCTCTATCGCTAATTCCTGCGGCATAACGGTATCGCCATCTGTCATCAGACTGGCACGCTCCAGTATGTTTCTAAGCTCACGGATATTGCCTGGATAGGTACATGCCTGAAGCTTTGCAATTGTGTCTGGGTGTAGCTTGAGCTTTTTTTTAGGACTGATGCGTTCCAGCAGAGCGAGCGATAACAGTGGAATATCCTCGTGACGCTCCGCCAGTGATGGAACATGGATAGGGAAAGTGCTGATCCGGTAATACAGGTCTTTGCGGAAAGTCTCTTGCTCTACCATTTTTTTAAGATCACGATGAGTTGCTGCCACAAGCCTAAAATCAGCCCGTAACGGCTCTAAACCGCCCACTCGGCGATATGTGCCAGTTTCCAGTAGGCGCAGCAATTTAACTTGAAGGTTGAGCGGGATATCGCCCACTTCATCAAGAAACAGGGTGCCGCCTCGGGCACTTTCAACAAGCCCCAGTTTGCGCTGAGTAGCCCCGGTAAACGCGCCTTTCTCATAGCCAAACAACTCGCTTTCAAATAGTGATTCTGTCAACCCTGAGCAATCTACGACCACATATGGCTTACTGGCTCGATGACTGGCGTTATGTATGGCTTGCGATGCTAACTCCTTACCGGTTCCGGATTCACCAAGCAACAAAACCGAGGCCTCAGATGGCGCTACGCGTCCGATTAATGCCAGCATGTTATTAAATGAAGGTGAACGCCCGACCATGCCCTGCGAGGACGAAGTCGCACCAGCTGTGCGAATTGTCTGCATCATTTCAACAAAACAGACCAGTTCGCCATTGCTGTCATGGATTGGCGTCAATTCTATGTCTACATGCTCTTCACCACGCGGCGTCTGATGCAAATGCAATACCCGCTGAGGGCGCGCAGATTTATTACTGAGTTTGAGTGGGCATAATTCGCCTTCCTCATCACAGGGCCGGTCAAAGTGATGTGATACTTCATAGCAATGCCTGCCCACCACCGCTTTTCCATCGCCATATTGGGCACGATACGCCGCGTTCGCCCCGATAATGGTGTAATCTTTATTCATCACGATGTGGGGCTGTGGCTGGCTATCTAAATACGATAAAAGTTCAGTAATCTGAATATTGGACATTTGCGAATAATCTACATGTCAAAAATGACAGTTTATTCCTTTTTTAATAAAATAACTGTCATATTTGACGCACTTGGGTCTGTTGTTTTAACAATACCGACTTTCCAACAGATGTAGTCTTAAATTATTCAACATAAACATAAGGTTAATTGATTCAATGGATTCTGGCATATTTAATGCATAGTATTGCTGTAATATAAAAAGAGAAAGTTTGAGATATGATTAAAACGGCAGACACCAAGCCCGCTGATAATAAGCCTTTACCTAACGAGGTAGTTATCAGCTTGTACGCTACCGCAGAGAAAATCTATCCGCGCAGCACTTTCGGGTTTTTTACCAAATGGCGCTGGGCCATGATATGGCTGACACAAATCATTTTTTATGGAATTCCATGGCTTGAATGGGGGCAGCGCCAGGCACTATTGTTTGACCTAGAAGCGAGACGCTTCTATATCTTTAATCTTGTGCTATACCCACAAGACCTGATCTACCTGACAGGTATTCTCATTATCTCTGCACTTTCCTTATTCTTGTTTACCGCAGTAGCTGGACGCCTATGGTGCGGTTATACCTGCCCGCAGACTGTGTATACAGAGATCTTTCTGTGGATAGAAGCTAAAATAGAAGGCGACCGTGCATCACGCATGAAGTTGGACGACGCGCCAATATCCGCCAAGAAGCTGTTTAAAAAAGGCAGTAAGCATTTTGTCTGGATTGCGTTTGCGCTGTGGACAGGCTTTACCTTCGTCGGGTACTTCTCTCCTATCCGTGAACTGGGCAGTGCGGTAGTGAATCTAGGTTTAGGTCCATGGGAGACGTTCTGGATATGTTTTTACGGATTTGCTACTTATGGTAATGCCGGTTTTATGCGTGAACAGGTATGTAAATACATGTGTCCTTACGCCCGTTTCCAGAGTGCAATGTTTGATGATGATACATTGATCGTGACCTATGATGAAAAACGAGGTGAGCCACGCGGTAAGGCATCACTCAAAGCCGATATGGATAAGAGCAAGCAAGGCGCCTGTATCGATTGCAGCCTGTGTGTGCAGGTATGCCCGACCGGTATTGATATCCGTAAAGGTTTGCAGTATGAGTGCATCGGTTGCGGAGCGTGTGCTGATGTCTGTGACACCGTGATGGACAAAATGGGCTACGAGCGCGGCCTGGTCAAATATTCAACCCAGCATGCGATGAATCAGGGCTGGGATAGGTCACAGATGCTGCGCCGTATTTTAAGGCCTCGTGTGCTTATATACACCGTGATACTAGCCTCTATTTTGATTGCCTTTTTCACCAGCCTAGCACTGCGATCGTCATTCAGGGTGGATGTAGAGCGTGACCGTGGTGTGATGGCGCGTCTGACTGAAGGTGGTATGCTGGTAAATGTCTATCGTTTACAGATTATGAATGCAACCGAAACAACACAGCACTATCAGCTAAGTGCAACTGGTATTAACAACCTGAAGGTTGAGTCAGACGTAGCTGATGCAAACAAGACCGTTACGGTTAACTCTGCTGAGTCACGCTGGATTCCTGTACGCCTGCAGATACCGGACGGTACAATGAAAGCAGGTTCGCACCACGTTATATTTGAAGTACGCGCTGTTGAGAGCAATGAGCTTGTGGCAGAGAATTCTGTATTTCTGGTACCTAGATAAGAATCACAAGCATAATCGTATTTGAAATGCATGCGACACTGTGACACATTGCACTTAAATTCATTTAGGCTAAACTAATGCTGTCACAGCGTTTGATTAGAGTGAGACTCTGTTATGCAACTGATATCAAAGTATATTGAGCATCTCCGGCGGCTTAAAGATGCAAATAAATCTAGGCGGCTGGTGATTGAGATTATCATTATTCTGATCGTTAAAGTAATACTGCTGTGGCTCATCTGGGTGATGTTTTTTTCTAATCCGATAGCTAAAGAGGCAAGGCAATCGGAAGTTACGCGAATCATTTTAAATTAGGCCCACTAACAAGGTATTTACACTATGCTCCCGTCTGCCGAAGTTGTAGATCTTTCCCGCTTTCAGTTTGGCGCAACCGCGCTCTACCATTTTCTGTTTGTACCGCTAACGCTCGGATTGTCTTGGATTCTGGTCATCATGGAATCGGTCTATGTCATGACTGGCAAGCAGATTTACCGAGACATGACCAAATTCTGGGGCAAATTGTTCGGCATCAATTTCGCCATGGGCGTTACAACGGGCATTACTCTGGAGTTTCAGTTCGGCACCAACTGGGCTTATTACTCGCACTATGTCGGCGATATATTTGGTGCTCCGCTCGCCATTGAAGGCTTAATGGCCTTCTTTCTGGAATCCACCTTTGTCGGACTATTCTTCTTTGGTTGGGATAAGCTCTCTAAAGAAAAACATTTGATGGTTACTATTTTGGTGGCAGTTGGTTCAAATCTGTCTGCGCTTTGGATTTTGATTGCAAATGGCTGGATGCAGAACCCTGTTGGGGCAGCATTCAACTATGAAACCATGCGTATGGAAATGACCAGCTTCGCTGCGCTTATTTTTAATCCGGTAGCTCAGGTTAAGTTTGTACATACAGTGGCTGCAGGCTACACCACAGCATCAATGTTTGTACTTGGTATTTCCTCCTGGTATCTGCTCAAAGGCCGTGATGTTGGCTTTGCATTACGCTCCATCGCGGTAGCCTCTGGGTTTGGCCTGGCGTCTATCTTGTCTGTTATTATTCTGGGCGATGAATCAGGCTATGCCACTGGAGAAGTGCAGAAGGTAAAGCTAGCCGCCATTGAAGCCGAGTGGCATACTGAGCCACCGCCGGCAGCATTCACATTGGTTGGTATACCCAATCAGACTGAAGAGCGCACAGATTACGCGGTGAAAATTCCCTACCTGCTAGGGCTGATTGCCACACGCTCTGTTGATGAAGAAGTGACAGGGCTAATTGATTTGAAAAACCAAAATGAAGTGCGCATCCGTAACGGCATGCAATCTTATGCAGATTTACAGCGTCTAAAATCCGGCGATGTTTCAGAAGTTGCAGTTGCTGCTTTTGAAGAATCCAAAGTTGATCTGGGCTACGGCCTGCTGCTTAAAAAATACACCCCTAACGTGATAGATGCCACTGAAACTCAAATTAAGCAGGCGGCGGCTGATACGATCCCCAACGTTTTCATTCTGTTCTGGTCATTTCGCATCATGGTGGCGATGGGGGTGCTTATGCTGTTTATTTTTGCAGCATCGTTTTACTACACGGCCAATCGCACCATCAGTGAAAAAAAATGGTTATTACGTCTGGCTCTGTACTCGATACCAGCCCCGTGGATTGCAGCCGAAATGGGCTGGATCGTGGCAGAGATGGGTCGCCAGCCATGGACTATCTCCGGAATCCTGCCAACGCACTTATCAACCTCTTCATTATCTAGCGGTGATCTTTATTTTAGCCTGGCGGGTTTCCTTGGTTTTTATACCCTACTGCTGATTGTTGAGCTATTCCTGATGTTCCGTTATGCACGTATGGGGCCATCCAGCCTGCATACCGGCCGATACTATTTTGAAAAAAACCAAACTTCCGTTAGCCACACCTAAGGGGTGACATCATGACATTCTTTGATTATGAAATGCTAAAACTCATATGGTGGGTTTTTATAGGGGTATTGCTGGTTGGCTTCTCCATCATGGATGGCTTTGACATGGGTGTTGCAGCATGGCTACCGTTTTTGGGTAAAACTGATGACGAACGCAGAGTCATTATCAACACCATAGGTGCCACTTGGGAAGGTAACCAGACTTGGCTGATTACTGCTGGCGGTGCTATTTTTGCGGCTTGGCCATTGGTCTATGCCGCTGCATTTTCTGGCTTGTATGTCGCGTTACTGCTTGTATTGTTCGCGTTGTTTTTTCGCCCAGTAGGTTTTGACTATCGCAGCAAGTTAGCTGATCCACGCTGGCGTAATGGCTGGGACTGGGCCTTATTTATTGGCGGCGCAGTGCCTGCATTAGTGTTTGGCGTTGCATTTGGTAATTTACTCATCGGGCTACCATTTTATTATGATGACACGCTGCGTTCGTTTTACACCGGCAGTTTCTGGCAACTGCTTAATCCGTTTGCCTTGCTGTGCGGTGCAGTCAGCCTGAGCATGCTCATGATGCACGGTGCGATATATCTGCAACTGCGCGCTGATGGTGCCGTGCAAAAACGTGCGCAAAAGGCAGCGCTGGTAACCGGTATATTATGCGCAGTGTCGTTCACTCTCGCCGGCTTGTGGGTTACCTTTGGCATTGATGGCTATCGCTTGACTTCAGTTCATGATTTGAACTTGGCGATTAATCCACTCAGTAAAACAGTAGAAAAAGTATCGGGCGGTTGGCTAGTCAATTATCAGACTTATCCATGGATGATACTCGCCCCGATTACAGGCTTTGCAGGTATTGGATTATCACTACTGAGTGCTCATTTTAAGCATGAGCGTACTGCATTCATATTCAGTAGCCTGACGATTATGGGAGTTATTTTGACTGCCGGCTTTTCCATGTTCCCATTTGTCATGCCATCGAGCACCAACCCCATCAGCAGCCTGACTTTATGGGATGCAGTTTCCAGCGAGAAAACTTTGGGCATCATGTTTCTGGTGACGATTATTTTCTTACCTTTGATTATGGTTTATACCTCATGGGTATTTCGAGTGCTACGCGGTAAAGTAACAATCCAATCAATTAAAGACAATACGCATACGGCTTATTGATTACGGATATAACTAGGAGGGTAACTATGTGGTATTTCGCTTGGATACTTGGTGTTGGACTTGCGCTAGCTTTTGGTATTATTAATGTAATGTGGTTGGAAGCAGAACAACCAGATAGTGACTAATAGCGTGTTATTTATCAATTGAGCATAGAAAGTTATGTTGTCCAATTGGATTATAAGGTTTTAATACCCAACATTTTTGAATGTCTACATTGGTCATTTTTATTAAGGTAACCTGTACATTTTGTATGTCAGCTTTAGTCCCCCTAGTTGTCGATTTCATTCGCAAAGTCCCTTTAAAAGGCGCAAGATATTGGGCTCTATTATTTTTAGGAGATTTATATCATGTAATATCAAAGCGTTTCAAAATGTCGTGAACCATAACATTTATGTTTGATGGTGAAGATGCCATTTTGGTTGATTACCAAGATGTTCATTGAAAGGATTAAAGATGAGTAGATTACATAACCCACCTCACCCAGGTCAAACATTGCGTGAAGACGTACTGCCTGCCCTAAATCTTTCTGTGACTGAGGCTGCTGAGCAGCTAGGTGTTGCTCGGCCAACGCTTTCTAAAGTACTTAACGGTAAGGCCGCTATTTCGCCTGAAATGGCATTGCGTCTAGAAAAGTGGCTTGGTATTGAAAATGGTGGTCGTGCGGATATTTGGTTGGCAGAGCAAACTGCTTTTGACCTTTGGCAGGCTAGAGAGAAGTTTACCGCGCAGGTAATGCCTTTAGCATTGATAGCCGCCTAGAAACCATAGAGAGGTCAAGGCGCATTCATCCGCTAAGGCGACAGTCGATTGTAAAGACTCCACTTCGCGAATCGGCCGAATACAGCCTATCATTTTAAGCTTTAATTTAAGTCTTCATTACATATACACTATAATTTAGTTAAATTTACGTTTTGGAACAATACTTAATTAATATGGATTTCTCAGTTTTCATAGATGTATTTTTGCACTTGGATAAACATTTAGAAGTAATCGCTCAATCCTATGGCTTGTGGATTTATGTACTACTGTTTTTAATTATCTTTGTTGAAACTGGTGTGGTTGCAATGCCTTTTCTGCCAGGTGACTCTTTATTGTTTGTCGCTGGGGCGGTTGCAGCTATCGGCGGTATGAGTTTACCCATACTGATGATCCTACTATCTGCAGCTGCAATTTCTGGCGATGCCGTCAATTATTCTATTGGTAAATGGGTCGGGAATAAAGTTTTTAGTTGGGAAAATTCCAGGTGGTTTAATAAAGAAGCTTTTAATAAGACACATGAGTTTTATGAAAAGCATGGACCGATTACCATTGTAATCGGTCGCTTTATGCCATTTATACGTACCTTTACCCCTTTTGTTGCTGGCGTTGGGCAAATGACCTATCCTAGGTTTGCATTTTATAACGTGATTGGCGGCCTGATTTGGGTATGCGGTCTAACGTCCATTGGGTATTTAGTTGGCAACCATCCGTGGGTAAAATCTCATTTTTCATGGGTGGCTTTATCACTCATTATCATTCCCACGCTACCTGTGCTGTGGGTATTTCTAAAGCATAAACTCAATCGCGCATGATAGTAGATTTGAGTGGTGGTTAATTTATAACTATTTTTAATATTTAAAAACTTTAAATATTGCTTAACTTAACCCTTTTCTAATGGTAACTTCATGATGGAATTTGCTGGCATACCGATTGAATTTTTTCTATTTGCTTTGACACTGATATGCGTAGCTCTATTTCATAATCACACATTTAGTGTTGCTGTTACTGGTCTGACGTTTATCTCAATTTACAAAATTGGCTTCACTGGATTCAAAACAGGTAATGGTGTGCTTGGGTTTATCAGTCACTTTTCCCATGAGTGGGTCATCCTTGTTAACCTCTTCGCTCTCCTTATGGGCTTCGCCATACTGGCAAGACATTTTGAAAAAAGCCGAATACCCTTAATACTACCTAAGTACCTTCCAATCGACTGGAAAGGTGGCTTTGTGTTATTAGTAATGATTTTTATCATATCCAGTTTTCTGGACAACATTGCAGCAGCACTGATTGGTGGTGCAATGGCACATCAGTTGTTTAGATCCAAAGTACATATTGGTTATATTGCTGGAATTGTGGCTGCGTCTAATGCAGGGGGGTCTTTTTCAGTAGTAGGCGATACAACAACAACGATGATGTGGATAGCTGGAGTTCAACCAAGCCAGGTCTTTGTTGCGTTCATTCCCGCTATCGTATCATTGATAATTAGTGGCACTATCGCTGCTAAACAGCAGCATGCATATTCGCCAATACTTAAGTCAGCACATAGCCATACCAAAATAGACTGGTCGCGGATATTAATAATAGCTCTTATCCTCATCTTTGCTGTAGCAACCAATCTCATCATCAACGTGTATTACACGAATATTAGCGACAGTTTTCCATTTATAGGTACGGCAGTATGGTTGGCGATTCTAATTTCAATCCCTGTCAGACGTCATGATTGGGAAGTACTTGGAGATTCGCTTAAAGGAACACTTTTCCTACTTGCACTTGTTTCTTGCGCATCAATGATGCCAGTTGGAAATTTACCCTCCCCATCGTGGCAGACCACTTTCGGTCTAGGTTTTGTTTCCTCAGTTTTTGATAACATACCCTTGACTGCACTGGCCATCAAGCAGGGTGGTTATGATTGGGGATTCTTAGCCTACTCTGTTGGCTATGGTGGCTCTATACTATGGTTTGGTTCATCTGCTGGCGTAGCCATATCAAATATGTATCCAGAAGCAAAATCAGTTAAAAACTGGCTAAAATACGGGTGGCATGTGCCACTAGGATTTGTCATTGGATTTATTATTCTTAATTTACTGGTTGGTTGGCATCCATCGTTACTTTCTGGGAACAAGTTGCTCTAAATCAGCTGAGTAAAACAAATTTTTGATATAAGTGTTGCTAATACTTTTCCATTTTTTCTTGGCATGCAGTATGAAAAAACTCGGGGAGTATGGCCTGTTTCTGTAAGACCGCTTTGTCCCCAGATTGTGTAAAAACGCCCCGATTTAGTATAATTATACCTATCAGTTGTGCGTAAATTGGGGGTTCTAAATGAAGCGATTCATCCAAGGCGAACACCGGTCTCAAGCCATATTATTACCCGAATGTCTTG
>JAKQVC010000128.1 GCA_029571985.1 Bacteroidota bacterium | reverse complement strand
ATTTGTAAAAAACTGGTCGAATTACAGGGCGGAACCATTTCTGTTTCCAGCGAAAGCGGCAAAGGTTCCATCTTCAGCTTCACCCTGCCTTTCGAAAAGGTTGAAGATGTTATTACTGCAAATGCCAATGCACAACAAGCCCAGCAGCCAGCCCGTCAATTGCGCGATTTGCGGATACTGTTGGCAGAAGACAATGAATTCAACCAGATGGTTGCTGTAGACACGCTCGAATCGAGCATCCCCGGTTCAAAAGTAGATGTAGCCAAAAATGGCCGTGAAGCCGTGGATATGGTGATGGCCAACACCTACGACCTCATTCTGATGGACATCCAGATGCCCGAAATGGACGGTCACGAAGCCACCCGCACCATTCGCGCCAGCACAGATGCCAATGTAAACAGCATCCCGATTATCGCAATGACCGCCTCTGTCATTAAAGCGGAGGTTGACAAATGTTTAGAAAGCGGTATGAACGAATTCGTTGGCAAACCCTTTCAGGTAGAAGAATTACTCGACAAAATAGCAAAAACCATTTCTCCGTTATAAATTCGCACATCATGGACGCTTACAATCGTATTAATCTGGCCTTTCTGGAATCATTTACAAATAATGACAAGGCTAAAATGATCAAATATATCAACATGTTCCTCCAATTGGCTCCCGCGAGTATTGATACCATGAAGCAACAGCATGCCGCCGGTGATTGGAATAATCTCAAAACAACCGCCCACTCGCTGAAACCACAATTAGCTTATATGGGCATCGAATCGCTCAGGGAAAATGTAATCCGTATTGAAGAATATGCAGGTGAAGAAAAAAATCCGGAAGTTATCGGCAATTTAATAGCCACAGTAGAAACCGGATGTGCAGAGGCCTTTAACGAGTTGAAGGATGTGATAGGAAAAATTGCTTAATATTGCCATAAGAAACCCAACCAAAGTATATGAAAAAAGAAACCGTTTTTATTGTAGACGACGAACCCATGCACGCACAAATGATGGAAGATCATTTGAAAGGAAAGTATCCACAGTTCGACATCTATAAATACACCACCGGTGAAGAATGTAACGATAACATGGATAAAAATCCCGGCATCGTTATCTTAGATTATCATCTTGATGCAGTGAATAAAAGCGCACGTAATGGCTTACAGGTATTAGAACATCTGAAAAAAGCATACGACACTGATGTCATTATGATTTCCGGACAAGATAAAATTGACGTAGCCGTTGAATGTATGCGTGCCGGTGCTTACGATTATGTGGTAAAAAACGAAACGAGCTTCCACCGCACAGAAACGGCCATCGAACGCCTCTTCAAACATCGTGCAGTAGTACACGAACTCGACAAATACAAACGCAATAACCGCATCCTCACCTGGGGTATCATCGGTATCATCGCCCTCACAATCGTGCTCACTGCAATGGGCGTTTTATAAATACCTTTCTTTAATTTAAAATAGTATTTAATTAATCGGCTTCTGAAGTAATTCAGAGGCCGATTAGTCAATTAGCCGACGCAGCGCAGCGAAGTCCCGAGTACTCGGGATTAGCCGATGAAGGAGCATTAACTCAGGTAATCGGCATTAACTGTTTCGAAAGGCGAGTGTGAAAATGTGGTTCGCCTTGTGGCGAATTTGAATGTGAAAATGTGAGAAGTTAAATGCAGAAATGCAAATACTATTTTCAATTCAACCCACAATTACTTTAGCAACGAAAATTAAGCTCCCTCTCTGCGACGTCAGGAGGCTTGCCACTCCGACAAAGGAGGTGTGGGGAGAGGGCGGTGGGTGAGGCAAGCAAAAAAATGAAACTAACCCCATGCCAACAAATCACAGCATAACCCCGAGCACCCAGCATTAACTATATCGAAGGGCAAGTGTGAAAATGTGGTTCGCCTGGCGGCGAATTTGAATGTGTCCGCCGTACGGCGGATACCGTGTGAAAGTGTGTGTGATTAAATGCTAATGAACAGACGTGAAATCTACCATAAAACCCCACCCCACAAGCCCGAAGGGCTCCTGCATTCGTCCCACTACCCACTACTCACTACCCTATGAAGTAGAAGCTTTTCTCCGCTGCGCTACAAAAAACTTCACTTCATAGCAGGCTCTACCTGATACCTGATACCCCCCCTTATAACTCTTCAAACAACCCTTCCTCCCTATTCTTCCGCACATTATCCCATGTAAAATAACGTCCATTCATCGTAATGTAAACGCCCGGAGGTAATGTTTGTACGTAGGATAATGCGCAACCCATATTAAATAATCCATCGCTCGAACCAAATTTATACGGAATCATTGCGCCGGTTAAAATTATGGTTTTGTTTAATTGTGCTGCGGCTAATACTTTAGCCGTTTCCACCATCGTATCCGTGCCGTGTGTGATAATAATGCGCGCATTCGAGCAGGCTGCACAATGATCGACAACACGCTGACGATCCGCATCCGTCATGTGCAAACTATCAATCATCATAAGGGTATCAATATTCACCGGCACAGTGCATCTCCCTAACCTGAGAATTTCAGGTAAATGCGTTTCTTTAAAATACAGCTGACCTTTAATTTCATCATACTCCTTATCAAAGGTCCCACCGGTTACAATAATATTAATGGGCATGGTAATTGGGTTTATTCTTCTTTTAAAAATGAGGCAACAGAACGGATAACTAATATGAGCACCATAGAGGCAAAGAAACAAAATATCAGCGCTGCCAGGGCCGGATAAAAAGCCTTATGATCATCAACAGCACCATCAATAAACCAATAAATTAATCCTCCGCTCAACAACACATTCAACACATACACAGGAATGGTGCGTTTAACGTGCGCCCACATATTTTCAACTAACAGACAACTGATGGCATTTACCAACATATAAAATAATAACGCAGTACCCAGTGTGGTGAAAAAATATTTATGCTGCGCACCTGCAGCATACTCAATCAACAAGAAAATGATACATAACAATCCAATACTACCGCCCAACAAAAAGGCATAATATTTATGGCGAATTAATTTAAGCGCGTCTAGTTCGTTCAGCATATTACATACTTTGCATGATAAGAAATATCGCCAACATGGAAAGACCAATGCCCGCGAGGTTGAGTCCGCTCAATTTTTCTTTGAATAAAACCATGGCAACCAGACACGAAACAGCAACTACCGCAATATTGTTGACCGGAAAAACAACTGAACTTCTCCAACCGGGCACATTGAGTGCCGCAATCAAAAAATACAGCGAACCATAATTCGGTATGCCTAATAACAAACCATGACCAACCGTGCGCCATTTGAGATGTTCCGCAAAACGCATATAGCGATAGGCTACCACCAGCCATCCGACACATGCTGCCGTACCGAAAATAATAATTAAATAACTATTAAAATCTGCTTCCTGTAAAAGATGCTCCTGATTCCATTTCGTCCAGGTATCAATGGCACCACCACCAAGCAACACCAGCAGCGG
>JAKQVC010000084.1 GCA_029571985.1 Bacteroidota bacterium | reverse complement strand
CATAGCCTGCAGAAAACCGGAAGTCGAATGTGCCATCGCCGTCAACATCAACATCAAATACATCACCAACTTCAACAGTCATATCTTCGATGTCGGTGTAAATAACCTCTGCATTGGCATCAGCCACTACAGCCGTTAGCGCAGCAGCCATTGTTGAGTAGGCAGCGAGGCGAACGGAATTGTTTTTTGTGTAGTTTTTACGCATACTTTCTTGTTTTGCTGATAAAGGTAAGTATTTGGTTAAACCTGAGCAAATTCCTTTTACATCTCCAAAAGGGTGATTATTCTATCTTTGCACAAAAAATTACACATGGCAATCATAAAACCATTTCAAGGCTGGAGACCATCTCCTGCGCAGGTAGCCGAAGTAGCGAGTCGCCCGTATGATGTACTGAACAGCGAAGAAGCGCGGGTTGAGGCCGCCGGGAATCCCCTTTCATTTTTGCATGTCTGCAAGCCGGAAATCGACTTGCCAGAGGATATTGACCACTATGCGGATGCTGTTTACGCTAAGGCTGTGGAAAACTGGAAAAACTTCCAGGCTAATGGCACTTTCAGGCAGGATGGAACCGCCAACATGTATGCCTATCGCCAAATTATGAACGGGCATGCACAGGTTGGGTTAGTGGCCAATTCTTCGATTAACGACTATTTTGATGATATCATCAAAAAGCATGAGTACACCCGTCCGGAGAAGGAGAATGACCGTATTCGCCATATGTATGAGTTACAGTGCCACCCTGAGCCTGTATTTTTAACCTATCCGGATGTTGCCGGGGTTGACGCGGTTATGCAAAAAATTGTTGCCGGAACCCCTGTATACGACTTCACCGCAGAGGATGGCATCCAACATACTTTCTGGTTGATTGACCAGGCTGCTGATGTGCAGATGCTCGAACACCTGTTTCAAACGGAAGTGCCATTTACTTACATCGCCGATGGACATCACCGCAGTGCTTCAAGTGCGAAAGTAGGCAAGCGCATGGCCGAAGCAAATCCGAACCATACCGGAAATGAGGAGTACAACTTTTTCTTGAGCGTTATATTTCCAAGCAGTCAATTAATGATTATGGATTATAACCGTGTGGTAAAAGATATGCATGGACTGAGTGAAGAGGCTTTATTAGCGCGCATTGGTGAGAAATTTGATATTGAAAAACGCAGCAACACCTATAAGCCTGAGGCACTGCATACCTTTGGATTATATTTAAATAACAACTGGTATAAATTAACCGCCAAAGCCGGCACATTTAATGATGCTGATCCGATAGATGTATTAGATGTAACTATTTTATCCAATCATTTATTAGATCCGATTTTAGGTATAAAAGATCAGCGCACTGATAAGCGTATTGATTTTGTTGGTGGTATCCGTGGTCTTGGCGAATTGGAAAAGCGCGTAAACAGTGGGGAGATGGCTTTAGCTATTTCTTTGTATCCGGTAAGCATCCAGCAATTAATCAATATTGCAGACAGTGGAAATGTAATGCCACCGAAGTCAACCTGGTTCGAACCAAAATTACGCAGCGGATTAGTTGTGCATACTTTTTAAAGTTTCTACATACATCTGGCTTTGCGTTAACGACTCCGCCTGAGATTATTTCAACTGCTAGTCGAACGGCGCAAAGCCATTTTTTTCTGAAATCATTTTTATATGAAATTTAACACTAAAGTCATTCATGCCGGAATAGAGCCTGATCCAAGCACAGGCGCTATTATGACCCCGATTTTTCAAACCTCTACTTACGTGCAAAACGCACCGGGCGATCACAAAGGGTATGAATACGCAAGAACACAAAATCCGACACGGCATGCGCTGCAAAACAATCTGGCGGCATTAGAAAATGGCAGCTTCGGCATTTGCTTTTCCAGTGGGTTAGCTGCTACCGATGGCATTATTAAATTATTAAGCCAGGGCGATCATGTAATTGCGAACAATGATTTATACGGAGGCACATATCGCGCCTTTACGAAAGTATATGCCCGCTTTGGTGTTGATTTTACTTTTGCTGATTTAAGTGATGCACAAAATCTTGCCCCATTAATTAAGAGCAACACTAAACTTATCTGGGTAGAAACGCCCACTAACCCGATGCTGCGGATAGTTGATATTGCAGCCATTTGCGCTATTGCACGTGCGCATAATATTTTGGTTTGTGTTGACAATACATTTGCTTCACCTTATCTGCAAAATCCACTGGATCATGGTGCGGATATTGTGGTACACAGCGGCACCAAATATTTAGGTGGACACAGTGATGTTATTCATGGCGCTGTAATTGTTAAGGATCAGGCATTAGCTGACCAATTATATTTTATTCAGAACGCCAATGGTGCTGTGCCAGGACCACAGGATTGTTTTTTGATGTTACGTGGTATTAAAACGCTGCATTTACGTGTGCAACGCAGCTGTGAAAATGCGGCAGTTATTGCGCAATGGTTGCGTAAACATCCAAAAGTTGAAACGGTATACTGGCCGGGGTTTGAAGATCATGCCAATCACGCAGTTGCTAAAAAACAAATGCGCATGTTTGGCGCGATGGTATCTTTCACGTTAAAAAATGACGATTTTGAAGAGGCAAAACGCATTTTGTCGTCAACACATTTATTCAGTCTTGCAGAAAGCTTAGGTGGTGTTGAAAGTTTAATCGGACATCCGGCGAGCATGACTCATGCTTCGATACCAAAAGAAGAACGAATGAAGAATGGATTGGTAGATTCACTAATCAGGTTGAGTGTTGGGGTGGAAGATGTGGATGATTTAATTGAAGACCTCGCAAAAGCACTTAACTAATTGTTAACTATTATTTCATTTGCAACAGGCATTATTACTCTGATAATCAGCAACACCTAAAACCCGGATTCACATGGATTTTCAAACATTAGCTTTATTAGCATTAGCCGTAGGCCCGGCTGTTGCCATCATTACGTATTTCTATACGAAAGATAAGCATGACCGTGAGCCTTTTGGTGTGTTGCTGGTATGTTTTCTGACGGGTTGTTTCAGTGTAGTTCCGGCCATCATACTGGAAGAATTATTACCGGCACTTGTTCCCGGCAGCAATGGCGATTCGTTAATATCAGTTGCCATTTACACATTTATTATTGTAGCCGGTAGTGAAGAATTAAGTAAATATATTTTCCTGCGTTACTATGCTTATAAAAAACCCAGTTTTAATGAACCGTATGATGGCATCATTTACGCTGTGATGGTGGGTATGGGTTTTGCAACTATAGAAAATCTGATGTATATTTTTGATGCTGAAACTTTAACTGCGGCCTGGACAACTGCAGGACTGAGAGCGGTTACTGCTGTGCCGGCACATGCAACTTTTGCCGCCATCATGGGTTATTATATTGGATTAGCTAAATTCAATCATACCAATGAACGCAAGCTTATGCTGCAAGGATTTACAGGTGCGGTTATTTTACATGGATTTTATGACTTCTTCCTGTTCCAAAATTTAACTGCCGGTTTGTATATCGGTGCGGTTATTTCGTTAATTATTGGTATCCGGTTCAGTGTGCGCTCTATGAAACTGCACAAACAGCATCCACACGCCATTCAGCACCAGACAATCGCCGTTGAAAAAGATGCCTTCGAGTCGCCGAACAAGCCGCAATAAGCAAACGGTTGCTTCTGATGCACAACTTCGTATCTTTTTAGACGAACAGGTAATACGATTTAATCAGCCTGCATTTATTGAGCATGATCCTATTTCTATTCCGCATCGTTTTAGTCGATTGCAGGATATAGAAATTATGGGATTCTGGACAGCGATATTAGCCTGGGGGCAGCGCACTACGATTATTAATAGTGCACAAACGCTTATTCAATTAATGGATAACGCACCTTATGACTTTATTCTGGGACATGAACCGCAGGATTTACAACGTTTTTTACAGTTCAGGCACAGAACCTTTAATGCTACGGATGCGTTATATTTTATACATTTTTTCAGGCATTGGTACGAGCAGCATATTTCACTGGAGGAAGCATTTTTATGTTCGGGGTATGCGCAGGAAAAACATGTAGAAAAACTCCTCATACATTTCCACAATACTTTTTTCTTTGACCCGGATGCGCCACAGCGTACGCGGAAGCATATCGCCACTCCACGATCAAAAAGTTCATGCAAACGCATCAATATGTTCTTGCGCTGGATGGTTCGGAAAGACACGCATGGCGTTGATTTCGGCGTATGGAAGCATATTCGTCCGGATCAATTAATTTGTCCACTTGATGTGCATGTTGATCGTGTGGCACGCAAATTGGGGTTAATTGAGCGGAAGCAAACTGATTGGCAAACAGCAGTTGCCTTAACTGAACGCCTACGCACTTTTGACCCTGTTGATCCGGTCAAATATGATTTTGCGTTATTTGGTATAGGTGTTGCTGAAAAATCAAGTTTCAGGTTGCCCGCTCAAAAACACAAATAACCGGTTGCATGGAATGGTATACCAAAACAGTTTCTGAAGTTGCCACCTTAGGTGCATTAGATGTGGATGCAGCCCTATTGGCACCTGCCAACAAAGCTGATGCGCATCGTGCATTAAGGGAAATGATTGCATTTTTAATTGATCATAATTTCGAAAAACTATTGTGGATACTGTATCGGATAGATGTGGATGAAATGCAGGCTAAACAATTACTCAGCAAACATTTGCCCGAAGAAGCCCCCGGTTTACTTGCCACACTGATTTTAACGCGCGAACAACAAAAGCAGGCTGCCAAAGAAGCTTTTAACAATAAAGCACCAGATACGAGCGACGAATCGCTGTTGTTGTAATTTGTGTTTGTCGATCATGCATCCGCTCAGGGGTATGTCATATATATCGTTGTAACAGTCGTAATTATTTAGCACTTTTTACGATTGTTTAGTCAACTTTTACTGCGTGAGAAAGCGCAGCCGGAAGCCTGTTTTTAGCAGCAATATTTTTTTTTAGCATAACAGGGGTAAAAACAGGTTAAGGATTTACGATAAGCGGTGAACAGTTACCTTTCACCTAAACCTTGCATTTACACCACTTCGAATATAAACACGACAGACATTACGATTACGGTAATGATTTTTACAAATGTGCCTGCGAGAAACCCGATAAATGAGCCCCAGGCGCTACGGAATGCTTTTTTTGTATTGCGGGCGTCGTGCCATAATTCGCCGAGAAAGGCACCTGCGAAAGGGCCCAGAATCAGCCAGAGTGGTTGCGGAGGGATAAAAATGCCTAAAATAGTGCCCACAGTTGCGCCTTTTTGACCGGCTTTGGTTCCACCGAATTTTTTTGTGCCGTAGGTTGGTATATAATATTCGAGTATGCCTAAAATGACCACTACGATTGCCCAGGTTATGAGAAAGGAGGTTGAAAATTGCGCGTAGGTAGAAAAATGCACGCATAAAAAACCGGCATAGCAGAGTGGCGGACCCGGAAGTATGGGCAGAAAACTTCCGCCAATGCCGACGAGCATCAGTGCAATAGCTACTATAAGCAACACGATATCCATAGTGCAAATTTAAGAGCGGGAACGCTTGTATTGTTGTAACTTTGTAAAGTTAAATTATACGAATGAAAATTGCAGCAAATGATCCTCAATTAAAATCTTGGATTCCTGTAGAAGCCGGAAGTGATTTTCCCATACAAAATTTACCATTTGGAATTTTTCAATATGACGGTCGTTCGCCGCGAGTGGGTGTTGCGATTGGCGCGTTTGTGGTAGATGTATATGCTTTGCACGTTGCAGGTTTTTTGGATGGTTTTGATTTAACAGAAAGCATGTTGCAAAATGCGTACCTCAATGATCTTATGCGTGTGGGCAAAATAAAAATGCGTGCCTTGCGCGAACGTATTTCTGAGTTGTTGCGTGATAGTAACACCGACTTACAGGAGTATCAGGAAGTGCATGGCGACATATTGTATCCGATGACAGATGTGCGCATGTGCATGCCGGTTTTGCCGGGCGATTATACCGACTTTTATTCGAGCATTGTACACGCAACAAATGTGGGCAGTATGTTTCGTCCGGATAATCCATTAATGCCAAACTGGAAGCATTTACCTGTTGGATATCATGGAAGGAGTTCGTCGATGCTGGTAAGTGGCGTTCCGTTTCATCGGCCTATGGGACAAACGATAGTAAAAGATGGAGACAACCCAACATTTGGACCAACGAAGCAATTGGATTTTGAATTGGAAATGGCCTTTATCACTTTTGATGGCAAGCCGTTAGGACAGCGTATCAGCACTGCTGAAGCAGATGATTATATTTTTGGAATGGTCATTTTTAATGATTGGAGTGCGCGGGATATTCAGCGTTGGGAATATGTGCCGCTCGGACCTTTTTTATCGAAAAATTTTGCGAGTAGCGTATCGCCATGGGTGGTTACACTCGATGCGCTGGAACCGTTTCGCATGGCGGGCGATAAACAGGAGCCTGAAGTATTACCGTATTTACAATTTACCGGAGAGAAACATCTTGACATCAATTTAATAGTAAGTATTACCATACCGGATGCGGAGCCGTTTATTGTTTGCGAGAGCAATTATAAAAATATGTATTGGACAATGGAGCAGCAGTTAGCGCATCAAACAGTAAATGGTTGTAATGTGCGTGCCGGCGACATGTATGCAAGTGGTACCATCAGTGCGCCGCATCCTAATGGCTATGGCAGCCTGTTAGAATTAACCTGGAGAGGAACAAAACCTATTTCGTTACCGAATGGACAAACACGCAGTTTTATTGAAGATGGTGATATTGTTACCATACAAGCGTGGTCAGAAAAAAACGGTGTGCGCATCGGCTTTGGCGAAGTAAAGGCGCAAGTATTACCGGCAGTTCCATTTTAATGCATAATCAACTATGAAAATTAATCCGGCAGAAATGCCTATACCTAAACTGCACCAATATATTTTGGGCAGTGTGTCTCCGAGGCCTATTTCATTTGCCAGCACTGTGGATGCGGAGGGCAATCCAAATCTGGCACCTTTTAGTTTTTTTACAGCAGTAGGCAGTAATCCGCCGATGGTTATTTTTTCGCCGGCAAGGAGTGGTCGGGATAATACGACGAAGCATACTTTAGATAATGTGGAGGCGACGAAGGAAGTGGTCATTAATATCGTAAATTTTCCGATTGTCGAGCAGATGAGTTTAGCGAGTTCGCCATATCCAAAAGGTGTGAACGAATTTATTAAAGCCGGACTGACACCTGTGGCTTCCGAAAAAGTTAAACCTTTTCGCGTGAAGGAAAGCATTGTTTCAATGGAATGTATTGTACGAGATGTAATACATACCGGCGACAAAGGAGGTGCGGGTAATATTGTATTATGTGAAATTGTATTGATGCATATTGATGATGCTATTTTAGATGCAGATGGTAAAATGGATCCTTATAAAATGGATTTAGTTGCACGTATGGGTGGTGAGTATTATGCGCGTATTATTCCATCATCGATATTTGTTTTACCTCAACCCAAAACTGAAGTAGGCATTGGTGTAGATGCACTTCCTGCATTTGCACGTGATAGTCATCAGTTAACCGGAAATGATTTAGGAAAATTAGGAAGTCAGCAAACGCTGCCAACAGAAGCAGAATTAATTGCTGCACAACAACAGCTGACAAGTGATGCATCATCAGAATCCATTTGCGCACTTGCAGCCTCATTGATTAGAGAAGGAAATGTGCGGATGGCATTGGCTGTGTTATTTGCCGCTGCAAAGTAAAAAGGGTAATTCCAAAAATCTATTTATTCGATTTCATTCACGTGAACAGAACGCTGTTTTGCGCATACCGATGTATTTAGAATGGTAGCCAGATATGTCCGGACAATTAGAAAATACTTGAGTTGGTTATTTTTTATTCGGGTTTGCGTATTTTCTTTTGAATTTCCACAAAAAGCCGGCTTTGAGCATGAAATCAAAGGAGCTGTGAGGTTCGTTTAGATCTGCTGAATATTCTGGTGTAATATGATATCTGCCGCCGAGTCCCCAGTGCACAAAAAATTGTTTTCCGAACACGTATCCAAAATTATAATCGAGTGAAAACCCCATATCATATATGGCGGTAGAATCGCCAATGAGAACACCGTTCAGCATATTGAATGATGCATATTGCAGCCAGTTGCTGGTAACATATGAAACACTTTCTGCATTGGGTGCAAACATAAATCCAGACGGCGTGCGTGTAACCCAGGTAATACCGGTTGCCACATAAGCTGCCTGTGCGCCATCAACATTCCGGTAGTCGAGCCCGATATTATAATTGATCGGCCATTTAATAAATTGAACGGGTTTACTGTAGATAAGCTCAGCTCCGATAGCGTGCGACATATCCGGATCATACAGATTATTTACCAGCATCTGGCTGGCATGTGTGCCTCTAACGGACACAAATTGTGCAGAGGCAGAAAACGCACAGAGAAACAAGCAGCAATAAACGAGGAGTTTAATTTGGGTCATGGTATACAAACGCTGAGGTGCTAGCTGTTATTTTTAATTCGCCAAAAAACAAACCTCAGCCCGAGCAGTATGTAGCCAAGAATAAAATACTCAACGAACCTGATGCCTAAAATTTTGAAAGGGTTTAAGGTCATAACCGGTTTACCGGTGCTTTTATCCCAACAAGTGAAATCCTGGGTGACATATGTAGTACCGGGCAGCGGGTTAGAAATAATCTCTTCGCGGTCAAGACCTGTTCCAGCCGGGCACAAGAAGTATTCGACCGGTTTATTATAAAGTGTATTTCCCGTTTGGTCGAGGGAGGCGCCCATGAGGGCGAAAAACGCCAGTCCGATAGCCCTGAACACATTATTATCGCCATCCGGAGCCCGGAGCGGCACTACACCAAAGCCAATTGCGCCTAAAATGAGCAGGACCATACTTGCCACACCTTCTATGGTTGTGATGGCCAGAAAGGAGCCGACCAACAAAAACCAGATGCCTATCAAACCACCCACCATGAGCAGTACGAGGACCCATGCCGGCACGCGTTTCCAAAAAGGACGTTTAACCGGTTCGGCGTAGCGGATATCAGCTCCACAATACCGACAATGGTTAAAATCATCCGGATTACTGCGGAGGCAATTGTTGCAGGTTTTCATTTTTCAAAAATAAGGTGTTTGTCGGAGTTGGCAGAACTGCAGCCAGAAAACACACCTTCGATATGGCATATTACCCAAATCCACTAACTTTGCGGCTATGCAGATAGAAAATCATACTCAGCCGGAGCAGAAAAACGACCCGAACATGTTTTGGGAAGGCTTTTATCTGGTGAGTTTCTTCATTTTCTTCATTATAGTAGGCATTCCGGCAGCGCCGAAGTCAGTAACCTTTGACGGGAACTACGACATTTCGATGATTACCTTTGGTTTGGCCGGATTAGCTATAGGGCGTTTGTCGTTTCTCATCATGCGCAACTGGCCTGAATGGATCAAATTTGCATTGCATGTGGGCATTTATGGTTCTATTCTATGGTATTTGGTGAATAACATAGATAAGTTCACCATTCCGTGGTGATTTTGGGTTTCTTTTGCATTTTACATAATTCTGACCGTAAATTAACCTGACAGGTTAAAAAAAGTGCATTCCGGTGGACTATCTGTGGCCACATTATTATACCTTTGTAGAGATAAATTTACTGACCAAACACTCATTAATACAGCAGCATATGTCTGAGCAAGCTATTATCAAACTTGAGGACAAGGAGTTTGAATTACCCATTTTCACCGGATCAGAAGGGGAAAAATCCATCGACATTAACAAGTTACGCGACATCAGCGGAATGGTTACCCTTGACAGCGGTTACAAAAACACCGGTGCAACTAAAAGTGCCATCACTTTTTTAGATGGTGAATTAGGTATTTTACGTTATCGCGGTTATCCGATTGAACAATTGGCTGAAAAGTCAAACTTCATGGAGGTAACCTATTTACTCTTATATGGTGAATTACCTACTAACGAACAGTATGTAGAATTTACCGACAGAATTACACGTCACACATTGGTGCATGAAGACATCAAACAATTCTTTGATGGTTTCCCATCCAATGCGCATCCAATGGGTCAGTTGTGTTCTTTGATGTGTACATTGAGTTCATTTTATCCGGATGCATTGAATCCGCACATGACACGTGAAGAAACGGATATGACAATTATCCGCATTCTTGCTAAAATGCCGACATTGGTTAGCTGGATACATAAAAAATCTGTGGGACATCCAATTATGTATCCACAAAATAAATATGATTATGTAACCAACTTCCTGTATATGACTTTCGGTATGCGTACTGAAGATTATTTACCGGATCCTGTGGTTGTTGATGCATTGGATAAATTATTAATCTTACATGCCGACCACGAGCAAAACTGCTCTACATCTACGGTGCGTATGGTTGGTTCAAGCCAGGCGAATGCTTATGCGAGTGTTGCAGCTGGTGTTGCTGCATTATGGGGTCCGCTTCACGGTGGTGCTAACCAACAGGTAATTGAAATGCTTGAGCTCATTAAAAACGATGGCGGCAATGTGGCCAAGTTTGTAGAAAAAGCAAAAGACAAAAACGATAACTTCCGACTGATGGGCTTTGGTCACCGGGTTTATAAAAACTTTGACCCACGTGCGAAAATCATCAAGGAAGCATGTGACAATGTTCTAAATAAATTAGGCATTCACGATCCGGTATTGGATATCGCAAAACAATTAGAAGAAGTTGCGTTACGCGATAATTATTTCGTTGAGCGTAAATTATATCCGAATGTCGATTTTTATTCTGGTATCATTTACCGTGCTATCGGGTTCCCAACTGAAATGTTTACAGTATTGTTTGCATTAGGTCGTTTACCGGGATGGTTATCACAATGGAAAGAAATGCGCGAATCCGGCGAACCAATTGGTCGTCCGCGTCAAATTTATACCGGCGCAAAAACACGTGATTATGTGAATATTGCGATTAGATAATTATTGTATTCGAATTTTATTTGAAGGCTGTCTGAAGAGATGGCCTTTTTTTTTATGCAGTGATCCAATGATAAAATTCAGGAGCCGGGAAGACTGGGAGGCGGTAAGGTGTTGGAGGTTTGCATTCAAAAACTCATTCCTCATTCCTTATTCCTCATTCCTTTTTCGTTATTCCTCATAAACAACATCTTCAATCAAATATTTCTCAACATAAGATTTTGTTTCTTCGTAGGAATTAAAAACTTTGATGAGTTCGTAGGAGCTGGTTACCATTTCATCGGCACCGCCGAGGTTTACGATATTACCATTTGAGCTTGGGCCATCGAGACATACGTCGAGCAGGCAGTATTTTTTGGGATATTGTGATACATCCTCTACTTCTTTCTTGGGGTTGTAATACGAAATATCCAGTTTACGAATTACCGTACACAATTTATTCGGCTGATTTTTAAATGGTTCAGCAGGTGTAATTAAACCGGCATCTGTAATGGCAGGTTGTATCGTTTCTGTTTCCATATCTGCCTGACGATTTTGGTCTTTGCTGGTGGTTCTGTTACAAGAGGTGCTGAAGAACCAAACAGATACAATACAAGTGACAGCGGTAAAAAGTATACGATTCATAAGGTATAGGTTAAGGATATATAACGTCAGGTTGCAAATTTAGGTATTTGCCTAGCTGTTATTTATGCTCTGACTCAATTTAGCAGCCGGGCAGTCGATTCATGCAGATTTGCGTTTAAGCGACCACTCTACAATAAACTTCGACACTTCTGTTCCATCTGCCAGTCTGCCAACACTGGTACATTTTACCGTAACGCCATCACCGGTTTGCATTGTGGTTGCTACGGCTGCGGTTATTTCATCACCATTTTCGCAGGTAAAAAATACCCGGCCGGTGGCTTTTTTAGTAAAAATGGCCTGAAGGTTTACAACTAACATACTTACAGCCGGTCGACACCCCTGAATAGCCGCAAGACACAGCACACCAGTGCTCATTTCAGCCGCCATGGCTTGACTGGCAAAATAAACCGACCTGAATGGGTTCTGGGTAAGGCGTTTAAACGGTACTGAAACCGTACAATGGTGTTCATCGAGCGCACGCACCCGCAGGCCGGAAACCAGTGCTATAGGGAGTTTCAGGAGCAAAAAAAGTCTGAAAGTCCACAAACCCTTCACCTGCTTTCTAAACCGATTTTTTGCCTCGATATCGTTTGAGATGTCCATGCGTCGAAAATACAATTTCCCTGTCAAACGGATAATTGTTTGGATTAATGCGGTGAATGTCCGTAATTTTGTAGCACAATTTTCAGGCATGAGCGCTGTTTTTACACAAGAAGATGTTCTTATTGAGGAACTCGTGGACAATATCCCCGGTGTAAGACTCATCGTGCACAACGATGATGTAAATACGTTTGAATGGGTAATTCAAAGTCTGGTTGACATTTGCAAGCACACACATGAACAAGCCGAGCAATGTGCCTATATTATCCATTATAAAGGTAAATATGCGGTGCAGGAAGGCAGACGTCATCAATTATCTCCCATGCGCGAACAACTGGTTGATCGTGGAATTAACGCCACAATTGAATAAGCCTGCCTATGCCGGTCTGGCAACTTGATCATCGATTATTATTTCCCGATCCTTCTATGGCTGACCCCGACGGATTATTAGCCATTGGTGGCGATTTATCTGTTGAGCGTTTACATTTAGCATATACCAGTGGCATTTTCCCGTGGTTTACATTAAATAATGAGCCGTTTTGGTTTTCGCCCGATCCGCGTTGTGTTTTACCCTGCACGGAAATTATCATTTCAACCAGTATGCGCAGGCTTTTCAATAAAAAAGCATTTCGCGTAACGGTGGATCATGATTTTTCAGAGGTTATTACGGGATGTTCCAGCATACCACGCAAGCACGATAATGCTACCTGGATTGATGAACATTTTATTGAAGCCTACACTACACTGAACCATCAAGGCATTGCACATTCAATAGAAGTATGGGATCATGAAAACATAGTAGGTGGCTTATACGGACTCACCATCGGTGCCTGTTTTTTTGGAGAGAGCATGTTCAGCAAAGTAAGTAATGCGAGCAAATTCGGATTTATACACTTAGCACAACACTTAGCAGCAAGTGGTTATCATTTTATTGATTGTCAGGTGTACAATAAACATTTAGCTTCTCTTGGTGCAAGAGATATTCCGCGACAAACATTTTTGATGCAATTGGCAGATGCCCTAAATCATATTCCGGCACATCCGCTTCAAAAAACAGAAATTGCAACACAAACAACAGCAGCTCCAAATACACAGCTTTTGTGAAAGACTCAAATGCGTTCACCACATTTTATTAAGGAGCAAGCCTGCTGATTTCCCATTGACCAGACGCCTGTTTTGTGTAGTGTAATCTGTCGTGGAGTCGGTTTGTTCTGCCTTGCCAGAATTCAAAAGTTTCAGGAATTAAAATATAGCCGCCCCAATTTTCCGGTCGTTTTATTTCACCTTTGAGTTGTTGTTCAATAAATTTTTGTTCGAGCCATTCGCGACTTGAAATCACTTCGCTTTGTGGCGATATCATTGCCCCTACCTGACTGCCAATGGGTCTTGAATAAAAGTAGGTATCGCTATCGGCGCCCGCAATTTTTTCCAGCTTACCATTAATCCGGATTTGTCGCTCCATACTTCCCCACCAAAAATTCATACAGGCATATGGGTTTTGAGCGATCTCTTTTCCTTTTCGGCTGTTATAATTGGTAAAAAAGATGAAACCGGCATCAGTAAATTCTTTTAACAGGACCACCCTGCTTGATGGTTTACCTGCAGCGTCAACCGTTGACAACACCAGCGCATTTGCCTCCTGGATGCCATTTTGGGTTGCCTCTTCAAACCATAATGCAAATTGTTGCATAGGCGATGGATAGGCGTTTTGTTCAGTGAAATCACCCGCAACATAATCCGCGCGCATATCATGCAATTTTCCATCATTCGTATCCATAGTCAGATTAACCTTGTTTAACATGCAAATGTTACAAATATTTTCAATACCTGTCATAACTTGCGTCATCTTACGTTATTTTTTGATGCATCTGCGACACTCACTGGCCATTCTATGCTGTTTTTTAGCATTTCATCACGTTCAGGCTCAAGTTTCACCTGAATATGTGCAGCTCAGTGGTATCGTTTATAATCAGGAAACACGCCAGCTCATTCCATATGCCAACGTAACCATACCAACCGAAAAACGCGGTGCGGGATCGGGTGCCGATGGCTTTTTCACGCTGGTTGTGCAAAGTGGCGATACCCTTCAGTTTACAGCCAGTGGTTATGCGCCCAAGCTATATGTAGTGCCCGATACCGGAATGGATGCACTGAGTTCGATTGCCGTTTTTCTGACGCGCGACACTTTATATCTGGATCCCTTTGTGGTATATCCCTGGCCCGATAAAGAAGACTTCAGGGAAGCATTCCTCGCCTACCAGTATGTGCCTAAATATACCATGCAACCGATACCCGGCATCAGGGGTAAAGCAGAAATCGATACGGTTCCAAAACCACCTTCACCACTTTGGAATCCGATTTCCTTCTTTTATGAAGAGGTGGTTAAACCCATTCAATGGAAACGACCTAAACCAAA
>JAKQVC010000083.1 GCA_029571985.1 Bacteroidota bacterium | reverse complement strand
GTTGTGCTAATTTATATTGAGAAAACGAACGGTCAAAGCTAGGCTAAAGGAAAATGTGATGGCTAGGCTATGAAATCGGCGATTACAGACGACATGAAGTCGCAGAGGATGATTCTACGGCACTCCCCTCGCCGCTATGATTTTCCACGCTATGGAAACTTCTACAGCGATTTTTCCACGCTATGGAAAATATTTTTCCACAGTATGGAAAATGTAGGTAGGGCAACCGCACGAACTAGACGGGGACGCTGTTGCTATCAAGAACCATCCCCGCGTATTGGTGATAAAATGCACAACAAGGCCTTGCACCGTACGGCGCACAAGGTGCGCCGTCCGGTGAAGGCTGACGTTCGACATTTTAAATAATACATAACCGGAGAAATATAATGCGCAATCGTAAAGATCCACTCACTAACCTCGTTACCATTACTACTGCCGTGTGCATCCTTGTCCTCGGCCCTACCATGCTTTATGCCGCCGACGCCACAATCACGGCGGCTTTTGATGAGATAGGGCAACAATATGAGATAAATAATGCCGGCGACATTTTCTTGACCTTCTCCATTAATAACAATGAGACATCTGTCGATTTTACGGTCAAACCACTCGGCGATAAAGGCGACTTCGCCTTTATATATTCCGGCGACCCAGCCTCAGGCGTTAACTCATTGATATGCCGACTTACAGCCCAATGTCGAGGCGCGAAATTATCTGCCGCTATCGACTCATATATTAACGCTGTTTACAGGTTTAAAGTCACACAGCAAAAGCACTCATCTTCCGATAATATCTCGGATAATGTAACTCCCCCCGTAAAAGAGAAAATGCCAACCAACGACGGGGGTGTTCCCTCGCGCATGCAATCCTCGTCAACGATCAATGATACTCCGTTTACCATAAATGATAAATGGATGATTGAGTTTGGGAATGCGTTGCAATTGATCTCTTTATATGAAAACACAAGCGGCAGACCTATAAAGGCATTTCGTGTTACCTGGGGCGTGCTAGATGACTTCGGCGAAGTTGCATTTAAGCTCAAAACCGAATTTACAGGATCCAGCACCTATCTAAGCGGTGAAGATAAAACGCAGGGGCATGTTATTGAGCCCGGTGAAAAAATATATTACAGCATGATGATTATCGACGATATTGAACAAATTGGATATTTCGCCAGTCAGAATGGCCTAAAAAAAGAATTGTCAATGTCTTTGAATGACTTGGAGAACCACCGCATCGATAAGAAACACATGCTTGAAATTGATAAGATTATATATGCTGATCAGTAACCCGCATTATTCTTAAGTAGTGCCTATGGTATATCATGATTAGCGGAGCATAATATACTTTGGGTCGAACAAGCGGGTCCAGCGTACCCGACACAAGGTGTCGGGTCCGCTGACCCGTGACGTTCGCAATGTCCAAGATGCGCGACGCCTGTTCCCACTTCTGCCGCTCGACAGCCTTGCTTGCCTTCAGCAAGCACATTCCAAGACCATCGGCGCGGCG
>JAKQVC010000075.1 GCA_029571985.1 Bacteroidota bacterium | reverse complement strand
AGTACCCCAACAATCACCTCTACCCCAGCCGCTTCCAACCGCTTAACCCCGCTTCCTGCCACTAACGGGTTCGGGTCGAGGGTTGCTATTACTACACGTTTTACCTGGTGACGCAGCAGCAGATCAACACAAGGCGGAGTTTTTCCAAAATGGCTGCAGGGTTCAAGACTCACGTATACCGTTGATTCGGCGATGAGGGGGTGGAGAGAATCAGGCACGCTTCCAAGAGCCTCCACCTCAGCGTGGTGCCCTCCAAACCTGTGGTGCCAGCCCTCACCTATCACGAAGCCGTTATGCACGAGTACGCAGCCTACTGCGGGATTGGGCGCTACTGTACCTAATCCCAAACTTGCCAATTCGAGGCATCTGCGCATATATACCGCATGCATGTCGCAAAGGTACCAAATAGCCACCGTTATCCTCCCTAACCCGCCTTTTACGGAAAATCGCAAAAAATCATTCCCTCATTCAGGAAAAATTGCGATTTGCGGACGGCCCCTTCCAGTGTTTGGCAAAAAATGCAAATCATATAGTTTCAAGTTGCAGACAACCATTCCCGATGGCTTATGGCCCAACATACTTTTGCTGCATAAATAACACAATCATGAAAAAATCAGTACTCAGCTTGTTCGTAGGTTTATTGACTTACACTGGCGTTTGTTTTGCACAAAATACTACACGTTCAACAGCCGCTGTTGCCGAACCCTCTGTTCAGGGCATGAATGTTACGCCGGCCGTTGCTGCTAAAATGTTCCGTATCGAACTCATTAAAACCGACATCTATCAGGTATATGATGAATTTGATATGGCAGAGGCACTTAAAAACGATACCAAGTTTACGAGTGATTGTTATGGTGTTATGTGTTTATCCGAATTAGGCACCACCTTAAAAGTAGATTATGTTTTCAGCGGCAGCATCGACAAACTCGCCGATCGCATTGTCATCAACATCAAAGTAATCGATGTAAAAAAACAAAGCATTCAAAAATCATTAGTGCGCGAATTTGACCGCGAAGATGAAGGCCTGCAACGCATGATTGAAAGTATGCTTGCTGAAATGTTCTCACTTCCATTCGATCAGGAAGTATTAAGCACCATTCGTCACGACGAAAATCCTGTCGTAAAAGAAGCTTACACCAAAATCAATAATACCGGTCCACGCATGGGTGTTGCATATATGATGGGTGGTTTAAATGAATTTGCCGACCGCCCAGAATCGCAAGGTGGTTTAGATATTGCACCGGTGATGAGTTTAATCGGATATCAATTTGAATGGCAATATGTAGGCACCGAAAATTTTTCTGCCTTAGTAGAATGTATTGTCAACGTAAGCGGCATGGAACAAGGTAGATTTATTCCAAGTCTCGACATTATGAATGGTTTCCGCTTCGGAACTGCCGGATGGGAAATTGGATTTGGACCAGGCTTTGGCGTAACCACAACCTCGCAAGGCTTTTTCGACACCTATAATACATTTGGTTTTGGTGCCGACCACTATTTCAGCGAATCAGAATGGGAAACCTACTCTTACGAACAATTCGGCGGCGTAATTTCCCCTTCCGAAATCAATCCCAATTACAGCTTCTCAAAAAATTTCGATGCCCGTGGCGATTTAGAACTATCAACCTTCTGGGTATTCGCCGCAGGTCGCACCTTTAGAGCCGGCTCATTAAATATTCCGGTAAATGCCTTTTATACATTGATGGATGATGGTGGTTATGCTG
>JAKQVC010000063.1 GCA_029571985.1 Bacteroidota bacterium | reverse complement strand
TGACACTGAAGGCTTACTCTATGATGATGGACGCCAGCTTAAGATTAATTTCAGTATTGCAGGCGTCAAATACAACTTAATGACCATTGGACTTCAATATGATGAGAGAAGCGGTTATTGGTATCCATATATAGAGCTTGATCCAATACCTGTAATTGAAGAGAGCGATGACACCGAAACCGCTACACGAGTTTTCAAGGTTATCAGCGCTGCAATAAACGAGTTAGACGATAAAGTGCTGAATTGCGATGTTGATTACAATAGTACTTATAAGGCTGGTAATTTTAAGCAGTACGAGTGGAAGTTGCCAGCATGTGGAGAAAAGTAAAGGAGCAGAAATGAGAACTAAAACAATATGGCAAATATTATTATCCTTTTTGAGATTTGTATTAGCAGCGTATGCATTCTACTTGGCAATTGATTTTACTGGAATGTTGCGTTATTTAGTAATAGCGATTGGAATATCGCTCATTGTTATGGTTGTAGAAGATACTCAAAAAGAGGAGTAGAAATGGGCTTTTGGTTAGGATTACTAATTGGGCTTCTTATTGGCTTTTTTCTGTGTGCAGCTTTAATGGCTTGGCATGCGCTAACTTATGATTTTATCGATGGTGAGTGGAAAAAGCGAGAGGGCTAAATGGGGAAATCGGATATACGATGTCCAAAATGCGGAAAAGCCACTAACCGCGTTGAGCTGATCTATCCACGCACAGATGAACAAGACGAGTGGCGGGTGCAGGCTTTTATTTGCCAGAATTGCCTTTATGTGTTCAGACAATCGGATTTAGAAAATAACAATTACGCGTTCCGGAACGAAAAATAGGATATAATCAAATCCATTAATCGCATAGGAGCTGATATGATTGTAATTCCAGAAAAAATCGTAGATTGGTTTGCCTCTGCTTTTGAGGATGTCCGAGACAAACAATTTTTAATCGGGGATCAACTTATCGAAATCATAAAGGTTACGGGGGACAAAGGGGGCACGATCGCATACCTTGCCGGAAGGCTTGGAGTGTCCGCTTCAACGCTTTATGATTACTATCGCATCGCAAAGCTATGGACACCGGAATACCGGGCGATGTATCAAGCGTTGGACTGGACGATTTACCGCAATGCTGACCCGAATGACCCAGAGGACAGGGCGCTTTTGGACCGGTGTAT
>JAKQVC010000061.1 GCA_029571985.1 Bacteroidota bacterium | reverse complement strand
CCCGCCGGGGACTCCCTCCTGGTGTCACGGTTTTTGCCAACGCGACAATTAAGTAATAACCGCTTAACCCTGCATCGCACCACGAGTGCAAAAACACGCGCCACCGCGACTCTGCGCCAACTGCACATACCGCCGAACGTTGGCGGTAATGCGGTATCTCCCTTAACGAACTTGCATAAAAAGGAATCCACAGTAATATATTAAGTCACAAACCTATGAAATCAAATAAGAACCTAGCATTCCCAATAATTGCAGCTTTGACACTTTTGGTCAATGGTTGTATAATTGAGGAAGAAAATGATTACACCTACATATTAGTAAATGAATCATCCATTAATATTACATTAGAAAGAGTTGGAGGTTATGATGATAACTTCACTAGTAATAGCGTCCAAATAAACGCCGAATCTCAATTTTCCTTTCACTATTATGACATCAGTTTACCATTTCTTACAACTGATTCTTTATACTTCAAAAATAATGGTGTTATCCTCAGAAAATTCGGAAGACAGACTGAAGGCAAGAACCCACTTAGAATAGAGTATTATGATGGTGGGAAAGTAGGCTACAAACGTCATATTACATCGTATGAATATACCTTCAAGATACTGGATACTGATTTCACAAAATAACCAATAGCACAACCGCCAACAGGTCGGTATATGTCATTGGCTTCGACTGGTTTTTGCGCGCCGGTTCGCCAGACTGGCACACCAAAACCAGTTGGTGCTTTATCGGCCCGGCTTTGCGGCTGAAGCCGCCGGGCAAAAACCAGCCGGCCGGCCCCGCTCCCGCGGGGCACTCCCCCTGGTGTCACGGTTTTTGCCAACGCGACAATAAACAAATAACATCATAACCCTGCATCGCACCACGAGTGCAAAAACACGCGCCACCGCGACTCTGCGCCAACTGCACATACCGCCGAACGTTGTGTGCCATGGCAAGACCACTCTCGAATTTTCAATTGGCTTAAATTTTGTACTTTTGTAACAAAGGAGTAAAGATGACTACTTCAGATATAAAACTTAGATTATTCCGTCAGATAGACTCGCTCGAGAAGAGCAAGTTAGAAGAATTATACGGTGTTGTCGTCAACTTCATAAATGGCCAGAAGGAGTTGACGGATTGGGATTCACTC
>JAKQVC010000032.1 GCA_029571985.1 Bacteroidota bacterium | reverse complement strand
GTCATATCATATTGAAAATGTTAAATATAAAAGAAAATATATATTCTGACTTGGACTTTCTCGGCAGTGCTGAAAAGTATGTTGAGAACATTGTTGGTGTAATCGAGCATATTAAATTGTTCGAAGACTTTGGTTTGGATGAAGTGAAGTCTCTCTGCTTCTATATGGACTGCTATCGAGCGCCTGCAAATTACACCTTACTCGAAGAAGGTGCAGAAGGTGATTATCTGATGCTCATTCTGAGCGGTTCAGTCTGTGTTGAGAAGTTGATTTTTAGGCAAGGCATTCGAGAAATTGCAGAAATACATGCTGGGGATTCTCTGGGTGAAATGTCATTGATTGATGGCCGTCCGCGCTTTGCAAGTTGCTCAACGCTAGAAACGACAGATTTTGCGGTGCTCACGCACGATGCTTTAAATGAAATATTGATTCACCATCCGCGGTTAGGCAACAAATTTTTATTGGTGTTGTTACAATTGATGGCGGCACGCCTGCGTGACACTTGTGACCGTTTTCTACCTAGCGTACATGGTTCGATTATCTAAGGTGCTTCCATGATGCCGCTTATCCCTCCAACATGTGTTCAAGCTTTTAAAATGAATCTGTTACTACCCATAGCGCATAAGCATTTATTTTCCGGAGTGGCGCTAATTGCGATTGGTTTGCCGTTGTCCTTATTTTCGCAACCATCAATCGCCGATGAAGAAGACCCATTGAAATTCATCGCAGGGGTTTCACGCTTGCACGATAATAATTTATTCCGCCAAAACTCGGGTAAAAAAAGTGAGAACATCACGTCAGCTTATGCAGGCATCCGTTTAGACAAACTCTATGCGCAACAGCGCTTTAAATTTGATTTTACGCTGACGGCTAATCGCTATCAGAATTACGGCATTCTGGATTTTAATGCCAAAGACTATAAAGCCGCTTGGTTATGGTCGCTCACGCCTTTTTTAAAAGGAACCATTTCTTTAGACCGTAAGCAAAGCCTCAATAGTTTTCAGGACTTCAGAGGCGGCAGTTTAGTGAATATCCGTAATATCAACACCAGCGAAACGCAGCATTTTGAGGCAGATTTTTCACCGCACAATGTTTGGCATATCTTAGGTGGTGTCACACGCTCCACGCAAAAAAACTCGAATAACAGCAACAGCTTTGAAGGGCAAGAAAGTTTTACCATGAACTCGCTTGATGCGGGCGCGAGGTATAACTTCAGTTCAGGTAGCTCTGTAA
>JAKQVC010000275.1 GCA_029571985.1 Bacteroidota bacterium | reverse complement strand
ACCTCCAAAAAAGTTTTAAAATAAAAAAGGCGCTAATACAATTATGTATTAGCGCCTTGCGCCGGCCTTTTTACGACTTACCTAGGTCGTGAAAATTGTCCGGGTAACTACGGATAGATCGTAGTGACCCCTAATCCCTGGTCGACCCAGTCTATGCCGGCTAAACCGGCAGCCCGCGCGCGTTCCGGGCTGTCAGCGAAATCTATTTCTGCGCGCAGTTGGAGCCAACGCTCCACTATGACACTCCACTCTGCGATTTGCAGGATTATCACTCTGCGGGCTCCCTCGTAGGAGGCCTCTACAATCACAACATTCCGACCCGGTAAATACCGAGCCGTAAACCCGTCCGAGGTCAGGACATAGCCGTGACCCGGACAGGCCGGTAACGTTTCGAAATATACCGGCCGTAACGCCGGTAACTTGGCAATCTGAACATCAGGATATTTCATTTCAATACCACCTTTAAATAATTTAAAATCTCACGCAATAGCCACTCAATCTGTATCATACTTACCATGTCACAATTCCCCATTCCGTGCCGTCTTCTTCGACCCATACGATAGACTGATGCACTCTGCAGTGCAAGAGTATATCTTTTGTCTTGCAGCTGCAGAGACAGATCTGTATATTGCCTTGGCGGTTATAGCGATGGTTAGCTACATAGGCATCGCGTGCCTCTCGACTGGTAAAACGTGCTACCTGCCAACCGATGGAGTCTCGGGTCAGACCTAGTCCGTATCGGTTTTTCTTTGCATAAAAGTATCTCATTTTCAATACCTCCAAAAAATTTTTCGTAACTCACGATTTAAATATAACTCATAATTAACAATTATGCAACAACTTTTATCACTTTTTATCAGGGTAGCCAAAAACTATTGGATTGATGCGCTTCTCAACCTATAAATAATAACGGACTGACTAGTCAGTCAGTTTATTCGCATCCGGCCACTGGTAAAACTCCGATATATCGGAGTTTATTGGCATATGCCAAGAATTATTTTGCTGCAAAGTGATAATTATTATGCTGCACCTCGCAAACCTGCCTGGTTGAGCCATTCTCTGTGGTTGATAATATATATTATGTAAACCATCCGCCCGTAACCCGCATCAATACTGTATCGGCGCATCGACGAGATCAAAACCGCGGTAGTAGTTCGCGCCCGCGCGTGTTAGTATCGGCTCTATGACTGGTATATCAATGATGTTATCTGCTGTGATGAGGGATTAGACCATAGGGAGGGAGGGTGGGTCATCTCAATCGCGCACTA
>JAKQVC010000282.1 GCA_029571985.1 Bacteroidota bacterium | reverse complement strand
TCACGGTTTTGCATTTTGAAAATTTGCAAAACCGGTTCATGAGCACCATCTGCAAACTTTGGCCATCGCTTCGCAAACCTCTATTCCTGCTTCGGGACAAATCTCTGGTCCTTAACCTTACTAACCTCTAACACGGACGGTATAATTAATGGGCTCGTCGTGGTTTTTGCAAATCCCTGCTTGCATGACAAATCCTGCTGAATCTTGCACCCGGACACGCTCATCTGCACGCAATTAAAATACTGTACTGTGACAGATTCCAGTCTCCGAGAAAAATTGCATCGCGACACTGCGCTAGTGCACTTTTGTAACATTTGTTACATTTTGACAGATCAGTTTCACTTATCAACTTTGTACCGCGACACGACCGGCTTCGATAAAATTTGTGTATAGTTGGCAAAAACCACGCCGTACCCTCCTCGCACCGGGACAGCTCACCAGCCTACCGGGACAGATTTGTGGCGGTGCATTCGTCGGGTAACGCCCACTAATCATACCGCCGGGCCGTTATTGTTAATGAATTGGCATCCTGCACAATAGACAACATCTTGACAACCTCCGATTAAACCCCGACCGCTGATTTGGCACATTTGCTTTTGCGCGACACTCAACCCAACATAAATGCAAAAGCAAAAAAGCCAAATGCCATCGCTCCACTTGATTATAAACTCATACTGATTATATTTAAGATCAAATCACTCTCTAATCATGGATACCGACGACTTATCACAAGAAGCTTACAAAGCAATAATGATTGAAGCAGAATTATTTAATCATGACTTAACATTACGATTTGGTGTATTATCTGGGGATTGCAATGATGAGGAGGAATATCTTGACAAATCTCTTCTGCTGATTAAGAAATTAAAAAATGCCAAGAGATACCAACTCGAGGACATCTTTTTTGGTGATGTTCCCAATACAGACCTACTCAACAAAACACTTGACAGAATTACAGAGAACATTGCAAAAGTTCAGAAAATCCCTTTCAATAAAAGACATTTTGACTTTTAACATCTGATTTCTTGGATGCAAGCACATTTAAAAGCCGCACAGGCTGATGCTCAACCAAAGCTTTTAAAAGAGCTTGCAAATAGACAAATCCATGATTGTTAACAAATTAACAGGACTGTGATCAAAGACAAAGAAAGTAAAATCACTAACAATAACACGGACAATATGGGTAAGTTGTTTGTCATGGTTTTTGCGGCACCCTGCTCCCATGACAATTTCTGCCAAAACTTGCACCCGGACACGCTCATCTGCCCGCAATATAAATCCTGTACCGTGACAGTTTTCTGGCTCCGATCAAACTTGTACCGCGACACTGCGCAGGTGCCCCTAACAAACTTCCTGTATCGTGATAGTTAACCGGCTCCGATCAAACTTGTACCGCGACACGCCAGGCTTCGACAAAACTTGTACCTGGATTGGCAAAAACCACGCCATACCCTCCTTGCACCGTGACAGCTTACTGGCTAAAGTATCAGGATCGTGACCGGATGCTGCGTCGGGTAACACAACCTCCCCATATTGCCGGGCCGTCAGACTGTCTAAAAACCTGCTCTGTTTGTTCATAACTATGAGGCTGATGATTCTGCAAAAAACCATGTGTTCTGTATCTTAACTTTATGAAATTCATACAAGGACATAACAGAACCCAGATTAATCT
>JAKQVC010000247.1 GCA_029571985.1 Bacteroidota bacterium | reverse complement strand
GAGTGGGCAGTGGTCCATTTAATTTAATTGATCCGAGTGGAGTGGCGTATCTGCGTAAGGTGGTGTATGTGGCAGATAAAGGCAATAATCGGATTTGCAGGTATAAGTTGAGTACGGATTTGGAGTAGGATTATTTCAAGGGTGTTTTTTTTCAGGTTAGGGATGTTCGCTGTCGACATGAAAGCGAGTGTGCAAGTGTGGCCCGCCGTGTGGCGGAGTTGTGTGTGAAAATGTGCGGGATAAATAGTTCGCAACACAAATAAAAAAAAGCCCCATAGGGGCGACTTGCGCATGAACAAACTCCATTAAAGCAACACAGCAATTAAAGCCCCATAGGGGCGACACACTCACTAACAAGCCCGCACAGCAAAAAACAAAAGCCCCAGCGGGGCGACACAAAGTTTGATGTCGAAGCACCAAATAAAATTATTGAGAGGGATTACAGGTAATGCTAATAAAATGCGTTTGCGTAACGCCCATTTTTCTCCCGCGGATTTTCGCAGAGATACGCAGATTAATGGTGGGGTTTATGTAAATGAAATAGCATGCTCAATTTATCCATATTTTTCGAGGCTGGGAAGACTGGAAGACTGTAAGGTGTGGGAACAAATAGTTGAGAAGAGATAATGTACTCACAACAATTAAAGCTCTCCCCTCTTCCATTCATGGAGAGGGGTCGGGGGTGAGGTTCACGTTTGTGATTGCGTATCGCCCTTTTTTTTCACGCAGAGGCGCAGAGGCGTGGAGAAATGCAGGAGTTTATTTAGATATATTCATATTTTTTTCGAGGCCTGGAAGACTGGAAGGCGGTAAGAAGATTTCATTCCTCATTCCTTATTCCTCATTCCTTATTCCTCATTCCCTATTCCTCATAACATTAATCATTTCCCTAACACCTTCAACAGGTTTGGTTGCTTGTATGTTGAAGCGCTTTTCGAATTTGGTGCTGTCGAAATAATAATCGCGATTAAATTGATAAAGCATTTCAGGAAATTCGCGCATGACTGGATCGAATATTCCCATTACACGGATCATCCAAGCGGGAACGGGTCTGATTTTTGGTTTTGCACCGGCTTCCGTTGCAATTAATTGAATCCAATCACGCAAGGTGAGCTTTTCATGTGTAGTTGGTGCATGCCAAACCTGATTATAGGCATCGGCTGTGTTACCTAAAAGCGCAGCAGCTTTTCCGGCATCTGGTGTGTAAGTATAATTGTGAATGGCATCCATAGCACCAATGGCATTTGCTGTTTTGCCGCTTAACGTCGGCTTCACTATGGTTTCAATGAGCATACTATTGGCAATGCCGGGACCATAAAAATCTGCAGAGCGAATAATTAATGCCTGCAACTTACCCGCTGCCACTTCACCCATAATCATATCCACTAATTGTTTCCGAACAGCACCTTTTTTGCTCTCCGGTTTTAGCGGACTCTCTTCTGTCA
>JAKQVC010000202.1 GCA_029571985.1 Bacteroidota bacterium | reverse complement strand
TTAATAATAAATAGGAGTTATATTGAGGATGCTTTGTTTGGGATAAACGGTGATGCGGGTGCTATTATTAATGCAGAAAATGCGTGTTTTAAGTATAATCATTGCGATGTTTTGCTGATGCCGCATTTGTTGTCGGATTATTATGATCAGGTTTTGGGCAACAATACATCGGTGTTTGAAAATTGTCATTTTTCGACAGACAACGAACAGCACTATGAAGAGCTTGCCCCGAATGTGATATTGGTAAATACAAAAGGAGTGCAGTTTAAAAATTGCCGGTTTATTGATGATGGAATTGACAACGAATTGTTTAACGAAAACAACCGGATGGGAATTTGGACATATAAGTCGGGTTTTAGGGTGGATGAAGCCTGTTATTTTGGTAATTTGGGTTCGGCAATACGTGCGTACAACGGCAGCTATTTACCTATTGACATTGAGGATAACCTGTTTGAAACCTGCCATTACGGGGTGTATCTATCACAATCGCACGGCGCCAGGGTGGTAAACAATATTATGCGTTTTGTTGACTGCGACTCGACCGATGCAGAGGTTTTGCCCTATTGTGTGTATCTAGACAATAGTTACGATTTTCAGTTAGAGGGGAACACATTGTTTGTTTTTCAGTCAGGATCTTCAGATTTTATTAACGGGGTGATTGTGAACGATGTGTTTAGCAGTCAGGAAAAAATATACCGCAACGATATAAAGCACATGCGGGTGAGCATTGAAGCAATTGGATTGAACAGAGATAGTCAATTAGCTGAAAGAGGTTTGCAAATTAGGTGCAATAATTTTGATTGTAACGGGGATGATATTTTTGTTACGAACAATTTGGAAGACCCATATCCATCGGGGTATCCCGTAGGGATTGCCGGAAACCAGGGGAGCCTGACAGACCCCGCGGGAAACCTGTTCTCGAAAAAACAAACCGGTGGAGGAGGCGAACTTCCGCACGAATTAAAATCGGCGCCGGAGTATCGCAATATATTAAACACTACCGATCATACCATTAATTATTTTTACCACGATACCACAAGCAACAATAAGTTTTATCCTGATTCGATTGTGGGGTATGTGAACAGGGTTGAGACAGGTCAGATTTATAATGATAGTGTATGCCCTGACTACACCGACACCACAGGCAATGATACGATAATAATATTGCCGGAACTGCGGATGTTGAGCGGTGGAATTGAAGAGATTGACAACACATTGGAAGCACTTACCGATGGGGGCAATACACCGCTGACCATAGCCGAGATTGTGCTTGCCAGCGATTTGAACGCATGGCAGACCTATTTGGG
>JAKQVC010000173.1 GCA_029571985.1 Bacteroidota bacterium | reverse complement strand
CAAACGCCAGCTGCTCTCGGTGCCGATTGTGCGGTGGGTAATACACAACGTTTTGGTGTGCCGATGGGATTTGGCGGTCCGCACGCAGCATATTTTGCTACGAAGGATGCGTTTAAACGCGATATTCCCGGACGTATCATTGGTGTGAGTGTTGATCGCGATGGTCGTCCTGCTTTGCGTATGGCCTTGCAAACGCGTGAGCAGCATATCCGCAGGGAAAAAGCGACGTCAAATATTTGTACGGCGCAGGCATTGCTTGCGATTATGGCGGGGATGTATGCGGTGTATCACGGACAATCAGGTATTCGCAGCATCGCGGAAAAAGTGCATGGATTGGCAGTGGTGTTGAACGATGGTTTGCAAAAAATGGGCTTTGCTCAAAATAATGCCTGCTATTTCGATACGATTTCTGTGGCATGTGGTGCGCAGGCAGATGCTGTTCGCGCGACTGCTGTTGCTGCAGGTATGAATTTTTATTATGGCAAAAATGGAAATGTACACATTGCGCTGGATGAAACAACAGAATTAAGCGATGTGCAGGATATTCTACATGTATTTGCAAAAGCATCGGGAAAAACTGCTGTAACAGTTGCTTCGGTGGATGGTTTGCAGTCGCCTATTTCGGCGGGACAGGAACGTGTGGTTGATTATTTATCGCATCCTGTTTTCAATACCTTCCACAGCGAGAGTGAAATGATGCGCTATATCAAGCGTTTGGAAAATAAAGATTTATCGTTGACTACTTCCATGATTCCATTGGGTAGTTGCACGATGAAATTAAATGCGGCAACAGAATTATTACCTGTTACCTGGGCTGAATTTTCTGCGATACATCCTTTCGTGCCTGCTGATCAGGTGGAAGGATATCTGGAAATGATTAAAACACTCGAACGCGATTTATGTGAGATCACGCGTTTTGATGGTTGCAGTTTACAACCAAATTCCGGTGCACAGGGTGAATATGCGGGGTTGATGGTGATTCGCGCGTATCATTTACATCACGGAAATGCGCATCGCAATAAAGTATTAATTCCGGCAAGTGCTCACGGCACAAATCCTGCCAGTGCAGTAATGGCCGGTATGGATGTGATTGTGGTGAAGAGTGATGCAGAAGGTCATATCGATATGGATGATTTACGCGCACAGGCTGAATTACATAAAGAGGATCTGGCGTGTTTGATGGTTACGTATCCGAGTACGCATGGTGTGTTCGAGGAAACGATTATTGAGATTTGTGATATCGTACATACGCATGGTGGTTTGGTGTATATGGATGGTGCGAATATGAATGCACAGGTGGGCTTAACTTCTCCGGCTAAAATTGGTGCGGATGTTTGTCACCTGAATTTGCATAAAACATTTGCCATTCCGCACGGTGGTGGTGGTCCGGGTATGGGACCGATTTGTGTGAATGAAAAGTTGGTGCCTTTCTTACCGGGTCATCCTGTTTTTGCAACGGGTGGTGCGCATGGTATTAAAGCGATAAATGCGGCACCGTTTGGCAGCGCCAGCATTTTGTTAATCAGCTATGCGTATATTAAAATGTTGGGGGGTGAAGGCTGTACGGATGCCACGAAATATGCGATTTTAAATGCCAATTATCTGAAGAGTAAATTGGAGCGTGATTATGATATTTTATTTGTGGGAAAGAGTGGTCGTGTAGCGCATGAGTTTATTATCGATTTCCGCAAATGGAAACATACGATTGGTTTGGAAGTGGAAGATGTGGCGAAGCGTTTGATGGATTATGGATTTCACGCACCAACCGTTTCATTCCCTGTTGCCGGCACATTAATGATTGAGCCAACGGAGAGTGAAAGCAAGGAAGAACTGGATCGTTTTGTAGAAGCGATGTTGGGTATTCGTGCGGAGATAGAAGCAATTGTTACGGGCAGTGCAGACAAATTGGACAATGTCCTAAAAAATGCACCGCATACGATTCGTGAGGTGTTGAGTGAAAACTGGAATCATGCGTATTCGCGGGATGCTGCGGCTTTCCCTGCGGAGTATATCCGCGACCGCAAATTCTGGCCATCGGTAGCGCGGATTAATAATACGCATGGGGATAGGAATTTAATTTGTACTTGTCCGCCTATGGAGGCTTATGCTTCTTAAATAGCTTTGCGGGTTGGTGGTGATTTGTATTTTTTGCGTGGAATGGGGACGAGGCCGGGAAGGCGGGGAGACAGGGAGTTAATATAGGGGCTAATTTTAAATAAACACATTATGACAAAAGGACCAATATCCCAATTTATTACACATCATTATCGTCACTTTAATGCTGCGGCATTGGTTGATGCGGCTAAGGGTTATGAGACCCATTTGCTGGAAGGTGGAAAAATGATGGTTACACTTGCAGGTGCGATGAGCACGGCTGAGTTAGGTGTATCGCTTGCTGAAATGATTCGTCAGGGTAAGATTGATATTATTTCCTGCACAGGTGCTAACCTGGAGGAAGATATTATGAACCTGGTAGCGCATTCGCATTACAAGCGCATCCCGAATTACCGCGATTTAACGCCTGAACAGGAATGGGATTTATTGGAGCAGGGCTTGAACCGTGTAACCGATACCTGTATTCCGGAAGAAGAAGCATTTAGAAAAATCCAGCATCATATTGCCGCTATTTGGAAAGATGCCGATGCAAAAGGTGAACGTTATTTTCCGCATGAATACATGTATAAGCTGTTGCTCAGCAAAGTGATGGAAGCCGATTATGAAATTAATCCGAAAGATTCCTGGATGATTGCCGCAGCCGAGCGCAATATTCCGATTATCGTTCCGGGATGGGAAGATAGCACCATGGGCAATATTTTCGCTTCGTATTGCATCAAAGGCGAAATGAAAACCAGCACCATGAAAAGCGGTATCGAATACATGATTTACCTCAGCGAATGGTATCGTGCCAATTCTGCCGGTAAGGGCGTAGGTTTCTTCCAGATCGGTGGTGGTATTGCAGGCGATTTCCCGATTTGTGTGGTGCCGATGATGTATCAGGACCTGGAATGGCATGATGTGCCTTTCTGGAGCTATTTCTGTCAAATCAGCGACAGCACGACTTCATACGGTTCTTACTCAGGCGCTGTGCCGAATGAAAAAATTACCTGGGGTAAACTGGACATCCATACCCCTAAGTTCATTGTAGAGAGCGATGCCACGATTGTAGCACCATTAATTTTTGCTTATATTTTAGGATGGTGATAAAAATCAATCCGCAACAAATAACTTACATCTAATTTTGCATCACCGGTCAGCATGAAGCTTTCCGGTGATTTTTTTTGTTCATTCAAAATTTTGGGATATGTCAGCAGGTATTCATTTTGTTTCGGTAGAGGAAGCACTCAGTTGTATTCATTCAGGCAATCGCGTTTTTGTGCATGGCAGTGCCTGCACACCTACCTATTTATTAAAACATCTGGCAGCCAGACATCAGGAGCTGCGTGATGTAGAACTCGTTTTTATTTCCGTGTATGGCGATATGCATGTCGACAAACCTGAATACCGCGACAGTTTTAAATTAAATTCCATGTTTGTGAGCAATAGTATTCGCTCCGATGTGAATGAGGGTTATGCGGATTATATTCCGATTTTTTTAAGTGAAATTCCCGAATTATTCAAACGGGATATATTGACTTTAGATGTGGCACTCGTGCAGGTATCACCTCCTGATAAACATGGATATTGTTCGTTGGGCGTGTCGGTGGATATTGCCAGAACAGCTGTCAACAAAGCGAAGCATGTGATTGCGCAAATTAATCCGCAGGTGCCGCGCACGCATGGAGAAAGTCTGATCCATTATTCCCGTTTTCATTGCATGGTATACGCCGATGAACCGTTGCATGAAGCAGTATTTGGTGAAAAGGTTGGACCTGCTGAATTAAAAATCGGCGAATATATTGCAGGCATGATTGAAGACCGCAGTACGTTGCAAATGGGTATTGGTGCGATACCGGATGCGGTGTTAAAATGTTTAACCAATCATAAAGATTTAGGGGTGCATACAGAGATGTTCAGCGACGGATTAATTCCGCTGTTTCATTCCGATGTAGTGAATAATAAATATAAAACTATACATCCGAATACAACAGTGAGCGGATTTGCCTTAGGTAGCAGAATGTTGTATGATTATGTGGATGATAATCCTGCTTTTATGTTTTTGGATATTGATTATGTAAATGAACCGGGCATCATCAAACAAAATCCGAAAGTGGTGGCGATTAACAGTTGTATAGAAGTTGATCTCACCGGTCAGGTGTGTTCTGATAGTATTGGTACCTATCAATACAGTGGGGTAGGCGGGCAGATGGATTTTATTCGGGGTGCTGCGTTGAGTGAGGGTGGTAAGCCGATCATTGCGTTATCTTCCCGCACAGCAAAAGGTGTATCGCGCATCGTGCCGATGTTAAAACCGGGTGCAGGTGTAGTGACTACCAGAGCGCATGTGCATTATATAGTGACTGAATATGGAATAGCTTACCTATTCGGCAAAAACCTGCGCCAGCGTGCAAAAGCCTTAATAGAAATATCGCACCCTGATGATAGGGAGATGTTGCATAAAGCAGCATTTGAAAGATTTAAGATTTTTGCTTAGTAACGGCCTTTTAAATGCACGAGGCAGGGAAGGCTGGGAGACGGTAAGAGGGCGGGAAGAAATACAGAATATGCCGAAGGCAGTTTGCATTTGTCTCACTACCTGATACCTGATACCTGCTACCTGATACCTGATACCAAAAAAAAACCTGCCATTTAAAAAACGACAGGTTCTTTCAAAACAATTAATTAGGGTTTATTCGAATTTATAAGACAATCCAATACCAAACACTTCTTTAAATTGCGTCTTTGGTCCGGTGCCGGTTTGGATATCGTTTTCGTCGTAGGTTGGGATGGCGATATCGTGATCGTAGAGTACCTGGAGGAACAAGGTTGCGGCTAAATATTTACTGATTTTCATGTTGAAGTTATTTTGAAAATCAACGTCGATATTGCCGCGATGTTCTGCGATTGGATCAGTGTAATTATTGAAGAGCGTCAGTTTGCTGCTCAGGCTCACGTTTTTTCCTAAGGAAGTGTTGAGGGAAGCAATCATGGATGCACCAAACTCTGCGCGGATACTTTCGCCTGTTGTAACACCGTAACGGTTTTTATTATTCACCGTATCGATTTCGGTATTGGCGATGGTTTCATCTAATACGAAAGTGAATTTTCCTGTAGCAGGTGAAAGGAACATGCTGAATTTCTCTCCTTTTCCGGGTTTCCAGTCGAGACCAACCGCAGCGGTTAAAAAGCCAGGTGCCATTAATTCAGAGAGTGGCGATGTTGCTTCAGGGTCGGTTAAATAATCGTATCCCGGTGCAAATTGCGTGAGGAAGTTTACCAATCCTGAATAATAGAAATCATCGGCAAATGCGTAGCGACCGTATTTGCTATTTAATTCGATACGGTCTTCGTTTTTGCGGATATCAGCGTAATTATTGGCGGTAATCAAACCGTAGTTCATGTTGAGTGTGTTATCCCAGGTAGTTGTCCCTTTTTTATAGTTCATATAAAAGTTGGTCAACAAGGTTGAGCTCAAGTTACTTTCACCCCCGGCAGCCCAGTTGGTGAGGCTCGTTTGGTTGAAGTTGAGAATGGCGCCACCACCGCGTTTCCACAGGGTGTCGGTTTGAGCAAAAAGCGCAGCGCCCAGTAATAAGGCGGTTGTAAGGGTAAATACTTTTTTCATAATAATAGATTTAGACTTGCCCGTATAGGCATAATTCGTGCCAAAAAAAATGCCCTCACGGGCTGAAGGCATTTTTTTCAGGTGTGTATTATTTTTTCAGAAGATCGCGAATTTCGGTAAGCAATACCACATCTGCAGGAGGTGCAGGAGGTGCTGCCGGTGCTTCTTCTTCTTTTTTCTTCATGCGGTTAACGGCTTTAACAACCATAAACATCACGAAAGCAACGATAAGGAAGTAGATAATTGCTGAAATGAAATCACCATATAATACAGCAATTTCAGGTTTGGTTGCCACACCATCTGCGCCCATTTCGGCTTCTTTCAAAGTTAACTTCCATGTGGAGAAGTCTTTTTGAACAATCAGGCTGATAAAAGGCATTACCAATCCCTGGATAAAGGCAGTTGACACCGCAGTGAAGGCGGCACCCATAACAAAACCTACGGCCAGGTCGATTAAATTGCCTTTCATGGCAAAAGCTTTGAATTCCTTTAGCATGCTCATAACTAAAAATTTAATGTGATAAAATTGGGTATTGAACTCTTGTCACGAAAGTGCCAAAAATTTTCGGGAATATCTAATTCTGATATGTGGAAAAAAAATATATTTACACCTTAACCGGTGCTTTTCCCCGCAGCATTTCGATATGCTGGATGCCATCGAGCAGATAAACTTCGCCATGAGCAGCAAAACCGAAGTCTAAATAGAATTTCTCTAAATAGTATTGAGCCTCAATGCGGATGGGCACTTTGCCGTATTTGTCTTCCACAAAGGCGATGGATTTTTCCATGATTTGCTTGCCTAAGCCGGTTCCGCGTAATTCGGGGTGACTGGCAACGCGACCGATAGAAACCTCATTGTAGGCGGTTCCGGGTTGAACGATGCGTGCGCAGGCTATCACCCGGCCATTGTCATCAACGGCAAACAGGTGGTCGCAAAACTGGTCTTTGCCGTCGAGGTCTAAATACACACAGTTTTGCTCCACGGCAAACACCTCCTGGCGTAAGCGCAGGATACCGTACAGTTCAAAAATATTGAGTTGGTGAAAGGGTTTAATTTTCCAAACAGGCTGCTCCATAATCATCGCTTAATCTAAATAACGTAAAATGCTCCTAAATGGTTGTAAGGAGATGTGTGTAAATTGTGTGAGGGGTTGCAAACTTCCGGAATATCCCTGTCACAAAACAGCGAAAAAAAATCCCGATAATGTGGATTATCGGGATTGTGTTCACTATTTCAGAATATGGTTATCCGCGTAAAATATTTTTTTCGTTGTTGAAGAAGCGAACGCTCAATATGAGTGCAATGGCTGCATAGATAAACAATGCGGCATAGGTAAGGAGCAAAGGTCCTGTTTGGGCTGTTCCGCTGATAATTTCTTTTGTGCCCAGGGAAACGTTTAAAATCGGAACAAGAGCAGTGCCATAATCTAAACGCACGCCGGGCAGCATTCCAAAAATGGTTGGAAACACAATGAATATCATCAAAGGTGTAATCATGCTTTGCGCTTCTTTAAAGGTGCGGGCGTAGATAGACAACATTAAGGTTACAGCTGCAAAGAATATATTCAATGGAAGTAACACCAGTAACATCTGTATAATTGATCCCGGTTCCATGATACCATTCAATAAATCTAAAATCTGGGCCATACCGGCTGCCTGCGAAGGGTCGCTGCCAATAATTTTTGCCGAAATAATGATTCCGACAATACTTGCCACAGCCGAAGTAAAACCACTCAGTGTAACAGTAAGTAATTTACCGACATAAATTTCGAGTCGGCTGGCACTGGATACCAATAAGGTTTCGAGCGAGCCGCGTTCTTTTTCACCTGCTGCCAGATCGATAGCCGGATACATACAGCCGATCATACAGAAAATGATGAAGAAATACGGTAAAATTCCGCCAATGATGCTGCCGATTTGTTCGCGCGATGAGGCTAAGTTGCGACTCACCGGTGTGGCGGGTTCAAGAATGGTTTCGGGAATCTGTTTATCCTTGAGTTTTTCTTTTACCAGCGATTCCTTATACACCTTGTTGATGTTTTCAATAATCCCTACCTCAAATTCATTATTGGTAGAAGTAAAGAAATAATTGAATTGCGTCGGTTCTAATTTTGCCAGCGCAGAATCATATCCCGCAGGAAAAAAATAGACCACATCAATACTATCGTTTAAGATCATTTCTTTAGCAAGCGTTGTATCTGCTACATCGCTTACACGTGTATTCGGCATATTGGCAATAAACTGGGCAAAATGGTCGGCATTGCCATTGGTGATGATACCCAGGCGCACGGTTTCGCTTTGCGCCTTCTCCGATTGCCCACTCATGTATTTGCTGATGCCGACAAAAATAGCAGGATAGAGCACTAAGGGAATTAATAACATCACGGTAAGCGTGCGTTTATCACGCATGATGTCTTTTAATTCTTTTTTGAATATCGTTATAATGTTTTTCATAATTGAATGTTGAGGAGATGGTTAAGCGATGGATTGTTCATGTTCTACAGCAATACGGATAAATTCATCTTCCAGGGTTTGCTCACGCATATTACTCCTGAATGTTTCAAATAATCCGTTGTAAATCAAATCGCCCTTATGTATAATGGCGAGGTCGTCTGCTAACATATTGACCTCACTCATAATATGTGTAGAGAAGATGACTGTTTTATTATCGCGCTTGCACTGACGAATCAGTTCAATGATGCTTTTTGCGGCTATCACGTCTAATCCGGAAGTAGGTTCATCAAATACCACCACCTGCGGATCGTGAATCATGGTGCGGGCGATGGATACTTTTTGTTTCATACCGGTAGAAAATTTCCCAACCCGGCGATCAGCAAAACTGTTGATGCCTAATAAATCGAAGAGGTATTTTTTTCTTTCCTTAATTGTTTTCTCATCCATACCATTTAACCTGCCGAAATAATCAATGGTTTCATTGGGTGTCAAACGGTCATATAATCCGGTAGAACCGGTCAGGAATCCTAAACTTCTGCGCACTTGTTCGCCTTGTGCCACGGTATCAAAACCATTCACAACAATGCTGCCTGTGCTTGGTTTTAAAATAGTCGCAATCATGCGCAGGGTAGTTGTTTTACCTGCACCGTTAGGACCGAGCAGTGTAAATACTCGTCCGGGCTCACAGTTGAAACTCACATTGCGCACAGCCTGTACCGTGCTGCCCGAATTTTCCTTGCCAAGCTCTTTGCGTTGTTGTTTGGATAAGGAAAAAGTTTTCGAAATGTCTTTAACTTCTATCATATGCGTTTATTTAACCGGTTTAAGGGTATAACCTTCTGCCTGTAATAATTTAATCACACCGTTAGGACCACCTAAGTGAGCAGCACCAACGGCCACAAAGGTAGGTTTTTCCTGCACGTATTGTTCAATCACCGGAATCCATTTCGTATTGCGATCGGTGATGAGCAGGTTTTCATATTTTTTTAATTCAGGTGTTTCTTCAATCACGAGTTTATAAATAGTTTCGATATTGCCGCTCGTATACGTTTGCACCATCTCGTCCCAACTGTAACTGCTGTTCATACTGGTTGAATCGGTGGTTGCAGTTACAATCCAATCAATTTGTTCTTCATAGGGAATACTATCAAATACACCGAGTTGAAATTCAAGTGATTCGAGTCCGAGGATATCTTTTGATTGTCCGATACTCTTTTCTAAAAAATGCCTTTCATAGCTGGCCGCTTCCCCTTCAATATTTGACGCAACTGCCAATTGATACAGCGAAAGGGGTTTCATCAAATTAAATTGGACAATGTCCAAACCCAGACTGTCTTTTACATATGCTGTCAATTGGGCATATTCTTCCGGTGTGCAATAATCAGCCAGTGTTTTTCCGGCGGGCAGATGTGTCCATCTCAACATAGTGGTTATTAAATTCGGGTCATCCATTTTTATTTCCATAGCCACTTGTTCACAAGCCGTAAAGGCGGTTTCCGTGGCCGGAGAAATTTCGAAATGTTCGGCATCAATCAGGTGGAAGGTGCCGTAGATGTAGGATGGTTTTGTCAGTCCGTTCCCGCTGATTTCCCACAGCAAACCATCCGCAGACGGAGTATCTGTTTGGGCAAGCAAAGGAGTGCCTGACACCAGTAGCGGCATCACCAGCGATTTCAGGTATTTTTTCCAATCGTTTAAGCGCATTGTTGTCGTTTCATTGATGCCTGCAAAGGTCTGCATTTAACGTGGGTACTGCATATTGGGTTCGGTGAGTGCGGTTAAAAAATCGACGAAAGCACCTAAAAATTAACTTATACACCGCATTCGGGGGTTCATTCCCGTTGGGAGGGTGTATCTTTGGGGCATGAATCCTATAGTTGCCCCCAGTATCCTGAGTTGCGATTTTGCTTATGTAGCCAGGGATGTGGAGATGATCAATCAGTCGGCCGCCGATTGGATACACGTGGATGTGATGGATGGTGTGTTTGTGCCGAATATCAGTTTTGGTTTGCCGGTGGTGGAGGCTATGAAGCGCCATAGTAAAAAGCCATTGGACGTGCATTTAATGATGGTGCAACCGGAACGCTATTTGAAGCATTTCCGCGATGCCGGCGCCGATCATATTTCTATTCATATTGAAGCCTGCACGCATATCCATATCGCCGTTCAGGAAATTCATAAGCTGGGTGCGAAGGCGGGTGTGGCCATCAACCCCGGAACTTCTGTAAGTGCATTGGAAGACATTATCCGCGATATCGACATCGTGTGTTTTATGAGTGTGAACCCGGGGTGGGGTGGACAAGGTTTTATTGAAACTTCTATCGAAAAAATAGGTCGGGTGAAGGAATTAATCCTGCGCACCGGGTCAAAGGCGGTTATTGAGGTTGATGGTGGGGTCAAATTAGATAATGCAGCTCGCATTTATCAGGCTGGCGCCGATGTATTAGTGAGTGGAAGCGGCGTTTTTGGTCACCCTGACCCGATCGCTGCCATTCAGACGATCAAATCGCTGACCAGATAATAATTTCATGATTTCAGCGTTTCACCCCTACATGACCAGGCTTTGTTTGTTGCTGCTTTTGTGCGGATGCATGGGTGTTGCTGAGGCTCAACAAACAGCTACCATTTATGGGAATATCACCAATGAAGATGGTGAAGTGCTCCCCGAAGCGAATATTTCCGTTATCGATCGAAAAATTGTAGCCCAATCGGATAATGAAGGCAACTTCTTTATCAAGGTGCCGGCAAACGATACCATTATAGTGGCCTTTTCTTATGTGGGCTATCTCACGGAGTATAAGAAATATGTGTTGTTGCCTGATCAGCGATATGTGGAGGTTATTCAATTAGTTAATATGGTTTTAGGCCCGGTGGTAGTTAATCCACGCGAAACCATGCGTCGCTTACCGGTAGAAAAATTAAAAACCATTCCCTATACTGTCGACCCGCTTACCGCTATTCTGCAAGCAATGGGTGCTGTTACCAATAATGAGTTGAGTTCGCAATACACGATTCGCGGCGGAAATTTTGATGAGAATCTGGTGTATGTAAATGATTTTGAAATTTATCGCCCCATGCTCATCCGCAGTGGTGAACAGGAAGGCTTACCTTTTCCCAATTACGATTTAATTCAGGATATCGGATTTAGTGCTGGCGGATTTGAAGCGAAGTATGGAGATAAATTATCCAGCGTGCTCGACATCCGCTATAAACGTCCGCGCGAATTTGAATCAGGCGCTACAATGAGTTTATTAGGTGCTTCTTTTTATATGAATAATGCGGTGGATTCAGGCAAAGGATATTATTTGTTTGGCACCCGGTATAAAACGAATCGCTATTTATTGAATTCGCTCAATGTGAAAGGGCAGTATCAACCGGTATTCATTGATGCGCAGGGACTGTTCGGATGGCATTTTAACAGGCGACATTCCATTGAGATTCTGGGTAATTTTAGTTATAACGATTACACATTTATTCCGGAAAGCAGATCAACAGGTACGGGTTTGGTGAATGATGTTATCCGGTTGGATGTACTTTTTGATGGTCAGGAAATAGATCGTTTTATCACCGGCTTTGCAGGTGTATCGCATACCTTCACCCCGAATAAAAAAACCATGTATAAATTCATGGTGAGTGGTTATCACAGCCTGGAGTCTGAAACATTTGATATTCTTGGAGAGTATTGGATTGGTCAGGTGGAAAGCAATCTGGGTTCTGAAAATTATGGGGATGTTATTTATGGTTTGGGTGCTGGTGCTTTTCAAAATTTTGCTCGTAATTACCTGATGGCGGATGTGATTAATGTGCAACATATCGGTTCGAAAAAGATAGAAGCGCATTTTATTGAGTGGGGTGTGAGAGGACAGCTTGAATTTATTGCAGATGAAATTCATGAATGGGAATTATTGGATAGTGCAGGATATTCTATTCCGTATACAAATAGCTCGGTACAGTTAAATGAAGTATATAAATCAACTATCAGTTTAAACAGTACCAGAGTCAGTGGCTATTTTCAGGATAGCTGGGAGCCACTGGATAAACAGTTCACATTAATTGCCGGCATTCGTTCATCTTATTGGGATGTGAATAAAGAAGTTACCCTTACGCCACGTATGCAATTTATTTGGCGCCCGGAATGGACCAATAAACGCGATTCGGCTATCAATATTGAAATCAAAGCATCAGCAGGTTTATATTATCAACCACCCTTTTATCGGGAATTACGCGACAGAACCGGTGGTGTGCATTATGATGTGTTAAGTCAGAAAAGTGCGCATTTCGTGCTGGGTTCGGATTATGCCTTTAACGCCTGGAACCGCAAATTTCGATTTGTATCAGAAGTGTATTTCAAATATTTGTATGATGTAAATACCTATGATTTAGAAAACGTACGTATCCGGTATTTTGGGAATAATGATGCCACGGGATTTGCAACCGGTATTGATTTACGTTTGCATGGACAGTTGGTTAAAGATGCGGATTCATGGATTAGTCTGAGCGTGTTGCGCACCATGGAAGACATTGAGAATGACAGTACCTATAATATTCTGTTAGACGAGTTCGGCAACGTTGATACCCTGATTCCGGTTCCGCAAGGATACATTCGCCGACCTACTGACCAGCTTATCAGTTTTGGTATGTTTTTCCAGGATTATATGCCGGGTAATGAAAATTTCAAAGTGCATCTGAGTTTATTTGTTGGTTCCGGCATGCCGTATGGTCCACCGAATAATGCCTATTTCAGAAGCAGTTTACGCATGCCACCGTACCGAAGAGTGGATATTGGATTTAGTGCCTTACTGCTTTCCGCAGAACGCAACCGTCAAAGTAAACCCTGGTATAACAGCTCATTTAAAAGTTTATGGGCAAGTGTAGAAGTATTTAACCTGCTGGGTATCAATAATACAATTAGTTATATTTGGGTGAGAGATGTCAATAATTTGCAGTATGCATTCCCGAATTTCCTCACCAACCGCCGACTTAACGTTAAGTTGGTTGCAGAATTTTAATCGCAGACATTTGTCATTGCGATTGCTTACCCGGTGTTGTATTTTATTTCTTGGCATCACGCATCTGCACGCACAACAAGTGCAGATAGATACCTTACAGCCCGATGCCGAATACGACAATGTATGCAGTAAAATGCTGTACAGCGATTCGCTCACCACAACATTTGTTATTTGGATAAAGCATCGGGTGCCTTTACACAAACATGCTTTGCACACCGAACAGGTTTATATTTTATCCGGAACCGGTCGCATGCAATTAGGCGATCAATTTTTTGATGTAAAATCCGGCGACCACATTTTTATTCCGATGGGTACACCGCATGCCGTGCAGGTTACCTCATCCACACCCTTACAGGTAATAAGTATTCAAACACCACAGTTTGATGGCTCAGACAGAATTAAATTGGAATAAATTACTTAGCGTATCGATTTAATTCTTTACAACAACGTACGCATTCAAAGAGGTTGCAATAATCATCCAGATACCGTAGGGGAGAATCCACAGCGTATTCCAGCCGGCAATTGATTTTCCCATTGCGAACATATACCAAACAAGGATGGCTAGAGCCGCAATGACAATTAATCCGGCAACCGGAAAATGCCATCTGAAAAATATGGGATTCCACAGCACATTCAATACAAACTGAACGGCAAAAATCAGATATATTTTTTTAAGTGTTTCGGCATCTGCAGCAGCAGTTAATCTGTACATGAAGATGCTGAAGGTAAGCATAACGGTAAACCACGCTGCACCAAATACCCATCCCGGTGGTGTCCAGGGAGCTTTTTGTAATCCGGCATACCAGGAGTTAGTGGAGATATTTCCCATCAGGGCACTGCCCAATAATAATGCGCCGAAATTAATCGCTAAATAAATGAGTAGTTTGTACATCCGTGTGTTTTAAGTAAAACACTTAATGTTCAAGTAGGTTCAACGATTCGCGAATTAAAGTGCTAACCGGTGTGTCTTTATCCGTGCTTGACGCCAGAGCCAGTGCTTTCCGTAACTTTTCAGAAACAGCCTGGAGGTCAACCACTTGTTGTGCGCCCGGGTAAGCAGAAATATCCTGAATAGTTCCGGCCAGGCATAGGCCATTGGTGAGTTTGCTTTTTTGAATCATGCCTCGGTTAGCAACAGTTTTTTGCATGTTTTTTCCGGTGATGATTTTGTATTCGACCTGAAATGGCTGTCCTTTTTCCATCGTCCGGTTTAAGGCTGCACGTACATGATCAATATCTGTGTTCGCTATGGGTTTCAAATAATCATTTAAAGTAGGTTCGATAGAGCCTTCTTTATATCCGAGGATGCGAAAAACTTCATCACTCCAATACATTTGATTATTCACCACATCTAATTCCCAGTTACCCATGCGCGCCATACTTTGAGCATCCATTAGTCGCTGTTCATTGATGCGTATGGCTTTTGCATAATCTTCCAGTTTATTTTGCAGGCTGCTCCGTTCTATAGCGTAAATGATGGTTCGTGACAACAGGTTGCTGTCGAATTGGCCTTTTACAATAAAATCCTGCGCACCTTCCTTTACCGAATTCACGGCGATGGTATTATCCTCCAAACCGGTCATAACGATAACCGTCATCCCCGGAAATTCGCGAAGCAATGTTTTAACTGTATCAAAACCGGCGCTGTCGGGGAGTGTGAGGTCGAGCAGTACGATATCAAAATCTTTCTCCTCTAACATCAGCATACCTTTGCGCAATTCGGTAGCACGTTCGATGCGTGCCTGAAGCAAGGGTGATTCGCCTAAATATACTTCAACCAGCTTGGCGTCAGCCGGATTATCTTCAATGAGTAAAATCGATACGTTCTTCTTTGTAAGCATGTTTAGTGTTGGGTCAATGATTTTCGTCCGGGCAACTGCACAACGGTGAACCAAAACAGTTCAAGTTGCCGGATGATATGGATAAATTGATCGAGATCAACGGGTTTGGTAATAAAGCAATTGGCATGAAGGGCGTAACTTCTGAGTATATCCTGGTCAGCATCTGAGGTTGTCAGTATGACGACAGGAATCAGCTTTAGGTTGTCATCACTTTTAATTTCTGCCAATACTTCTCGACCATCTTTACGTGGCAGGTTCAAATCGAGGAGGATAATATCAGGAGTAGGCATTTCGGTGTAATCGCCTTCTTTACGTACAAAACCCAAGGCTTCAACACCATCTTTTACCACATACAATTCGTGTCGGAATGGCCCTTCTTTGAGAGCCTCCTGTGTGAGACGTATATCGCCGGGGTTGTCTTCCACCAGCAATATATGCATGACTTCGTTGCGGGAACTAATTTTTGCGTCCATACTGTGTATCTGATAAATAACCCCCCGCCCCATACGAAAATAGGGATTACTTTTAATATTTGTACATATATAGTAAGATTATGGCGTAGGCGTGTTATCCATAAATACATATTGCAGGATATTCGCGCCCATTTGCAGTGCTTTTGTGCGCACTTCCGGCGGGTCCTTATGCACGTCGGGATCTTCCCATCCATCGCCTAAGTCGCATTCATAAGTATATAAACAAATCATCCTGCCTTCCCAAAACAGGCCAAATGCCTGAGGTGGTTTATTGTCGTGCTCGTGAATCTTGGGCAGACCGTTGTTGAAGTTATATTTCTGATGAAAAATGGCGTGACTATAGGGCAATTCAATAAACTCCAGTTCAGGGAATACTTTTTGCATGGCGGGTCGCACGAAAGGGTCCATTCCGTAGTTATCATCAATATGTAAAAAACCGCCGGCAATGAGATACGTGCGCAAATTTTCCGCTTCAATCGCAGAAAAAACCACATTCCCATGTCCGGTCATGTGGATGAAAGGATAGTTCATTAATTCTGTTGATCCGACTTCAATGGTTGGGATGTCGGTGGACATATTCAGCCCAAGTTCTTTATTGCAAAAGGTGACCAGATTAGGCAGCGAAGTGGGGTTTGCATACCAGTCGCCACCGCCGTTATATTTTAAAAGCGCCACACCAAAATTACCTTGCGGAGCAGGGGAGAAACTCAGCAGCATGCCGGCAAACAGGATGGTAAGCAAATGTTTAAACATGTAGCAAATGTTTTGTCTGAATCATAATGACTGCAGCCATAGCCGCGGTTTCGGCCCGTAAAACGGCGTTGCCCAAAGATACTTCAGTAAATCCGGCCTGAGTGGCAGCGCGCACCTCATCAGGCGAAAAATCGCCTTCAGGGCCTATCAGCAGGCAAACGGGCCGGTTTGTATCTATTGTGGCTGGCAAAGGCGGTAAGGCAGGTACATGACAATGTGCGATACATTTCTGCATATCAGCAGGCACCTGTGGTATCCACTGCAAAAACTTTACCAAATCTGTCAAATCGGGTAAAAATGCGTGTCCCGACTGTTTTATTGCCGCAATCATATGCGCTTTTGCCTTTTCGTGGTTGAATTGACGCCTTTCGGTGTGTTCGGTGATAAGTGGGGTTATCCGATGTACGCCGAGCTCTGTCAATTTCTCCATAACGAACTGCAGCCTATCGGCATTATGCAATACCCCAAAAGCGATATGTATTTCAGGATGCGTGCGTTGATGCTGCACCCTGGTGAGCACCCGCACACGGCAGGCTTTCTTGCTGATTTCCGCAATTTCGGCAGTTCCGGTTACACCCGCTCCGTTCGTAAATCTGACTGGAGTGCCCACAGTTGCGCGCAACACATGTACCACATGATGTACCTCTGATTCCGGTAACCAGACCATTTCCTCTTCAGCCACATCAGGCAACCAAACACAATGCATAATCGTAATCAATAAAAAGTTGTACCGTAACGCAAACCTACTTCATGTCCGCCAGCTGCGGAAGTTGAACTAAAGGCAGTATCATAAGCATAGCTATACCAAAATTGCACCTTGGGGATAATATTCCAGCGCATACCCAGCTGATATGTACCGGCATGGCGATATCCAAAATCCAGTTGTATTTTTTCGTGGTATTGAACATGGCCCTGAATGTACACAACAGAAGGACTTCCAACAGGTAACCGATATGTTAAACCGGGCATTATTTTCCAGTCGTCAGAAAGGGTATATACATACAAGCCTGTGGCAAACAGATTTACAGATGGATGTCGGAACATGTCGTCATTATTTGCATTACTGATCATATTCTGGGCTGAAATTCCGAAATATCCTTTTGGATGCATATAGGCGATTCCTCCGGTTATGTTGGA
>JAKQVC010000165.1 GCA_029571985.1 Bacteroidota bacterium | reverse complement strand
ATGGCAATGGAAGAATAGCCCGTATTATGATGAATAGTGAACTGGTGAACGGAAATCAATCTAAAATTATTATCCCTACTGTATACAGGGATGACTATATAGATGCATTGAGAAAATTGACACGGCAAGGCGATCCGGCTCCATACATTAGTATGTTAAATAGGGCTCATGCATTTAGTGAAAATATATATGGAGATGACATGGATGAAATGCAGAAAACCTTGATAGATACAAAGGCTTTTTTTGACCACACTGAGGGTAGGTTAACTATCATTCAACGATAAGATGATAATACATACTTCAAATAATTATCTGTTTCTTCTACAATAGCTATAAAATTTCATCCTCTGCAATCATGTCAGATTTGATATGGAGAATTCAAATTTTGTTATAGCTTCCATGATTCCTTTGTTGCTCATTCCATGCTTATTTATTGCTGTCTAATATCCATTGACCAAAGTCACCCTTCCCCACACATATTTCCCTCACCTTTGCGCCATAAAACTGTATTATGGCATTCAAAACCATCATAGAACCGTTTCGTATTAAGACGGTTGAGCCGCTGAAAATGAGCACTGTGGCTGAGCGTAGGAAATACCTGAAAGCTGCTCATTACAACCCTTTCCTGTTACATTCGAGTCAGGTGATTATTGATATGCTTACGGATTCGGGCACATCGGCTATGAGTCAGAATCAGTGGGCTGCTATTATGCAGGCGGATGAATCGTATGCAGGTGCGCAGAGTTGGGAGCGATTTTATAGTGAAGTCAGCGATCTGACCGGTTGCGAGTTTGTGTTGCCTACACATCAGGGTCGTGCGGCTGAGCGGATTTTATATGGATACCTGGGCGGAAAAGGCAAAGTGTTTATCAGCAATACACATTTCGATACCACAAGGGCCAATATTGAGTTCAGCGGTGCAGAGGCGTTTGATATTCCATGCCGCGAATCGGAAGATTTTGATAGCGATTATCCTTTTAAAGGAAATATGGATGTCAACAGATTGGAGAAATTGTTGAAACAACATAAAAAAAATGTTGCTGCTGTTATCATGACAGTTACCAATAACAGCGGTGGAGGTCAGCCGGTGTCGATGGCAAATATGGAGGCAGTTGCAGCGCTTTGTAAGAAATATAAAGTATTGCTGATTTTGGATTGTTGTCGCATTGCAGAAAATGCCTGGTTCATCCGACATAAAGAAAAAGGATATGCAGACAAGTCGTATCGCGCTATCGCCAAAAAAATGTTCGATATGGCTGATGGCTCCATTATGAGTGCGAAGAAAGATGCACTCGTGAATATGGGTGGATTTTTAACCCTCCGCGATAAAAAACTGGCAGATGCCTGTATGGGATTACTCATTATTACGGAAGGTTTTTCCACTTACGGCGGATTAAGTGGTCGCGATATGGAAGCTGTGGCTGTTGGATTGCGGGAGGTATTTGATGATGATTATTTGAACTACCGAATTAAGAGTACAAGCTATCTCGGTGATCATTTGCGGGCACTGGATATTCCGATTATGTATCCGACGGGTGGACATGCGGTATATGTGGATGCGGCTAAATTATATCCGCATATTCCGGTGCATCAATATCCGGGACAAGCACTTGCCTGCGCGTTGTATACATTAGGTGGTGTGCGCTGTGTAGAAATTGGCTCGGTGATGTTTGGTAAATACGATGCAAAGAAAAAACTTATTCCGGCGCGACATGAACTCGTGCGTCTCGCTATTCCGCGCCGTGTGTATACGCAGAGTCATATTGATTATGTAGTGGAGGTATTCCAGGAAGTGCGTCGCACGCGTGAAAAAGCAAAGGGATTAAAAATTGTGTATGAGCAACCATTTTTACGCCACTTCACGGCTAAATTCGTAGAGCTTTGATATTTGCAATTTATTTACCAATAACACTTCCCGTCTCACAGTCTTCCTGCCTGTCCGCCTCTCGGCGAGGCACCTGCTTTAAATCAGCTTATTGATGAAAAAAATTCACGAGGCCGGGAAGATGGGGAGACGGGAAGAAATTGGAAAATGGTATTTATTGTGAATGCATGCAGCTGCTATGGATCATGGCTGTAATATGACAATTGATGTTGCTAAAGGTTGGTTTTTTTGGTAACTTAGTTCTCTATAACCCACATCACTATGAAAATCTTCTTTACTTTTTGCATCAGCTTATCCCTATTTCAATTAAATGCTCAGGCAACTGAGGCTTGGTATATCAGGCGTTCTCCACCCGAACCATGGACATGGGCACCGATAATCAATACGAATATTACAGAAATGGATTACTTTTTCGCATGTACCGAAAGTGGCGGATGGAATTCTGCTTATTATGATTCGGTTGATGTTTCTCTTGCATTCGGTCCAACGTCTTTTTTTGTATTTATTGAGGGTGGTGATGATCATGCAATACCCATGGCGGATTTTCTTGCTGCGAATATGTCAATCATAGAGGACTGGGTATATGCCGGTGGAAAATTATATATCGAAGCGGCGCCTAATTATGGAGAGGATATTAATCTTGGTTTTGGTGGAGTTATATTAGACTATACAGTTGGCAATTACTGCTTCACGGCCAATGTTATAGAACCTTCGCATCCCGTATTTACAGGACCATTTGGGCCGGTTGCAACAACATTATACGGAAACTATTTTGGCCATGCATTTGTCACAGGACCAGGATTAACACCATTAGTTGCCAAAGATTCAACGGATGAAACGGTTATTGCAGAATTATCATGGGGGGCAGGTAAAGTGATTTTTGCCGGTACAACTGTTACTTCATGGTCGTGGCCGCAACCAGATATAGTTAATTTGAGATATAATATTTTTCAGTACTTATCTGAGCCCGAATATGTTCCAATATTTGCCACATTTTATCAGGATGCAGATGGGGATACTTTCGGCAATTTGGAAATTGATACGATATCTTGTCAAACCATGATTCCCGGATACGTTTTAGATAGCACGGATTGTGATGATACAAATCCATTGATATACCCGGGTGCAGTTGAAGTATATAATTTTATTGATGATGATTGTGTTGGGACGTATGATGACATTGTAGGTGTGGAGTCTAATCAGATGGCTATTTGCCGAGTTATGCCTAATCCGTTTAAAGATGCGTTTATCTTACAATGTCCTCAAAATTCCACTATAACAATTTATGATGCTATCGGACATCCGGTTATTACCAAAAGCCTGCAAGACGTAGAGAACATCATCGAAACAAAAAGTTTATTACCCGGATTATACATTCTGACTTGCAGTTCTCAATACGGCGTAGAAACTATGCGTATTATCAAAAATGGATAAAGGCTGTTTGTAGTACATGTAAATGAATTTTTTATACTTGCACTCCAAATGCAAGAGCCCCGCCGTGAGCTGGACACGCGATAAGACATGAAGTCGATAAGGTTGCAAATAGAAATTAGTTCGGCAACTTATAGTAAGAATTCATGCATTAAAAAATAATTATACTCACCAAAAAATGGTCCCCCCTCTACCATTCATGGAGAGGGGGCTAGGGGGTGAGGTTCAAATAATGCCGGTATCAATTTCTAACCCAGTTTCTCCCGAAGATCGCGCAGATTCCCGCAGATTTAATGCAAGAACCCCGCCGTGAGGAAGGCAGGCATTAAGACGAGAAATCGATAAGGTTGCAAAAAGAAATTAGTTCGGCAACTTAAAGTAAGAATTCATGCAATAAAAAAAATAATTATTCCCTTAAAAAAAAATGGTCCCCCCTCTACCATTCATGGAGAGGGGGCTAGGGGGTGAGGTTCATAAAAAGTTGCTCTCCAATTACAACCCAGTTTCTCCCGCAGATCGCGCAGATTCACGCAGATTATATGCAAAAACCGGATGGGAAAGAACAAAGTACCCGAACACCAGAACACCTGAACACCTGAACACAATTGCATTCAACCTCCGCTCGTTGACACATCTGCATTCTCCTTGCCTCACCCCTCCCCACACCTCGTTCCTCGGAGCGGCAGGCTCTCCCCACACCTCCTTTGTCGTAGCGGCAAGCCTCCTGCCGTCGCAGAGAGGGCGATACATTTTTCTATATAAGGAAAGTACCGGTTGAATCGAAATGCATTTCTTATTTGCACACTTCCACACACCAATTCGCCGCTAGGCGAACCACACTTCCTCACTAGCCTTTCACGTCGGCACGTCGACACGTCGACACCCCAATGACCTTCCCCCAGAAAAAATCCCGTTAAAACATCACCTCAAACATTGACTTAAGTCACCTCAGCGTGACTGGCAGAGCGGGAAATTTGTCACATAAATTGTCCTATCTATGCCAATGTACCATCAATTAGGTAAAATCCCGAACAAGCGACATATCGTGTATCGCAATGGTTCCGGTAAATTGTATAATGAGGAATTAGTAGGCACGCAGGGTTTCAGCAGCCTGTCGTCGCTGGTGTATCATATTTATCCGCCGACACAGGTGTTGCGTACAGGCAATCCTGTGGATATGCGCCCGAAAGTGGCTATCGAAAATAATATGCGCATGCTCAGCTTTAGCGGTTTTGATATTCCGGCTGAGGAAGATTATTTAATGAGTCGCAAAGTGTTATTCGTAAACAGCGATTTGCACATCGGCCTGGCTGCTCCTACGCAATCTCCGGATTACTTTTTCAAAAATGCAGATGCAGATGAATTAATTTTCATCCATAAAGGCGCCGGTACGCTGCATACCATGTATGGTGATATCGAATTTGACCAACATGATTATCTCGTTATTCCACGCGGAACGATTTATAAAATTCATTTCGAAACCGACGATAATCGATTCCTGTTTATTGAATCATTTAGTCCGGTGCAAACACCTCGACGTTATCGCAATGAATTTGGTCAGCTGTTAGAACATTCACCTTTCTGTGAACGCGATTTCAGAAAACCTGAAAATCTGCAGACCTATGATGAAATGGGTGAGTTTGAGATTATGATTAAAAAACGCGGACAAGTATTTCCGTATGTATATGCGAATCATCCGTTTGATGTGGTAGGGTGGGATGGATATTTATATCCATATGCCTTCAACATCCACAATTTTGAACCACTAACAGGTCGCATTCACATGCCTCCGCCAATTCATCAGCATTTTGAGGGCAATAACTTCGTGGTTTGTTCTTTTGTGCCGCGCATGTATGATTATCATCCGCAGGCCATTCCTGCACCTTATCACCATAGTAATATCGACAGCGATGAAATTCTGTATTATGTGGAAGGTGAATTCATGAGCCGAAATAATATTAAACAAGGACAATTAACACTCCATCCTGCCGGGTTACCACATGGTCCGCATCCGGGTGCTATCGAGCGCAGTATCGGCAAAACCGAAACTAAAGAATTGGCGGTGATGATTGATCCGTTTAAACCGGTAAGCATCACACAAACTGCTCTCGAATTGGAGGTTGAAGATTATTACCTCAGTTGGATTACAAAAGAACTAGCCCATTAATTAACCACCTTGCTGCCTAAAAAATAGCAAGATTTTAAACCTGATAAAACAACTAATATGGACACCATCGTACTGGATCAGAAAAAAACACAGGTGCAGGAAGATTTTCTGCCTTTAAACGGTACCGATTTTATTGAATTATATGTTGGTAACGCAAAGCAATCTGCGCATTATTATAAAACCGCATTCGGTTTTCAGAGTCTGGCTTATTCCGGATTGGAAACCGGCAACCGCGAATGCGCATCGTATGTGCTGCGCCAGGGAAAAATAACCCTCATTTTAACTACTGCTTACCACAGTGATAATCCGGTTGCAGAACACGTGCGTCGTCATGGCGATGGCGTTAAAGTGATTGCTTTCTGGGTGGATGATTGTGAAGCATCTTTCGAGAAAACGCTTGCACATGGTGCAGAACCATTTATGTATCCGGAAGTGCGCAGTGATGCGGATGGAGAAGTAAAAATCGCCGGCATTAAAACCTATGGTGAAGTAGTACATCTCTTTATTGAAAGAAGCAATTATAACGGAGTATTTCTGCCCGGTTTTGTGAAATGGGATAGCGAGTATAATCCAACACCAATCGGATTAGAATATGTGGATCATTGCGTTGGCAATGTGGGCTTAGGTCGCATGAATGTTTGGGCGAAATTTTATGAAGAAGTATTGGGCTTTAAAAACCTGATTACGTTCGATGATAAAGATATTTCTACAGAATTTACAGCCCTGATGAGTAAGGTAATGGCGAATGGCAATATGCGCATTAAATTTCCAATTAACGAACCTGCAAAAGGAAAGAAAGTTTCGCAGGTGCAGGAATACCTTGATTTTTATGAGGGAGAAGGTTGTCAGCACATCGCAGTGGCCACGGATGATATTATTTTTACCGTAAGCGAATTGCGCAAACGCGGTGTTGAATTTTTGTATGTGCCGGGCACGTATTATGATACTGTATTGGACCGTGTGGGTAGCATTAAAGAAGACCTGGAAGTGCTGAAAGGTTTAGGCATTATGGTTGACAGGGATGAAGAAGGGTATTTATTGCAAATATTTACCAAGCCTGTAGAAGATCGTCCGACCATGTTTTTTGAAATCATTCAACGTGTTGGTGCCAAATCATTTGGAAAAGGCAATTTCCAGGCGCTTTTTGAAAGTATTGAAGAAGAACAACGTAAAAGAGGTACATTGTGATAATACAACAGGCGGCGCGTTGAATGGCGGCCGCCTGTTTACTTTTTTAATAACGTGGCGGAGAGAATAATTACCGCCTGATAAATTAAATACTTATGTTTATTCAACAACTGTATACCAACTGTCTGGCTCAGGCAGCGTATTATATCGAAAGCAAAGGGGAAGCCGTAATCATCGACCCACTGCGTGATGTGCAACCTTATATTGATTTAGCCGCTTCACGAAATGCAAAAATCCGCTTTAGTCTGCAAACACATTTTCATGCCGATTTTGTCAGCGGTCATCTGGAACTGGCGCGCAAAACCGGAGCAGTGATTGTTTACGGCCCTGGCGCACAACCTGATTATGCAGCTGCGGTATTAAAAGATTATGATGTGCTGGATATCGGTGATGTGAAAATGATGGTGTTGCATACACCGGGACATACGATTGAATCAACCTGTTATTTATTATTTGATGAAGAAAATAAAGTGCATAGCATTTTCACCGGTGATACTTTATTTATTGGCGATGTAGGTCGTCCGGATTTAATGAGTGGTAACCTGGATGCAGAAACACTGGCAGGCATGTTATTTGAATCGCTGAAAAAGAAAATAAAAGTATTACCTGATCATTGCATCGTGTATCCCGGTCATGGCGCCGGAAGTGCCTGCGGTAAAAATTTAGGTAAAGAAACCAGCAGCACCATCGGTATGCAAAAAAGTATGAATTATGCGATGCAGATAGAAGATAAAGAGGTATTTGTACAAGCAGTTTGTGCAGAGCAACCTGCCGCACCGCAATATTTTTTCAAAGACGCGCAAATTAATATCCATGGATATACCTCTTTGGATCAGGTGATGGTAACTACTTTGGTTGCTTTATCTCCGGAAACGGTTCAAAGAGAAACAGCAGAAGGCGCATTAATTCTGGATACACGCACAGCAGTTGCGTTTGGTGCTGAACATATTCCGGGTTCTGTCAATATTGGATTGGGCGGCGAGTTCGCGGTGTGGACAGGCACCTTGATTGATATTGCGACACCATTAATATTAATTACTGAAGCAGGAAAAGAATCAGAGGCGATTACACGTCTCGCACGTATTGGATATGAAAATATTCTCGGATATCTGGAAGGCGGTTTTGATGCCTGGGTAGAAGCCGGATTGCCGGTTGCTCAAATTCCGACGGTTGATGTTGAAACATTTGCCTCCATGATGGATACCGGAGCTTATCAGTTGATTGACGTGCGCAAACCTGCAGAGGTTGAACTGAACCGTGTGATGGAAGCACATCATATTGCCCTGAATGCATTAACAGAACAACTGGATACACTCGATGCTACCAATCAATACATTGTATATTGTGCTGGTGGCTACAGAAGTATGATGGCTTGCAGTTTGATGGCTAAGGCCGGTTTTACCCATGTGGTAAATGTTGCCGGTGGCATTAACGCGATTGCAAAAGAAAAGCCGGAGTTAATACAGTCAAGTGTATTGGCATAATCATCCGGTAATGTATACCTTTACTACCCTGCTTTAAACCGGCAGGGTTTTTTTATGCGCAATAGTCTCTTCCTTTTTATGATATGCCTCGGCATGCACATGCAACACGCTCATGCACAGGATTCACTGCGTGCCGGGTTGGTGGATATCAATGGCACACAGCTATATATTAAAACCATCGGACAAGGAGATACAATTCTGGTAATTCACGGTGGGCCCGGACTGAACCATGCTTACCTTTTACCACATTTTGCGGCGCTGGCAGAAACACATACGATTATTTTTTATGATCAGCGCTCCAGTGGGAAGTCACAATTATGTGTGAAAGCGCAAATGAATTTCAGCACATTTGCTGATGATATTGAGGCTATTAGAAAACACTTCGGCATCAAAAAACTCAATATCATGGCCCATAGTTGGGGGGCATTGTTGGCTGCCCATTATATATTGAATTATCCGGAACAGGTAAACTCATTAGTATTGATTTCGCCAGTGCCTTTTAATAAAACGCTGGCTGAAAAATCCAATATTGAAGCACAACGCAGAAGCACACCTGCTGATAGTGCCCGTAAAGCCGAAATACTGCAGTCGAGTTCCTTCAGGGCAGGAGATGTTGAACCTATTGAGGAACTCATGCTGTTATCTTTTAAAATATTGTTTTGCGATACAACCCAACTCAGCAAGCTCGACCCGGCACTACCACCCACTTATATGGTAGCATCTATGAGTATGTATGGTTTTGTTCAGGAAATGGCAAACTATGATATGTTTCCACGCATGAAGGATATTCCAATACCTACACTCATCATCAGAGGCGCTTGTGATATTAGTCCGGAAGAGGCTGACATTCAATTGCAACAGCGGTTTACGGATGCCACCTTAGTTATTATGAAAGACGCAGGTCATTTTCCGTTTGTGGAAGAAAATAAAAAATGGACCAAGGAGGTTAACACTTTTTATAAGGGGTTGACTAAATAAACCAGATTATTAACATTTATGTTGTCATAAATTCATGATTTCTGTATGAACAATTCCGGCATACGATTGTATTTTTGTGCATCGTTCTTTTATCTCCAAAACACAATTAGTATTCGTTAATCAGTTAAAAGAACACTCGAATGTCAAGGCTCTTAACCGCGCTCCTCCTGACATTCACACACGCCAACTCCCTGTGGGCACAATATTGTAACGACACCCGATTTACCGGGGCTCCAATTTTTACCGCAAGCGATATCGTTTGGGAAACAAATGTTACCTACGGTTTTGCTGATAATTGGTATGACAATGAGCCTCACCCCGATTTCAATTATTTTGATATCGCCTATCCGGATCCGGCTATTGATGCAATGGAGAAACGTCCCTTGATTTTTTTAGCACATGGTGGCGGGTTCTGGGGTGGAGAAAAAGAAAATCTCACTTACTATCAACAAATGCTGGCTCAGGCGGGATATGTGGTTGTTTCCACAAATTATCGCAAGGGTTGGATGGGTTCGCCCGTTGACTGTGCCGGCGACCCGGCCTCTCTGGTTATTGCCATTTACCGGGCCATGCAGGATGTGCAGGCGAGTATGCGGTTTGTGGTTTCCCAAAGGGAGAAATACGGCATTGATACCGCACAGATTTTTGCCGGAGGTGAAAGTGCAGGTGTGTATGCCATATTAACCAGCATGTTCACCAGTCAGGAAGAGTGGGATACCGACTTTCCTTTCCTAAGTGCCTATTATGGTGGCATTGATAATGAGACCAACAATGTGGCCATTGACTTTTCTGTAAAAGGATATATCAGCATGTGGGGCGGTATGTATAATGTTGAGGATATATCTGCATCGGAAGCAAAGCCGACTATCGCCTTTTATGGCGCCGGTGATGATATCATACCGCCTTATTACGGTACTATTCAATCTTGTACCGATTATCCCAATGTGTATGGCGGGGCGGGTATTACCGAGTATCTGTCAAGCCTGGGCGTTTGCACTGAGTTGCATGTGAATCCCACGGAAGGACATGTTGCCTACGAACCTGAATATACCGCAGCAGCGATTGCCTGCTTCGTAAAACGGGTAATGTGCGATGATTGCACCTCGGGCAATTATACCTTTAAGGAAGCGGATTGTGCAGAGGATTATGCACCTGAAACAGTTGGTGTTATAGCTGAAAATGAAGCAGCCATACAGGCATTCCCGAATCCGGTGCAAACCCTGATGCAGATACGATTGCCAGCACACTGGAAAGCAACCCCTGACATCATCATTACCAATGCCTCTGGAGAGCAGGTTCAGGTGCCGGTAACGTACAAAACACAACTGGTTGTCTGCGATATGCAGCAACTGCCCTCCGGTTTATACCACATCCAAATGCGTGCCGAAAACGAATTTGCACGGGCAACCTGCATCGTTGCACACTAAAAAAGCCATATCAAGATACAAGCGGCGACCCGTGTGGTCGCCGTTTTTGTTGATTTTCAGCCAGATTTAGGCGGTTTCGAACATTTCCCCTACCTTTATGTTTAGAATTTGTCTAAATAAATTTTTTGGCCAGAATCAACATACTGATCGCTGAAACGCAGTACATCATCATTGAGGGCCTGCAGTCTATTTTTTCGCGGCATCCCGACTTTCATGTATTAGGTGTGATGGTTAACAAACAAGATCTGTTTGAGAATCTGCATGATTTGCGCCCCGACATTGTGGTGATTGACCCCTTAAGTCTGGAAGGATTCAGGTTGGATGATTTGCATACGATTGAAACGGTTTGTCCGGAAGCCAGAACACTATTAATTACCGATATCAGTAACCCCGACCGTGTCAGACAAATGGTGGAGGGTGGTGCAAAAGGATTTCTGACCAAAACTTGTGATGAAAAAGAAATCATTGATGCGATATATGCTTTATTGCGAAATGAGAATATGTATTGTCACAAAGTGATTAATATTCTGACAGAAGGTGCGCCATCCGTTGTGGACGATTGTGATGCTACCGGGTTATCAGAACGGGAGATTGAGATTATTCGTTTAATTGCCAATGGTTATACCACGCGTCAGATTGCGGACAAACTGTACCGGAGTTTTCATACCATTACCACGCATCGCAAGAATATCATGAAAAAACTGGGTATTAATTCAACCGGAGAGTTGATGGTGTATGCGATGAATTCAGGTTTAATACAACCGAGAGAGCAACTGGCAACCGGTAAGTAACGTCTATCGCGTAAGATACGAATCCTGTATCTTTAGGCTGCAGCACTATGAATGTAAGAACGATACGTTGGGTTATAGCTTTAGGCATTGTGGCTATCGTTACCATTATTGTGTCGCAGGCATTTTGGATTCGCAAAGGTTTGTTAATCAATCAGAGCAATTTTGAAAATGCCATTACGGTAACGCTGGAGCAGGTTGCCGCCAAAATTGAAATTGCGCAACACGGAAAAAAAGTTACCTCCCAACCGGTAATCCGCATTTCGCCACATACGTATTTAGTTGATATTAATGAGCCGATTGATCTCAATCAGCTCGACTATCTGATGCGCAGCGAATTTTCGAATCCGTTTCATAAAGTGGATTTTATTTATCAGGTTTATGAGTCGACGCGCGATGATTTAGTTTTTGAGCAGGCTATTACTGCAGCAACTGAAAGTGGTCCGATTGTATATCCGACCAATTTGCCGAATCTGACAGAATCTACTTATTATTTCAAGATAAATTTCCCGCAGCGTCCCATTGTGAATTCAGTGATGTTGTTTGTATGGGCGACATCTATTATTGCGCTTGCAGTGGTGTTGGCATTTTTTGGATATTCGATAGATGTCATTTTGCGACAACAGCGTTTGAGTAAGTTTCAGAAGAATTTTATCAATAATCTGGCGCATGAATTTAAAACGCCTATTTCTACCATTGGTATTTCAGCCGATGTATTATTGGAGCCGGATATTGCTGCAGAACCTGAGCGCCTGAAAGGGTATGCCACGATTATTAAAAATGAAAACCTTCGCCTGACGGGGCAGGTGAGTAAAATATTAGAATTGGCCAGATTAGAGGAGGATGAATTAACCCTGAATCTGGAAACATTCCATGTAATACCACTGGTTGATGAGATTATTCAGTCATTCACTTTGCGTATAGAGGAGAAGGGCGGTAGTATTATGACAGAATTTGGAACTGACAAGGATGTGATTACAGCCGATAGGGTGCACCTGCAAAATGTGATTCATACGTTGTTGGACAATGCGCTCAAATACAATGATAAATTGCCCGAAATAACGTTAACCGTTGGACGCGATCAGCAAGGGCTCTTCATAAGTGTAGCCGATAACGGCATGGGTATTCCCAAAGAGTTTCACCGTAAAATTTTCGAAAAGTTTTTCCGTGTGCCTACCGGCGATGTGCATAATGTGAAGGGATATGGACTGGGATTGAACTATGTAAAAATCATTGCCAAAGCGCATAAATGGAACCTGCGACTGGACTCACAAATCAAGAAAGGTAGTATATTTACCATCATCATTCCCTGAACGAACGACATGGACTCAAAAAAACCACGCATATTATACGTTGAAGATGATGTAAACCTAGGCTTTGTAACGAAGGATAATCTGCAAAAGCGCGGATTAGATATTACCCTTTGTGAAGATGGACTCACAGCTGCACAAACCTTTCAAAAACAAAAATTTGATTTGGTGATTCTGGATGTGATGTTGCCTAAAATTGATGGTTTTGCATTAGCTCAGAAAATGCGGGATAAGGATAAGCACGTTCCGATTATTTTCCTTACAGCAAAATCGATGCTGGAGGATAAACTTCAGGGCTTTAAATTGGGTGGCGATGATTATATCACCAAACCTTTCAGCATTGATGAGCTCACGCATAAAATCGATGTTTTTTTAAAACGCAGTAAAGTATTCGCCCAAAGTACTGTAACGGAGGAAAAACATATTTACCTGATAGGTTCATATACTTTCGACTTTAAAGAATTAACCTTATCAAATCAGACGAATACACATACACTCACCATTCGGGAGGCTGAATTACTGCGTATGCTCACCATTAACCGCAATCAGGTGGTTCGTCGCGAATCTATTTTGCATCAGGTGTGGGGTGAGGATAATTATTATATCGGCAGAAGTCTCGATGTGTTTATTAGTCGCCTGCGAAAAATGTTTGCTGATGACGCTTCCGTAGAAATCGAAAATGTGCGTGGTGTAGGATTTAAGTTTTCGGTGAAAGAAGATTAGAAGGCTGCGCGGAGCTTTTGCTTGTACTACGTAGAATAACAGCGTACTTGAAACTACACTTATTCGCCCCCGAGCAGGTCATTCACCCCCGGTAATTCATCTACCCACTGCCATGATTCCGTATCTAAAGTTATTTTGCAAATGGCATGCTTAGTTCCGTTTGTCACCCAAAGCCATGGCACGCGCAAAGTCAGGTTATAGCGGGCTGCCTGATCGACAACGGCCTGGTTTAGGGCAACATCGGGCGATTTGCACTCCACAATGAGGATGGGGTTTGCGCGGCGGTTGTAGAGCACGATGTCGGTGCGTTTGGTGAGGCCGTTGAGGAGGAGCTGTTTTTCAACGCTGATAAGGGCTTTCGGAAATTTATGTTCGTTGATGAGGTAGTGGATGATGTGTTGTCGCACCCATTCTTCCGGTGTGAGCACGACATATTTTTTGCGGATAATGTCAAAAACCCGCTCCTTACCATCCTGCTGAATGATGCGCAATTGATAAGGGTTTGGGTCGGATGACATGGGCATAAAATTACAAACATTAAATTTGCCTGATGGATTACCGTGATCTGATTCAGGATATTAAGGCGCGCAAGTTTAAACCGGTGTATTTATTGCATGGGGAGGAGTCGTATTATATTGACCGGATTGCGGAGTATATGGAGCAAACGATATTGACTGAAGAGCAGAAGGATTTCAATTTTACCGTGTTTTATGGAAAGGATAGTCACCCGCAACAAGTGATGGATGCCTGCATGCGCTATCCGATGTTTGCTGATTTCAATCTGGTGATATTGAAAGAAGCGCAAACCATGAAGGACAGAGGCAAAGAAATTGATTTATTAGATGCGTATGTTGAAAGGGCTTCACCCACTACTATTTTAGTGATATGTTTTAAGGACGGTAAATTTGACGCCCGGAAAAAATTATTTAAACAAATTAAAGATAAAGGGCTGGTATTTGAATCGCAACCGGTGAAAGATTCGGAGGTGCCCATATTTATCACGCAATACCTGAAGCGGAAGAAAGTGACTATTGACAGCAGCGCGTCGCATCTGTTGGTTGAGTATTTGGGTAATGATCTGGCAAAGATTTCTAATGAGCTGGATAAATTATGCATCAATATTCCTGAAAACGGCATTGTGGATGTTGCCCAAATTGAAAAGAATATTGGTATCAGCAAAGACTATAATATTTTTGAATTGCAGTCGGCCTTGCTGGAAAAAAATGCGACACAGGCATATACTATTGTGCAGTATCTGAATGATAATCAGAAAGCCAATCCATTTGTTTTAAACATCACCAACATACATGCAGCATTTCAGCGCTTATATCATTATTTAATTGGGGGAGATGTGAGTGATTTTGATATGTTTAAAATATATCAAATTCACAGTACGCAAAAAAATGCCTATCGCAAGGCGAGGTCATTATATACAGTGCAGCGTGTAGAGGAAATATTTGAGATTTTACTGGAGTATGATTTGCGTTCTAAAGGCGTAAACAACAACGAGGTGCCGCATGAGGAATTGTTGCGGGAGATGGTTTATAAAATTATGTTGTAGATAGCAATTAGTCTATCAGCGAATTCGTGCGCAGCCATTCCAGGGATGTATTTTTATCCTCGTGCATAGCTTCAATCAGGCTGTCGACGTTGGCAAATTTTTTATCAGCACGAATAAAATGCAGCAGTTCCACTTTTAAACGCTCTCCGTAAATGGTATCGGTGAAATTGAGGATATGTACTTCAATGCGTTTTTCGGTTTTATTGAAGGTTGGTCTGTTACCAATGCTTAGCAATCCGAAATATTGTGTGTTCCGGCGACTGCATAACACGCGCACTACATATACACCGTCGGCTGGAATGAGTTTGTAGGGTTCTTCCAAAAAAATATTCGCGGTTGGAAAACCGAGTGTGCGGCCAATCTGATCGCCCATGACTACCGGACCTGAGAGGGCATAGGGATAGCCAAGTAATTCGTTAGCTTCCGCAATATTTCCGGATGAGAGGAATGTGCGGATGCGTGATGAACTCACCGTAAGCGAGTCGATGATATGTGCGGGGATTTCTTCAACCAGTACGTGATATGTTTGTGCAATGCGTTTCAATAAATGAATATCGCCTGAACGGTTTCTACCGAATTTATGATCATAGCCAAAAACAATTACGGCAGGTTTGAAATTCTTTATCAGGAATTGTTCGGCATACTCCTCAGCAGATATTTCTGAAAATTCTCTTGAAAATGGAACGACTACAACCACATCTACACCGCGCTGCTCCAGTATGTGCAGTTTTTCTTCCAGTGTGGTTAAATGATAAACGGGAGATCCCGGTGTGATAATTTGTCGCGGATGCGGATAAAAAGTAATAATAACACTTTTACCATTTCTGGCCTTTGCCTCTTCGGTAATTCTTTTAATAATAACGTTATGGCCGAGATGTACGCCATCGAAAGTGCCGATGGTGACAACACAACCGCTGAGGTCAGGTAATTGATCGATATGGCGTATTACCAGCATATGTCAAAGGTAAATGTTCTGCAGGAATGCAGTGTTCAGGTTTTGGAGGGTTTAATGATGCTGAGCACATCAGCTAATTCCATGGCATTTTCTAAATGATATGTACCGATTTGATCACGGCATAAGGCCGACAGATATCCGCCGCAACCCAGGTGTTGGCCGAAATCGTGTGCCAGTGACCGGATATAAGTGCCTTTGCTGCAGGCGATGCGAAAATGAATATCTGGTAATTGTATGCCGGTAATATCAAATGAAAATACTTCAATTGTTCTGGGTCGCATTGCTTTTTCTTCGCCTTCTCGTGCATATACATAGGCCGGCTTTCCTTCAATTTTTACAGAAGAATGTTTAGGTGGATATTGTTGCAATTCGCCGGTGAACGTTTGGGCAGCTGCCTGAATTTCTGCTTCAGTGATATGTGCAAATGGCAATGGATTTAAAACCGGAGTTTCTAAATCATAACTTTCCGTAATACCTCCGAGTGTGAGCGTGCCGCTATAGACTTTATTTAATCCTTGTGTTTCTTCGGCGCGTTTGGTGGCTTTTCCGGTAAGCACAATTAGTAATCCGGTTGCCAGCGGATCGAGTGTTCCGGCGTGACCCACTTTTAATTTCCGATTTCCCGTAAAAGATTTCAGTGGTCCGCGCAACCGGGCGATCACATCGTGACTTGTCCAGTGCAGGGGTTTATTGATCAGTAAGAACTGACCTTCCTGAATACTTTCGGGCGTTATATGCATGATCAAATGATCTGTAAATCGACTCCTGCAAGAAGGAGAATAAGAATAATGCCACCAACCACAATGCGGTAATATCCAAACATGCGGAATCCGTGTTTGGTTAAATAGCCAACAAAGCTGCGCATAGCGATGATGGCAATAATAAAGGCGATGATATTGCCAATAATAAATGCCGTCATATTTTCCTGATGTTGCAGCAGTAATTCGTAGGGACGTAAACCGGCGTTTGCACCGCTTTCAATTTCATCCATAAACATCGACTTAAACATCGCACCTGCCATAGTGGGTATGGCCAGAAAAAAAGAAAATTCCGCCGCGGCTTTGCGGGTGAGTTTTTGTGATAGTCCGCCAATGATAGTTGCTGCCGAACGCGAAACACCCGGAATAACGGCGAGGCATTGAAAGAGTCCAATCAGAAAAGCATTTTTATATGGTATGTGATTGCTATCGCTGATATCTTCCGGTTTATCGGCGCTAAACCATTTATCAATAAAAATCA